>CACVAX010000036.1 GCA_902727935.1 uncultured Sulfurovum sp. | reverse complement strand
TGGATTAGAATGGTTAAAAAATGTCTTGGTCAATGTTTCTCTTAAAAAACAAGAATTTCATATTCTGATTGGCTTACTCAAACGTGCTTTTCTTAAGAACGAATGATTTTCTGTCGTGGAGTAAGATGAAGTATATTTAAATTGTGTTATTTCTGATAGCTTAACAATCTGATTAGCCAAATCCAATAAAGGATTTGTATTAATATCTTCTTTATTAGGTTTTACTTTTTTAATAACTAAATCCAAATATTGTGTACTTTTTACCTTTTGAATATCTCCAAAAAAGAAAATATTTATATTCTTAGCCTCTTTGAAGTCCTCTTTATTACTATCATTAGGGAAAAATGATTGCAATATTAAAACAATATGAATCATAAAGAAAAGAATTAATAGAAAAAAAATAATTTTACTATAGTTATGACTATTTATAACTAATTCAATTTTAAAGTAAACTCTTATAAGTATTGCAAATAATGCAATACTAAATGTTAGTAATACTCCATTTTTAACCTCAGAGTACTTTTGTTGTTCCCATACATTTTTAAATATATCTTGGAGCAATGTATAAATAGATAAAGTTACATCATTCATATTTTAACCCTAGTTTTTATTTTGGATACTAAATTTATGCTTTTATAAATTATACTCTATTTATTTTATGAAAGCAATTTCTTAATTTCGACTAATAATCATGCCCTCAAATGAAATCTCTTAAAGGTTTATCATAGCTTTAACCTCACCCTATTACACTTAAAGAGATATTCAGAGAATCTAAGCTATAACCACCCATAATAAAATATACTAATAAATGAGAATAAGCATGAAAGCTCAACAGAAAAATACTCCGTATACGAACAACAAAGAGACTAAAAACCCACACAAGCATTATAAGAATCCAATAGCAAAAGATTTTCTACCAACCACCCGTAAAGAGATGGAGAAACTTGGCTGGAAACAGTGTGATGTCATCTTAATCTCTGGAGATGCTTACATTGACTCACCTTTTATTGGTGTGGCAACAGTTGGACGTATGCTGGAAAAGATGGGCTACAAAGTAGGTATCATCGGTCAACCTGACTATAAATCGGACAAAGACATTACTCGTTTGGGTGAGCCTAGACTTTATTGGGGAGTGAGTGGTGGAAGCATTGACTCTATGGTTTCTAACTATACTGCTACCAAAAAATTTAGAAACAACGACGACTACACACCAGGTGGAAAAAACAACAAACGTCCTGACCGTGCTGTCAATGTCTATACCAATCTTATTCGTCGTTACTTTAAAGGTACTGTTCCCATTGTTCTTGGGGGTATAGAGGCGAGTCTACGTCGTGTAACCCATTATGACTTCTGGACAAATAAACTAAAAAAACCTATTTTATTTGACTCTAAAGCTGACATTCTCATTTATGGTATGGGTGAACAAGCTGTTCGTGACTTAACGGTAGCCATTGACAAAAAAGAAGACTGGAAAAAAGTTAGAGGTATTTGTTATATCTCTAAAGAGCCTGTACCTGAGTACCACCAAATGCCTTCTCATCAAGAGTGTTTAGATGACAAAGAAAAATACATAGATTTATTTGACCTATTTTATGACAACAACGACCCCAAAGGGGCTAAAGGACTTTGTGAAGCTGTTGACACACGTTACTCTATTCAAAATCCACCTTGTAGATACCTCTCCGAACCTGAAATGGATGAAGTCTCTAACCTACCCTTTACCCGTGAACTGCATCCTTACCACCGACCTGAAGGAAAGGTAAAATGTTTGGAGACCATTAAGTTCTCCATCATGACCCATCAAGGTTGTTGGGGAGAGTGTAACTTCTGTGCCATTGGCGTACACCAAGGTCGAACCATTAGAACACGTAGTGAAAAGTCTATTGTCAATGAAGCCAAAGAGTTTACCCAGTACAAAGACTTCAAAGGAATCATCTCTGACCTTGGTGGACCTACAGCAAACATGTATGGTTATGAATGTGAGAAAAAAGAGAGCTTTGGAACTTGTGACCATCAACGCTGTGTGGACTCAAAACACATCTGTGGTTCCATGAAACCTGACCATAGCCGTGTTATTAACCTTATGAAAGAAGTGAGAGCTGTACCTGGTGTGCGTAAAGCTTTTGTGGCTTCTGGAATTCGTTATGACCTCATTAACCGTGACAAACGCCAAGGTTATTCTTACTTAAAAGAGTTGGTACAACACCACATTTCGGGGCAAATGAAAGTAGCACCTGAACATACCCAACAACATGTACTTGACCTTATGGGAAAACCAGGAAAAAACACCCTCATAGAATTTAAAAAACTCTATGACCAACTCAACCGTGACATGGGTAAAAAACAGTTCTTAACTTACTACCTCATTGCTGCACACCCTGGCTGTACTGATGATGACATGCATGAGCTAAAACGTTTTACAACTAAAGAGTTAAAAATTAATCCAGAACAAGCACAAGTATTCATCCCTACTCCTGGTACTTACTCTGCTGTTATTTACTACACTGAAATGGATCCTGTTACGCGTAAAAAAGTCTTTGTGGAAAAAGACATTAAACGTAAAGAGAAACAAAAAGCCATTATTCAAGCTGCTATTCCTAAAAAAGGTTTTCAGAGTACTTTTGCGAGTTAGTCATTATAAAAAAACTAACATTTTTTTGGCAATCGCTTCAATTACTTTAACAGGAACAGAGTTACCAAATTGTTGGTAAGCCTGTGTATCGGAAACAGGTATTTTAAAATCTGTTGGGAAACCTTGAAGTCTTGATGCCTCTCTTGGTGTTATTTTTCTTGGATTCTTTTCATCTTGTGCAATTAATATTTCACTTCCATCTTTATAGTACCTTGCAGACATTGTACTGGTATACTCTGACTCATGAGTAAAGATACTGTAACCAAAACCTTTTCCTTTTAATTTGTTCTCTTTTTTACGTCTTTGATGTCCTGCCCATAGTTTATCTGATATCGTATATTTATCATCTACTTTTTCATCTAAAATATCACCAACTCTTGTTTCTATATTTAAGGGTTCTGGAAAAGTAAACTCAACACGAGTATCTAAAAAACCTACAATATAAAGCCGTTCTCTATTTTGAGGTAATCCAAACTCTCTGGCTTTCAATAAATCATATTGAACATTTGTATATCCAATATCTTTTAATGTCTGCATAATTACTTCTAAGGTTCTACCTTTATCATGTCCTTTTAACTGTTTAACATTTTCAAGAAGAAAAGCTTTTGGTTTTTTTTCTTTTAATATCCTAGCGATATCAAAAAAAAGTGTTCCTCTAATATCTGAAAAACCTTTTTTTAACCCTGCTTGAGAAAATGGTTGACATGGAAAACCTGCAAGTAATAAATCATGTTCAGGAACTTCTAATTCATCAATTTTTATAATATCACCATGCACTTCTTCCATCCCAAAATTTGCTTTATATGTTTCTACCGAATATTTATTCCATTCTGAACTAAAGACAGCTTCAATCTTTTTATGAGAAACTTGTTCAAAACCTAAACGTAACCCTCCAATACCAGCAAACAAGTCAATAATTTTAATAGTTTCATCTGTATTAAAAGCTTTAGTCATTTTTACTCCAATACTCATAAATACTTGGAAGTTCATCAAATAAATATTCTTCAAATGAAATAATATTTTTCATCCCTCCCAAATCTTTTCGTTCAGCTACCCATTTATATGCTACAACAATAATATTATGTTGAGACATCTCTTTGCCTTTATTTGATGAAATGTCTTCATCAACAGTGAGCAGATGTATTTCAGGTATTTTTGTACGTTCAATCTCTTCTGCAACTTCTTGCCAACGTTCACGAAGTGTTGTTTTCATTGTCCCAATAATCGTTTTATTTCTACGTTTTTTATAAGCCTCTATTCCAGGTAGGATTGAGTCAACTTTTTTTCCTAAACCTAAAGTATCAAATGTCTTTTTCCCTACCTTTTTCTGAGAATTAAATTCATAATCTAATGTTTCATAAACTTTATAAATAATTGCTTACTCCACGACAGAAAATCATTCGTTCTTAAGAAAAGCACGTTTGAGTAAGCCAATCAGAATATGAAATTCTTGTTTTTTAAGAGAAACATTGACCAAGACATTTTTTAACCATTCTAATCC
>CACVAX010000035.1 GCA_902727935.1 uncultured Sulfurovum sp. | reverse complement strand
TCTTTAAACTGTCAGCAGAAACAGGTCGTTGTGTTTTGTCAAGACCATGCTTTTCCATCTCTTTAATAATGTCATTACCATAAGTAATGGCGTTACCATTAAAATCTAATGATAAAAGTGCTTGTAAATGTGCATCCCCATTAATCCCTAAAGTTGCAGCAATTGGCATACCAGCCAAAGCATGTGAAAAGTCATACTCTCCAGAAATTACTTTTTGTTGAATTCCTGGCCAACCACCACCCTCTTTGGCAACGTGTACATTTAGTCCGTGCTTCTTAAAGAAACCCTTCTCTTTTGCAATTACTAATGGTGCACAATCCGTCAAAGCAATGAACCCAATTTTCAAATCTGTCTTCTCTGGTTTTGCCAATGCAATGCTTGTCAATACTGAAACAGCAACACTTATGCTTAAAACTTTTTTCAACATTCTTTTCTCCTTGTTTTATAATCAAATGTTTTACTAAAATCATTATAATATTATTTATACAAAATTATACATATTATTTGTATAAATAATATACAATATATTTTAAACTTATGTATAATTAATTAACAAAATATATTTTCATTACTATAGATTATCTCTAGAACTTCTGCTTTAATGAAGCGTTCAAAAAAAATTAATAAAGAAAGATTTAAAATGGGAAATGTAAGATGTAGAAAGAGATAAAAATTAACAAAAAACTAAGGTAAAAGCTTTACCTTAGTTAGAAACAACAGTTAGAAAAAAACAAATCCTATTAGATTCGTCCACCAGCTTGAACGCCCCAAGTAGTTCTCCATCGTGTTTTAACTTTTGAAAGACCAGCTAAAGCAACAATAACAACAGTTGCAAAGATTAAGAATCCTGCTGTGTATCCATCAAAAGTACCTTTTGACCAACCCAGTGTCTGAATTAGCGCTGTACCACCAAGACCCCCAGCTGCACCAACAATTCCTGTCATAATACCAATGTCTTTACCAAAACGTTGAGGAACCAATTGGAACACAGCACCGTTTGCCATACCAAGGTTTGCCATGATAAGGAAAAGAACAAAAATAGCCACAAAAAATGGTAAATCAATGGTTGCTATAACAATTGCTAAAAGCGCAACGGTTCCATAAAAGAAATAAAGTGCTTTAATTCCCCCGATTCTATCAGCTACCGTTCCACCTATTGGTCGTAAAACAGCCCCTGCAAAAATACACAATGCCCCAAAGTAACCAGCAACAACTTTAACATTCGACTCATCTAAAACCTCCAGTCCAAAAGCTTCCATGTCGACACTGTAGGTGTTCATCAAATAAACTTTCATGTATCCTGCAAATCCAACAAATCCACCAAAACTAATGGCATAGAAAAGGTTGAACCACCATGTATCTTTGTCTTTTAGGAGCTTTCCATAATCTTTTAACTTTTTAGGACGTGCTGTGTAAACCGATGAAGGAGCATCTTGTGCTAAGAAAAGATATGCTACAAAAGTAATGATTGCCATAACAGCACCCACTAAAAATACAGCTTCCCAACCCCAAATTTCAGCAATTTTTGGTGCAAAAAGAAAATCAATAACAACCCCAATATTACCAGCACCAGCAATACCAAGAACGACTCCCTGAAGTTTTGGTGGATACCATTGACCAGCCTGTGGAAGTGCCACAGCAAATGAAGCTCCAGCGAATCCAAGTCCAAGGGCAACAATAAGAAGTTGATTATAGGTAATGGTGCTCCCTAAAGTGTACGCCATTAACAACGCACCAATAACTACTAATTGTGAAACCAATGCTGTTTTCTTTGGTCCAAACTTATCAACCCCAAATCCTAATAAAATTCTTAGAATCGCTCCTGACAAAATTGGAAGTGACAGCAAGGTCGCTTTTTCTCCAGCTGTCATAATATGTCCAGTTAACGCCAAGGCTTCTGAAATCTCTGTACTCAATGGACCTAACATTGTCCAGACCATGAAACTCATGTCAAAGTAAAGAAAAGCCATAAACAAGGTCATGCCATTCCCTTGTCCTTTTAGTGCTTTAAATCCTGCCATACTAACTCCTATTTGTTTTAATTATGAGAATAATAACATCTATTAGATATTTATTAATCTTTTTTTTGTTTAATTTTTAATCAAAATATTTTTTATATTTGAATATAATTAAATCATATAGAAGAGCTAATGTCTAATTATTATACATATTTTTTAAACCTTACACTTGTTATTCCATTATAATGGCTCATTAAAAAAATCCATCTATTAAAGGTCTCCTATGAGCATTTTAGAAACAGCATTTAATAACCGAAACAAGAAACAAAATAAAGTAGAAGCTACTAAGATTCTCAAATTACCAATGGATGTACATTCAAAACTTCAAGAAATTTCAGCTGCAGGCTATGAAGGTTTAGCCAAAGAAGATTCTGCTTACTTTCTAAAATGTTTTGGACTTTTTGACAAAAAAGAAGACTTTATGCTTAGGGTTCGTATTCCCATTGGTCAGCTGAATAATGAACAAGCCATACGCATAGGGGAAGTAGCCAAAAAATATGGAGATGACTACATCGACCTTACCACACGTATGCAAATAGAGCTACGTTACCTACAAATTGAAGACATTGCTACTGTTTTAGAAGAACTAAATGAAGTAGGCATCTCAACTTTTCAAACAGGTGTAGATAACCCTAGAAATACTGTTGCAGACCCTTTAGAGGGTTTGGCTTTTGACAACATTATAGATGTGAGTCCTATTGTTAAAGAACTACAAAGCTTGGTCATAGAAAACCCTGAATGGATTTCTGTCTTACCTCGTAAATTCAACACGGGAATTTTAGGTTCCATGTCAAACGCTTGTAATATCTTTGGACATGACTGTTGTTTTGTCTTAGCCAATAAAGAGGGAGAATTTGGATTTAATGTCTACTTAGGTGCAAGAGTTGGTATACAAGCACAAGATGCCAATGTTTTTGTAAGTGTAGACGAAGTTCCAAGCTTCTACTTAGCCCTTTTAGAAACCTTTAAAACTTTTGGTTACCGTGACAACCGTAACAAGAACCGTCTCTACTTCTTACTAAAAGATGTTGGCATGACAGCACTCGTAGACGAAGTTAAAAAACGTGCGAACCAAGAGTTTAACACAGCTGGACAAACTTTAGTACAATCACAGAACATCGCTCTTGGAGCAAACAAAGTACTACAACGTAATGGACAATATGCCCATAAAGTCATTATTCCTTCAGGAATCTTCTCAGGAACTGACCTTATTCAACTCGCAGAGAGTGCCAAAAGTTTTGGTTCAGGTGACTTACGCTTAACTTATGATCAAAATATTTATGTTGTTAACATTAACAAGTCAGCCCTGGAAAATTTTGAGTCAAGTAACATTTACAAAAAATATGCTCAATACAACAACATCTACTTCAATGATATGATAGCTTGTGCAGGAACAAAAACCTGTTCTTTTGGGGTCATCCCCAACAAACCTGATGCCATAGCAATGGCAAACTTTTTAAAATCTGAAGTTGGCATAGAGAGTGGTGTGGTACGTATGAACTGGTCAGCCTGTCCAAAAGGTTGTGGTGTCCATGGCATAGCTGACATTGGATTAGAAGGCTGTAAAGCAAAAGATGCTGAAGGCAACAAAGTAGATGGTGTTCACATCTTCATGGGTGGGAAAATCACACGAACAGCCACAGAAGCGAAGCTACTACATAAAACCCTGCCCATTACTGAAGCCAAATATCATATTAAATACCTTTTAGAAGTCTATGCTGAATTCAAAGAACGAGGTGAAACATTTGAGACTTTTGAAAGCCGATACTTCGCTAGAAACTACTCCTACCAAGCCCTAAGCTTTTTTACAAAAATTAACTATATTTTAAATGATAAACTGGACTTAGACATTCGTTTTAAATTGGCAGAAGAACCTAAAACTTATAAAAAAGAAAATTTAGAAATCTTTGATTTTGGGCTTAAACTTTTTAAATTGCTTACCAATGAAAAACGTTATGTGGCTGTTAAAGACTTTGAGCCTGTCTTAGTCCAAGCACGTAAAATTACCCGTGATGAAGTTACAAGCTTAAACCCTAACGTTCCTAAAAAGCTTAGTGAAGTGATTTATATGATGACTGATAATGATAAGAAAGCCAGAGCTAGTGTTTTCTCTGAGTTGTTGTTGGCTTTGAAAGGGTTATAGGTGATAAAGTCCTCTTATGTTATAATTAAAACCAATTAAGCATAAGGAAACCCATCATGACAACACAACGAATACAGTTAGATATTAGCAATGA
>CACVAX010000034.1 GCA_902727935.1 uncultured Sulfurovum sp. | reverse complement strand
AGCGGGAAGCCAACTCCAAGATTAATCATCCCTGAAGATCCCACGAAGACTACGTGGTTGATAGGCTGGGTGTGTAAGTGATGTAAGTCATTTAGCTGACCAGTACTAATAGATCGTTTGTTTTTTACATTATCTTTCAAAGTCACTACCTTATTAAGTGTAAACCTAATAAGTTAAGTTATTTGAAGCGTAAAAGCATATAATCCAAATTAGCAATTAAACCATTACGATAGACTCTTAACCATGTTATGTATTAACATACCAGTATTGATTCCTAACTTAGGATCTACTTCAATACGCATAAGAATCTCAAAGCTTACACTAGCTAAGAAAGTAAAGAACAATTATTCATCTGAATAACTTGATTTTTCCTTTCTTAGAGGTGGGCCTAGAGGGAGGGTTATACCTGGCTCCATTCCGAACCCAGAAGTCAAGCCTCCCATCGCCGATAATACTTATCCTGTCTGGATTGGGAATGTAGGTCGCTGCCTCTTTGATTTCTTCTCTTTTTTTATATAATTCTACTTTTTTTCTTTTATGTTTTAGGGAAATCATCATGTGAGAATGGCTTTAGTTGTGCTTTAACCAAAATTTACCTTATTGTGCATCCATCCATTCAAGATATTCTTTATGAAGCTTTGCATTGTTGTTTTTTAGGGTTTCTATTTCTTGTGTGAGGGTTTTTTCTTCTTGTTTAAGTTCTTCTAAAACTTGTAAAGAATGATTCCCAAAGAGGAGGTTGGCAATGTAGATACCTAATGCCATAACAATTAGTGCTGTACTAAGAAAGACCTTAAATGAAAGCCCAAGAATTTCTTCGAGCTTTACAATAATGGGTTTAATATCTTCTTCAAATGCAATTTTCATTTAGTTAAAGATAGAAGCTCCAAGGTATTCAAATTGTCCTAACTCTCTTTCAATCTCTAAAAGACGGTTGTATTTAGCGATTCTATCACTTCGTGCTGTTGAACCTGTTTTAATCTGACCTGTGTTCATGGCTACTGCAAAGTCTGCAATGAAGGTGTCTTCACTTTCACCAGAACGGTGAGACATTACACAGGTGTAACCATTTCTTTGTGCCAGTCTAATAGTTTGCATTGTTTCAGAAACCGTACCAATTTGGTTTGGTTTAATCAAAATTGAGTTGGCAATCTCTTTTTCAATTCCTTGGGCCAAAATAGAGACATTGGTTACAAATAAATCATCTCCAACCAGTTGTGTTTTATCAGCTAACTCATCTGTAAGAATTTTCCAACCATCCCAGTCATCTTCATCTAAACCATCTTCGATTGACACAATTGGGTATTTAGCACAAAGGTCAGCGTAGTAAGCTACCATTTCAGCTGAAGTTAGGCTTCTGTTTTCTGATTTTAGAACATAGAGTCCTTCTTCATTTCTAAGCTCAGAAGCAGCAACGTCCAGTGCCAGACCAATCTCTTCACCAGCCTTATAACCAGCAGCTTCAATGGCTTGGATAATGACTTGAAGAGGCTCTTCATTAGATTTAAGGTTTGGAGCAAATCCACCCTCATCCCCAACAGCAGTACTTTCACCCATACCATCAATAATTTTTTTAAGGTGTTGGTAAATTTCAGCGACAGCTTGAAGACCTCTTGAAAAAGTCTCAAAACCATGAGGAACAATCATGTATTCTTGAAAGTCTACAGAGTTATTTGCATGTTCTCCCCCATTGATGATGTTAAACATTGGAACAGGTAAAGTAACAGCATTTGCCCCACCTAAGTAACGGTAAAGAGGCATGTTCATTGATGCAGCAGCAGCACGTGCAACAGCCATAGAGACACCTAAAACAGCATTGGCTCCAAGCTCTCCATAATTTTCTGTGCCATCCAATGATTTCATGGTGATGTCCACTTCTGCTTGGTTATAAGGAGAGAGACCAAGAAGTGCTTCAGAGATTTTTTCGTTTACATTTTCACAAGCTTGAAGTACACCTTTACCCATGTAACGGTCTCCTCCATCACGAAGTTCAAGGGCTTCTCTTTTACCTGTACTTGCTCCACTTGGAACGATGGCAGAGGCTACTGTACCATCACTTAAACTAACCGTTGCTTGAACGGTAGGGTTTCCTCTACTGTCCATTACTTCATTTGCTCTAACATCATCAATAAAAATCATTGTTTACCTTTAGTAAAATTAATATGAAATGTTAGCATATTCTCCCATAGAGAAAAGAGTACTTAGAATCGATACTTAACATTCAGCCCATAAATGGGTTCACTAATCACGCCTATGCCGTTGTAGTAGTCCAAAAGCACATCCAAAGAGTCATCACCTGTGAGCATTTTAGAAACCCCTAATGTCAATGACCCACCAAGGTTTTTGTCATCATTGATGGCTAAGGCTACCGTACCAAAAGGTTTCCAAGAGGAGTTTAAGGTCTGTTGACGGGCTGTTCCAACACTACTCGCAAGACCAAACTCTGAGAAATCTTGTGAAATATTTTTAGAGAACTGATTGTGGTTAAGATAGCTGTTAAATGTAATATCAGGATAACCAGAGCGTAAAATATAGTTGGCATTGAGTTGGACTCTTTTTGCCTCTCCTGCATTTAAGCCATGGAGGGTTTCAAATTCACTTTTTTGGGCTGTAAAAGAGAATGAAGTACGTTGATTAATGTAGGCTTGAACATTCAATGCTAAGGCATTTTCTAAAGCATTTTGTTCAAGTTTTGGGGTAAGGGTAGTTTTATTTTGGTATTTGGTATCGAGGCTAACATTGAAGTTATGTGTTCTGTAACCTAAATTTAACGACGCAGAGGTAAAATCTTTTTTTGCTTCTGTCTGTGTTAGGCTAAAGTCCCAAAGAAAGCTTTGGTTAGAATTTTTAAGAGCAATTTCAAAGGCTGTTTGCTCGGCACTTATTCCTTTTGCATTTTTATATTCATAATGTTTGAGCATTATCTTAGATTTGATATTTTGGTAAAGCTTCCATTGGTAAGAGAAGTCTGTTTCGGTTACGTTCAATGCCAATCCTAAGTGTTTTTTGTTGATATTTATTTGTCTTTTTAGGTGCTGGGGATGGAGCATTTTATTATGAGTTTCATAGCGTTTATTTCGTTCCATGGTTTCGATGTCATTGTTTAAACTAATGTACTCTTGATGATGAGGATTTTTTTCTAAAAGCTTACTAATCCACTTTTTTGCTAAACTGTATTTTTGGGAACTCATAGCAGCTACCACAGCGACCATGCCCAATTGCTCACGCAGTTTAGGGTTTCGTTTGAGATGCTTTAAATGCAACCTAAGCTTTTTACTTAACTTAGGATTTTTTGCTTGATTATCGAGTAAAAGCCAAAGATAAGATTGGTGACTGCTAATTTTATTGGGTGCTAGTTTAAATATCTTCTCATAACTTTTGAGTGCTAAAGAGATATTGGATTGTTGTATGTAATATTGTGCGAGTAAGGTTTGAAATTCAATATTATGCTCTAAAACAGTGTTTTCTTTTTGTGTTAAGCCGTTTAATTTCCTTTGAAATTCATCGAATTTTTTCTTTTCAAGTAGTTTGTACATTAAACTACTTAGATAGTAACCATTATGGGTTTTTTTCCATGCTTGTTGGTATAAATACTCTATTTTATTACTATAATTTAAAGATTTTTCTAAAAGAAGAAAATGTTCATAGTTTGTCGCATTCAATTGATTTTTGGCTTCAAAGTCCCAAAATTTTTGATAAAGATAAACATAATCTTTTTCCAGCCATGCTAAATCAGTAAAGCGTTGTTTGTTATTTAAAAAATTCTTTTTTTCAGTCGCTTTGGTCAGGGCATAGGCTTCGTCAAAACGTTTAAGTGCCAAAAGCCTTTTGATGGAAAGGTCTTGAAGTATGGGGTCGATACCATATTTTGATTGGTAAGCTTTATAAAGTTTTAGACCTTTTTCAAAATGGCTGTTTTTATAAGAAAATGCAATGGCATGGTAGGCTGCTGTTTTTTGTTTACTTGTTTGGTAAAGCTTGGTAAAGTAGGCTTCTGCTTTGGGGATTTCTCCTGTATGTTCGTAGTACATTGCCATATTTTCAATAAATTTATAGGCCTTTTGTCTTACTTTCTTTTTGTAAATTTCTCCAAGCAGTTTGTAGTTTGCATCTAAATCTTTATTGTTGAGAAAATACATTTCATAAATTTTAGAGTTGTATTTGTAATAGCCTTGTTCATTTAAAGCTGTAACGGCGTCATTTTCACCCAACCACGTACTAATTTGAATGGTTTTATCAAGGTATTTTTGTTTTTCAAATTTTCCTTCAGCAAAAAAGCTGAAGGCTCTGGCATGTTCGAGTTTAGCATTCCAAAGTAAACTTTGAATCGCCATGTCAATGCCTGTTTCATCAAAACTTTCAGGGTTGCTATAGAACATATTAATTGCAAAGGTAGCAGCTTCTTTACTTTTTCCCAATTCTATAAGTGTATTGAGAATAATAACAATATCAGGTGCTAACAAATCTTTTAAATTGGCATAATCTTGAATAAGCTTACTAATATCGGTCGGTGTTTTTGTCTTATCTTGGGCTAAGGTGTAAAGTGCCAAGTGAAAAAATTTGGTGCGTTCATCATCGGTTTGGCTTTGTAAAAAGAGTTTGGTGGTTATTTTTCTGGCTTTGGTAAATTGATTACGTTCAAAAAGAGAATAGACAAGATACTCACTTAGCTCTTTATTAAGTTCTGGATATTTAATGAGTTTTTCAAGATAAGTAAGAGAGGCTTCTTGATAGTTTAATTTATTGGCAAGATCAAAAGCCATTTTTTCAAGTCCATAATCAACTACTTCTGGATGCTCCTCCATATAGTGGACTAAAGCATCATATTTTAAATAGCCATAATCAATATTGGAAGATTCAGCAAAAAAGAAAAGATAGTCTCTATTCTCTTGGCTATACTCATAATAATCAAGAAGTCTTTTTTTAAGTTTAATTAGTTTTTGCGTATTTGGCTTTTCAAAATAGAGTGCTTTTTCAAGCAGATATTCTACTTTACGTAGTTGTGTTAGGAGTTTTTTATTTTGAGTATTAGCAATGAGTGCTTGATTGATTGCAAGGGCTTCTTGGTTTTGACCTGTTTGTGTGTATTTTTCCATCAAAATCATTTTTAAATCAATGTTTTTGGGATGATAAAGAATCATGTTTTGTAAATAATTAATAGAGAGATTGGCATGGTCTCCCTGTGAGGATAAAAAATCTTCAATATTACCTTTGGGAAAAAGTAAATAAAGCATAAAGGAGAAAACAATAATAATCCCTGCAACTTCTTTTAAAGAAAGAATCGATTTGTACTTTTCATGATTATTGACAGAGGAATACAATCGTCCCTCCTTGTGCTGTTAAACTTGAAAGAGCTAAGGTTTGCTGGGACTTTTTAAGCTTAAATTTTTTATTGGGTAAATAACGACAATTTTTTGGAAGATAAAAATTGGCTTCTAAAGGTACATTGGCTTTGAGTTTAAAAGCATATCTTTGTTGCTTAGTTGAAATGCTATCAACCCAGCCATTACTATCAATTAGTTGAGGTGAACGTTTGTTTTTATTTAAGATTAGCTCATATTTTCCACTACTATCAAGAGTAATATAACTAGCATTGTTATCAAAATTATGTCCAGCAACGCCTTTGCTATGAGCAATATCAACATTAATTTTTTTATCAAAACGCAAGGTTCTTAAAAAACCTTGGTTTTTAATTTCAAAACCATGATCTGTTTTGCCTAAGGCTGTTCGGTAAAAATCTTGTCCTTTTTTAATGTATTGAGAAGCATAAAGCTTAGAAGTTTTTTGTTTAACAGCCCATGTGTAGACCTCTTTAAGTGAATTAAATGAAGCCTGTTTGGAAGCAATATAAAGGTGATAATAGATATTGATGGGTTTAATACGATAAGGTTTATTGGTCATTTCAAAAGTTTCGATGACATTGCGATAACCCCAAAAAGGCCCTAACCAATTGTTGGTATAGACATTTTCATTTTGTTGACCTGTGTAGATTTGCCAATATTCATCATGTTGTAACCCAAAAGGAGCAATATAATTGATGGTTGGATTTTTTTTCTGAACAGTTGTATCTCCACCATTGAGGGTGATAATGCCATTTTTTTCCACATATTCCAGTACTTTTTTAGGAGGTTGACAATCTCCTGACCAAAATAAAATACGCTCTTTTTGTTTGGATTTTGGTGCAAGGCTTAAGACATAATTTACCGATTCAACAGTCTCCCTTTTTAAAGAAAAACGGTAGTTCTTAATGGGTAGATGATAGTGTTTTCCTAGTTTAGTTGAGGTGTGTTGTTTGGGGTGTACTAACTTTGCCCAAAAAAAAGGGTGTGAGAGGGTATGCGAAGCTGGTTCAATCCAAGGTATTTGGTAAAGTTCTCGTGCCACGTTTTCCATACGCGAAGTGAGTTTTGGAAAAAGATGTTGCATCTCTCCTTGAATGAGTGAAATGGTGTGAGGAATTTGATACTTTTTATAGATGTTTTCAATGAGGTACTCCATAGACAAAGTGTCTTTTTGCATTCGCACAAACTCTACAAAACCATCGCCGTCAATGTGCGTAAATAAAATTCGTCTACCTGCTTCAGTGGTGGGGTCAGGCATAGGAATTTCATCAAAATTAAGGGCTTCTTTAATAAATTGGAAAGGGTTGATTGTCCAATGACTCACATTGTCAATACTAATTAAAAAAGAGCTGTAGAGTGCATAACCTCCCCAAGAAGTAATGGCAATGGGGGTGGAGGTTTGTTGATTTTGATAATTGAGGTGAATCACTTTTTTAGCCTCTTTGACATTAAAAAGTTCTGCAAAATAGTTGCCTTTATAGGGAATCTCATAAGGTTCATAGCTAGGGTCATAGTGAACGTGTATTGGGTTGACGAGTTGGTTTTTATTTTCTTCTTTGTTGATACCAAATGCTTTAAGTTGTTCATTCCCTCCAAGATAAGCAAAGCTGTCTAAAAAGAGAACTTTTATCTTTTTTTCTTTGGCTTTTATTGCCCATTCATAGAGTTTTGCATTGTTTTTTGTTTCACCTCCCACCCAAACAATGATCGAATGGTATTTATCTTCAATACGCTTAGGAAGTTCTTTGGTTGAAATGTCATATAAAATAGGCACATAACCATAATGTTCAATGGGCAAGGAGAGTGAAAGGTGAGCATTGGAGTAGATGGGGTTTTTTTCTTTAAAATTTGATTGGTTAATCAAAATTAGCACATCGCGACGAATGCGTTCTACTTCGCACTCTCCTTGCTCTTGTAATAAGCCATCGGTTACATAAGGCGTAATGCCCAAAGCTTTTACTTTTTTTGCCATCTCTAAACGGGTTTTGCTAGACTTGTTTGTATATTCTATAGAAATAGCCGTTAAGCCATGTGCTTGTGCTTTTCTAAAGTTGTTAAGCAGCCACTGATGATCATTTTTAGGTACTTTTGTGTAGCTTTTTGTTTCATGCTGATAACGCCCAATCAGACTTTCGGCAACCACAGCATGAATATCTTGATGAATATGGTCTAAAAGTTCAAAACCACGGTTTACAATAATTTTTGAACGAGGATATTTTTGATGCAATTTTTTAATAAACGAGATGAGGGCTGTTTGTTGGCTTTGAAATACTTTTTTATCTTCTGCTGTTACATGATAGGCATCCATGGTATCCAAAAAAAAATGACGATAACCCATTTTATAAAGCTTAGCAATACGTTCAAAGATAAAAGCTTGATAGGCATCATTATTTAGGTCAGCAATTAAAGAGTTCCAAGTTTTATTTTTGGAAATCACCCATGATTTTTGGTACGTTGTTTTGGTTTTTCGCCAAGGCTCAATCTCTCCCACGCTTACATAGGCAACCATTTTTTCAGGATAACGCAAGGCGTAGATATTGTCAATGGCATCAGCTTCAACGACCACTTTGTCATAAAAATTGATAAATCTATCATCAATACTTTTACTGTAAATAAAAGCATAACGTTCATTTGAGGGTGTTTGTGCGAACAGTTCTGAAAATAGCATCAATAAAAGTAATACTATTTTATTGCAACATAAAGGTTTTATAATCTAACTCCTGTAAAATATTGTTTAGTGTTTGAATACTGGCTACAAACAAAATAAGTAGTGTGACCGAATAACCATAACCGTAAAAGTAAGGGCCCAACTGAATGCTTATCCATGTAAGTAAAGCATTGAGTAAAACAAAGGCAAGGGTATAAAGCAAGGCCTCTTTTTGTCGGTCTAAATAATAGAGATAGGCTAAAATAGACATAAACCCTAATTGCAGTTGCACCCCAATAACATCCACATAAAAAAGAGGCAGATAAAGTTTGGGTAAGGCGAAAATCTCAAAGAGTTTTTCAGCACTTAAAAAGAGTAAAATATTGAACATCCCTTGCACAAAGAGTATCTCATGAATACTTTTGGTCACAGCTCTAATCATCCCTTCTTTATGGTATTTAATCTGTTTGAGTGTACCGTGTTTATTAATGGCACGGTAAAACTTTTCATAAGAACTCGCAAAGTCTACTTCGAGTCTAAAAAAGAAAATTGCCATACCAGGAATAATGGAAAGATAGGCTAAAAAGATAGGAAAATCATAGACCATAGAGGCATGAAGTTTATCAATCACCATGTACCCCACAATGGGTGAAAACCAAAACAGTACTTTATCAATCCAAATGGCAATGTTATAAAACATCCCTGAAAAGCCTAGTTTCCAATAAAATTTTCCAAAAGTTTGGGCAAAAACATCAAAACGAATAAAGTGTTGGTTCTCTTTATTGTAAGAAGGATAGTAGTAGATAATACCTAAAAACAGTAAAATAAAAAGTAGCGAATTTCCAAGAATAAAAGAGATAAGTAAACCTTCAAGTCCATAATCTCTAAGTAGATAAGCACAGAGATAGACCAAAGCATAACCTAGTAAATAGAAAATAATCACTTGTTTATAAAGCTTTAGACTTGCAGCCAAAATATTCGCCACCCATACACAAGAAAGCACAATAAACATGGTGGTGTAGAGTAAGACAAAAAGATTAGATTGGCTATCAAAAAGAAAGATACCTAAAGGTAAGGCAATTAAAAACCCTCCAGCAATGGTTAGAATAATCGTACCTATAAAGTTGGGCAAAATAAGATAGTGCCGTCGTTCATAGATTCTATCAGCGACAAAACGCGTAAAAGGGAGTTGAAAAAAACCAGTATACACAGAACTTAATGCCAAAGCAGAAACATAGGTAACCGAAGCTTTTAGCATGGTTTGAGTGGGGTCTTGGGTATGATACAGATAGATATTTGAAAGACCAATTCCCAAAATAATAATCATGGAGATAACCCAAGGTCCAGAGCTTAAAACAGCTGAATAACCAAACGTTTTAAAAACAGAGACTAAAGATTTCTCTTTTAAAATTTGTTTGAGTTCAAAGCCTATTCCTGCCATGATTTCTCCAGTGTATCAAAAGTATCATCATAGATTTTTTGGTAATTGTTTAAAAATAGCTCTTGGGTATAGAAAGTATTAACCCGTTTAATGGCAACGGCTTGGGCTTCCAGCCAACGCTCTTCATTACTAAGCAGTTCGATATAGCCCTTCGCTAACTCTTCCACATTGGCAATTTGACAAACAGATCCAGCTGAACCAAGGGCTTTATCAGCTGGGTCTTCTCCTCCATAAATTAACTCTTTACACGAACCTACATCCGTAGCCACACAGGGTACACCAGCTGCAAATCCTTCTAAGATAACCAAGGGCATTCCTTCACTAATGGAGGTGAGGGTTAATACCCCACTTTTTGGTAAAATATCTGTAATATTTTGGAAACCTAAAAATTTAATATGTTTTTCCACATCAATGACCTCTATTAAATCTCGACACTCTTGGGCATAAGTTTTCTCTTCATCATCAGGACCCACGACCCATGCTTCAACATCAGGAATGGTTTGGGCTGTGATTCTAATGGCACGGATAAAGGTTTTAATATCTTTAATAGAGACGACACGACCAATCAGCGTAATGACTTTTGGCACTCCTTTAGGACGGTTTTTAAGCGTAGCTCCTAGTTTATGCACATCTACCCCATTGGGTATCACCGTACATAAATTGGCATCTGCTCCATAGGCTATCTGTGTCTCTTTAGCAACCCCAAAAAGTGAGAGTATGGGATTGGCTTTTTCATAACTCATTTTACCAATGCCTTCAAAAAAGCGTACCCACATGCTTTGGATGTAGTTATCTTCAGCTGATTCTCTAAAAAGATTGAGTTTTTTATAATAGCTCAATGAAGAGGAGATGAGGTCAATTTTTCGCTCTTTGGTGTAGATACCATGTTCGGTTAAAATAAAAGGTTTGCCCATATCATGGGCAATAATAGTGGCTAAAAAACCAGCATATCCTGTGGAAGGGGCATGAAGAACACGACCTTTATGTTTAACAATATTAGCCAGTTTGGCTATTTTCCAAATAGGGATATGAATACTTCTAACCGTCCAAAAATAGTCTAAAAAAGGTATTTCACTACAATTTAAACTGTTTTTATTAGAGATAAAGTACCATGCTTCACGACTAAATAAAAACTCTAATTCTGTCACTTTTTTAAGGTAAAAATCTAAGCTTTTAATCTCTTCTGGAAAAGCATTTTTATTTTTATTGCTTCTAAACCATTGGTAGAGCTTTTCTATCTTTTCAAAATTTTCTGGATTTCCATTGATAGCATTGATGGGAGGTTTTTCCTCTTCATCAAACATAAAAGTTTCTATGACATAGACTAAGTTGTCAGGAAAAGGAAAAAGGGGTTTAGGGGAATACTCTTCACGTTTACTGCCAATAAACACAATGCCAAATTTGTATTGAGGTAATCCAGCCATAAGTTGGGCTATCCATGAGCTTACCCCTCCTCGTACATAAGGATACGTTCCTTCAGAAGGAATGAGAATATCAGGTTCACCTGTATCATGTATAACTTTCATGGATGACTCCACATTTGTACCAAAGGTTTGAGTCGTAAATCAATATTAAATTCATCTTCCACAATATACTGCGAAATCTCATCATATTTTTTTTGTCCATATTTAATTTCAGCTAAAAAAGTATAAAGCGATAATTTGGGAATACCCAGTTTAATCGCTTGAAGAAATGCATTTTCTGCCAGTTCAAGTTCTTTGTTAAAAAGGTGAATTTTTCCTAAGAGAACAAAAGAGGAAGGATTGTGTTGACTCTCTTTTAATATCTTGGCTATTTTTTGCGTGTAAAATCCACTTAGTTGATTGTCAGCAACACCATGAAAAATGAATTGCCAATAGGTTTGGGCTAAAGTAAAATTTAACTTCTCAAGTTCATGTTGATCTCTACTCTCTTCGATTTGATTTTGTAAACTTTTGAGTCGCTCATTGAGGTTTTTTTCAAAGGACGAGATAAGTGCAAAAGCATACAGTCGAGTTTCATCTGAATTATCTGAGAGAAAGCGTTTGATTCTGGCAATATTACCCTGGGTATTGTTTTCATACAATATTTTAAGCGATTTAATTTTTTCATCGCTCGAAAGAGAGTCTTGTTGATGCCCCTCCATAATTAACAGTCCTTCTTGAAATTGACTGTAGACAATGGGAAACTCAGCTACTTGTTCTTCAAAATGTACCGTTTCATAGTTTGGACGGCTCAAACGGTGGGTTGCCCAAGAGAGACCAAATAGCATCATAATAATGGTTAAGAGTACCCCAATAAAGAGTAGACCAATGTTTAAAACCACAAAAAAAAGAAAAATCTCTCGCTTATAAGGAAGATATTTCTTGGGTAAAAATTGAATTAATAGAAAAGAGAGAATTAGCCAAAAAACAACTTCAATAAAAACAAATAGAAGAATGAGTTCCGTGGAGTTTGGTTGCATTAGAATATAATTCATGGTTTCAAGATTGATTAATTCATTCACAAGCATACTCCTTCAATAGGTTATTAAAACTTTTAACAGAGATATGTTTTTTACGTAGACCTTCATAGTTTTTTTGACTAAGATGTGCCTGTAATCCCTCTTCAAGCATGTTAACTCTTAATTGACTCTCTATGTTGTCTAAGGCTTTGTCAACATCTTTGAGTTTGTTATGTATACCAGCACTAGAAATAAATGGAAAAAGGACTAAGTGAATGTACTGCTTTCCACATTTGATGGAAACGTATTGGTCTAAGACTTCAAAAAGTTCGTTTTCATAAAGAAAATCTTCTATCTCTTTGTCTAAGTACTGACTTTTAGTGTAGACGGAATAAACACGGCTGTCAATGTTATAGTCTTTTAAAATATTAGTGAGTCGAATCACTTCGAGTTTAAAGTCTACGATGTCTTGGCGTTCATGTTGGGTATGGCTTAGATTTTTTACATGATTCTCTTGCTTTCTGATTTTATCAAGAGAATCACGTTTTTTATATTCTGTCCAGATGTAGTTAAATACCACATTGATTTTAAGTAAGGTGTCTTGATTGTAGTAAAGAAAAGGAATCTCTTTGACAATAAGTATGGCAACAATGGTATTGCGTTTGTCTAAAAAAGGAACAGCATAAATGTAAGAAGTTTGTGACTTCTCTTCCAAATCACTAAGATAGATGGCTTTTTTTTGAAGTAATACCTCTTCAATAAGTTTGTCATTGTTGTTAATATCTGTATCTATTTCACCCACAGAGGCAAAACAGTTTTGAAGCTTGTCTCTTTTAACGTGAAAAATCATGGCAGCATTTGCTGAAAAGAATTTTTTGAGAACTTTAAGGGTATTCTTGGCACTCTCTTCAGGGGTATTGTGCTTAGAACCTTCTAAAATTTCAGCGATAACAAAACGAAAAGAAGCAGGTTGAATAATGTAAATAGATTCCAGTTTGTCATGAGAGATTTTTAGGGTAAAAAAAGCATTGGTGAGTTCTTTGAGTCTAAGCTGTAAGTATTTATTTTTGATTTTATATTTGTCCATCTCATCATGTAAATTTGAAAAAAAGAGTCCAAAGAGAAAAACAAAAAAAAGATTTTCAAGTAAGATAGAGGTAAAAAAATCATCATTATGATAAGAGATAAAGCTCATAATGGCAAAGCTTATCCACATAACAAGCCCCATATGTAGTCCATAAAAAAGTGTTACAATAGCAAGCCATAAAATCATGAATGAAAAAGTTGAATGAACTAAAAGAGGGTCAGAACTATCAATATAATAACCAACACTTCCTATCAGTAGTGTAAAAAGAATTACTTCAAATGCTTGAAGAAGAGGGGACTGTTTTTTAAGGGTCATAATATTAATTGATAAATTTAGGAATGAGTTTTTTAGCAATCTCTTGGGCGACTACCCCAATAGACTTATGTCCCCAAGCACTTTTTGCTCCCACACCATTAAACAGAATGGTATTATTGTTCAGGTCAATCACTTTAATGGTGTAACTTACCACAGGTTCAGCATCTATGCCTGTTTTGTATTGCCACTCTTGAACACTTCCTGTTATGAGGTAGTTGGCTTTCATTTTCTTTGCTTCTTCTTTTTGAATACGAAAGAGTTCTTGTTTACTTTTTTTTAAGTTAATATCCTCAGCACCATCAATCAGTGAGTGAATGACAATGTTTTGTTCTGACAGTACGGACTCTACAATACTCGCAGCACGTAGTCCAGCCATAGGTGTTTGGGTATAGTTCGAAAAAGAGGCAATGGCATAGGTTGCATGATTTGAAAGCGAAATAGATTTTTTATGAACCATTGAAGAACATGCTGTAAATAGTAGTATTGAGACGATAAAAGTGATTTTTTTTAACATAGTTAGAACTCCCTAAAAAAACATATCTAAGTATTTCATTCTAAGTTTTTACACTTAATATTCAAGGAGTTTGAGGGGAAAAGCAACTTAAAGAGATGCTTTTGTAAATTATTTAATCAATTTTTTAATTTAAGTTAATTATTATTATTTTTTCTTGTGAAGAGTTATTATTACTCTTCACTGTCTTTAATCTCTTTTGGATCCATGGTTAACATGCTAGTAATGCCCAGTGCTTCTTTGATTTTACCTTCGATTTCATCCCGAAGTTTGGTATCTTCTTTGAATTTGGCTTTAACATTTTCTTTACCCTGTCCAAGTTTTCCTTCACCATAAGAGAACCAAGCACCAGACTTGTCAATGATGTCCAGTTTAACACCGTAGTCAACCAATTCACCTTCTTTGGAAATACCTTCACCAAACATAATGTCAAATTCTGCTTGTCTAAAGGGTGGGGCAACTTTATTTTTGATGACTTTGGCTTTAACTCGGTTACCAATCTGTGCTTCACCTTGTTTCAGCGTAGCAATACGTCTTACATCAATTCTAACCGAAGCATAAAATTTAAGGGCATTTCCCCCTGTGGTGGTTTCTGGCGAACCATAACCCATCATCCCAATTTTCATACGAAGTTGATTAATAAAAATAACAGTCGTGTTTGTTTTATGTAAAATAGCTGTGACTTTTCTAAGTGCTTTAGACATTAAACGGGCTTGAAGCCCCACTTGCATGTCACCCATTTCTCCTTCTATTTCTGCTTTTGGAGTTAAGGCAGCTACGGAGTCAATAATAATTAAATCTACAGCACCTGAACGTGCCAAAGTTTCAAGAACATCAAGTGCTTGTTCTCCAAAGTCTGGTTGAGAAACCAAAAGGTTTTCTACATCTACTCCAAGGTTTTTAGCATAGAGTACATCTAAAGCATGTTCAGCATCAATAAAAGCACAGACTTTACCATCAGCTTGGGCTGAAGCTGTTACTTGTAAAGCTAAGGTAGTTTTACCAGAACTTTCAGGACCATAAATTTCGATGACTCTTCCTTCTGGAACACCACCAATCCCCAGTGCCATGTCTAAGCCAAGTGACCCTGTGCTAATGGCTGCAATGGGTTCAATGACCTTGTCACCTAAACGTACAATCGTACCTTTACCAAAATTTTTGTCAATCTGTTTCATCGCCATATCTAAAGCTTTTTGTTTGTTTGCATCCATAGTAACTGACATCCTTATAATCCTTAAGTTGTAAAATATTATCACTATTTTAGTAGATTTCTGTTGATTGACCTAGAAATATGTCAAATTGTCATATTTTTTACACATGTGCTATAGTCTACTTAGTAACTCACTTTTTTTAGTATTGAATTCATCACTGCTTAATGCACCTGCATCGTGTAGTTGGGATAGTTTTTGAATTAAATCTATGATGCTATTAGCTGATTCATCTGTATTCATATCTGTATTGATTGAAGTTTGAGGTTCTTCATTATTTAAATTATTTTCTATAGTTTGAGCAAAATTGCTTTGTGGAGCAGGAGGCATACCAGCACCTGAAACAATAGGAAGCGTTGATACCAAAATTGTTCCATATTGACTACTAAAAGTAAGGCTAGTGTCGCCTCCTTGTTGTTGTGAAACCCCTGAAATATTATTGTCAAGTGTATCATAAACCGTGGTTTCTCCATTGAGTTCAACAGCCAATCTTTGTGGAAATACAGCGTAACGAATGTTGTTTTGTGAGCCAGAGCTAAAAGGCGTACCAAGGTTGGTTGGCCACCATTGATTGCTTCCTTTTGTTCCTGCTGGAATCACAGGAAAGATGGTTGTATTCGCCAAAGCATTGGAGATTTCATTACAGAGGTTGTCAACAGTATTTTTAAGACCATTGTTAAACATGTCGCCTACCATGGTCATGCCCCCTCGCATCCATTGACCTCCTCCACCAAGCTCTGGAGAATTAAATTGAGCCATTGTTCCTCCTCCATTATTGACAGCAACAATCATGTGAATAACAGCATCTGAACTTAAATTATATCGATTAGAAAGGTCATTGACTAAGTTTTGACCTTCTTGGGTGAGTTTTTGCATGGGGTAAATCCTTTGTTATAAGTGCTGAGACTTAGGTATTTTTTATTATACAACAATCCGTATGATTAGAAGGCATAGTATTGAGTATATTTTCATCAAGCTTCGCCAATTATTCGAAAAAATTAGACTATAATGTAGATTAAAGTTATTGAAACTTAGGTTAGTTAAGGATAAGTATGAAACGCTATAAAATTATTCATCGCACGTATTATAACTATTCAGAAGAAGTCACTTTGGGAACACATCAGTTGCTTTTACGCCCCAGAGAAGATTATGAGCTGATTATTGAATCTTTTAGTTTAAAGAGTAGCCCTAAGGTAAAAATATTTTGGAACCGAGATGTGGAAGGGAATTCTGTTGCGATTGCCAATTTTACGCAAAAAACCCAACAACTTTTAATTGAGAGTGAAGTGCTTATTCAACAGTTCAATGAGTCTCCTTTAGATTTTATTGTCGCTGATTATGCAATAGCCTATCCCTTTAGTTATAAGGAGTTTGAACAAATTTCACTTTTTCCCTATATGACATTGCCCCTTGAAGAGACCAGAGTGGTATTAAACAATTGGATTTACAGTTTTTATAAAAGCAGTGAATCAGTGGAAACTTATACTTTGTTGCAACGGCTTACCAAGCATATCTATACCACACTCTCTTACAAAATTAGAGAAGAGCCAGGGGTACAAACAGCCCAAGAGACTTTGGCATTGGGTTCGGGTTCTTGTCGTGATTTTGCGTGGCTTTTTATGGAAGCTGTTAAGTGTTTAGGATTGGCATCGCGTTTTGTGAGTGGTTATTTGTATGCACCTTTAATGGTAGAAGAGATTGGTTCTACCCACGCTTGGGCTGAGGTCTATATCCCAGGACCGGGTTGGAAAGGCTTTGATCCAACCATTGGTAATCTCGTGGGTGCCGATCATATTCCTGTGGCTGTGGCAAGATTGGCAGAATCCGTGCCACCAATTTCAGGCTCTTTTGCAGGAGATGCAAAATCAACCCTTGATGTGGGTGTTTGGGTGAGTCCATGTTAATTGGGTTAATATCTTAATATTTATACAATTTTAGAGTCCATTATTCTAGCTTTAGCTGTTATAATTTAGCATTTTAAAGATATTGAACTAAAAAAGGATTTTTCATGGCATTAAAAGTTGTGCTTTCACATAAAACACATTATACATATGATAAATATATATCACTCTCTCCACACACCATACGACTACGTCCTGCTCCTCATAGTCGAACGCCCATTGATGCTTATTCAATGAAAATTACGCCTGAAAATCATTTTATTAATTGGCAACAAGATGGCTATGGAAATTATCTAGCAAGGGTTGTTTTTCCTGAAAAAGTTAAAGAGTTTGGAATTGAGGTTGAAGTGATTGCTGATTTAATTTCCATTAACCCTTTTGACTTTTTTGTGGAAGAGTATGCTGAACAGTTTCCTTTTGAGTATAAACCTGAATTAAAGGCAGAACTTAGCCCATATTTTGAAGTGACCGAAAAAGGGAAACTGCTTAAAGACTTTATTGAACAACTTGATTTAAAAGAGCAAAAAATCAATGATTTTTTGGTCTACTTAAATATGGAGATTTATAAATATTTAAATTACACCGTGCGTCTTGAAGCAGGGGTACAACCTTGTGAAGTCACCTTAGATAAAAAGTTAGGAAGCTGTAGAGATTACGCGTGGTTGTTTGTGCAAGTATTAAGAACATTGGGCTTGGCAGCACGATTTGTTTCGGGCTATTTGGTCCAGTTAAAACAAGATGAAAAATCCTTAGATGGACCAAGTGGACCAGAAGAAGATTTTACCGATTTACATGCTTGGACAGAGGTTTATTTACCAGGAGCTGGTTGGGTAGGATTGGATTCTACGAGTGGACTTTTTGCAGGAGAAGGACATATTCCTCTTGCTTGTACAGCCCATTTTGACAGTGCCCATGCCATTGAAGGTTTGAGTGATAAGTGTGAAACAGAGTTTGACTTCTCAAATACCGTTACCCGAATTTTTGAATCTCCACGGGTAACTAAACCTTACCGTGATGATCAATGGGATGCCATTAATCAACTCGGTTATGATGTGGATGAAGAGTTAGAAGTGAATGATGTTCGTCTCTCTATGGGAGGAGAACCGACTTTTGTCTCTATTGATGACATGGAATCTGATCAATGGAACACAGGAGCTGATGGACCAGAAAAACGTGAACTCGCAGATAACCTTTCACGAAGACTTTTAAGCTCATTTGGAAAAGGGGGAATGCTCCATTATGCTCAGGGTAAATGGTACCCAGGTGAGCCTGTTCCACGATGGCAAACCTCGATTATATGGCGAAAAGATGGTAAGAAGATTTGGAAGAACCCTGAGTTATTCGCTAATATGAATGAGAGTTATGACTATACCAATATAGATGCTAAAAGCTTTATTGAACTTTTAGCCACCACCTTAAAAGTAAGTGACGAAACGGTTATGCCAGCGTATGAAGACCCGATTCATTATATTATGAAAGAAGCTGAGTTACCCATTGATATTGACCCTTTAGATTATGATATTGATAATGCCGTAGAGCGTAATACCATTGCGAAGGTATTGAGTAAGGGGCTTAGTAAAGAAGTGGGTTATGTTCTACCTTTAAATTATGCTGAAGATGAGTGGATGACTTCTTTTTGGACGTTTAAAAGAGGTAAAATTTTCTTAATCCCTGGGGACTCACCTTTAGGGTTAAGGTTACCTATGGAATCTCTTATAGAGAATCCTGAAAATGAGTTAGCCCCACATTTTGAACCAGACCTTTTTGCCAAAGCACCTAAGCTTAAAAAGTTTCTTAAAAAAGCTACCAAGCGTTTGGAAGCAGGAGAGGCAGTTGAAATCAAAAATGATCCTGAGGCTACTTTTATTAGAACAGGACTCAATATTGAAGTAAGAGAAGGAAAACTTTATATCTTTTTACCTCCTTTAAACCATACAGAAGCTTTTTTAGACTTGATTGCATCTATTGAAGCTGTGGCTCGAAAATTGAATATTAAAGTGGTATTAGAAGGCTATGAACCAGCCCATGACTTACGTTTAGAGACCATTAAAGTGACCCCTGATCCAGGGGTTATTGAAGTCAATATTCAACCTGTAAGTACATGGAAAGATTTAACTTCAAATCTCTTTACGCTTTATAATGATGCCAGAGAGTCACGTCTTGGAACTGAAAAGTTCATGTTAGATGGTAAACACACAGGAACAGGTGGGGGTAACCACGTGACCATTGGGGCGATGAAGCCTGAAGACAGTCCACTGCTTAGACGACCAGAAGTCTTACGAAGCCTTATTACTTTTTGGCAGCATCACCCCGGACTTTCGTACTTATTCTCTGGCGCGTTTATTGGTCCTACTTCTCAAGCACCTCGTGTGGATGAAGGTAGAATGGAAAACCTGTATGAGCTAGAGATTGCTTTTACCCAAATTCCTGTGGATGAAGAAGTACCTTTTTGGTTAACAGACAGACTCTTTAGACATATGTTAACAGACATTACAGGAAACACCCACCGTTCTGAATTTTGTATTGATAAGCTTTATTCACCAGATTCAAGTACAGGACGCTTGGGTATTTTAGAACTGCGTGGTTTTGATATGCCTCCTCATCCTAAAATGGCATTGATGCAGAACTTGTTGATTAGAACTTTAGTTTCGCTCTTTTGGCGAAAACCGTACAAACATAAATTGGTACGTTGGGGAACACAACTCCACGATAAATTTTTGTTAGAGCATTATGTAAAAGAGGACATTAAAGATATTGTTGAATTTTTAAATAATGAAGGGTATAACTTTGAACTTGATTGGTTTGATCCTTTTTTTGAGTTTAGATTTCCACTTTATGGTATGGCAACGGTTGAAAATGTGCATTTAGAACTGCGTGCAGCCATTGAACCTTGGCATGTACTCGGGGAAGAGAGTGGTTCACAAGGAACATCACGTTATGTAGACTCGTCGTTAGAAAGGGTACAAGTTAAGGTGAATAACTTTATGTCTGAGCGTTATGTGTTAACTTGCAATTCGGTAGCCATTCCTCTAAGCCCAACAGGCGTAGAGGGTGAGTTTGTGGCTGGGATAAAATACAAAGCTTGGCAACCATGGTCAGCATTGCACCCTACCATTGGGGTCGATACACCATTGACTTTTGATATTGTTGATAAATGGAATCAACGCTCTATAGGGGGAATGACCTATCATGTTTCTCACCCTGGAGGAAGAACTTATGAGACTTTTCCTATTAATGCTGGGGAAGCTGAATCAAGAAGAATTAATAGATTCCAAGATTTTAACCACACACAGGGGACTTTAGAATATGTCTCCTCCTCAATTGTGCAACAAAGCATTATCAATGTTAATGGTGCTAATCGAACGGTTTTATCTAAAGAACATCTTAGTGATAAGGTTTTTGTATTTCAGCAGGTCACAGGAAGTTTAGAGTATCCTAATACTTTAGATTTAAGACGAAAGTGGGCAAAACAGTAAATGAAAATTTTTGATAGCTATGTTTCTGCATCCTCCTTTGATGAGGTGTATGATGAGAAAAAAAATATTAGAGAGTGTTGGAAAGACATTATTCATGATATTGAAAATTCAGGAGTTGAACTATTAGATGAAAAACAGGCCGAAATTGATTGGCAAATTCAAGATAATGGAGTCACCTATAATGTTTATGATAACAAAGAGAGTGCTTCTAGTAGGTCTTGGAATTTAGATTCTATTCCCTTTGTTATTGAAGAAAAAGAGTGGCGTGAGATTACAAGAGGCTTAAAACAACGTGCCAAACTTTTTAATTTGATTTTAAAAGATTTGTATGGGGAACAACGATTAATCAAAGATAATATTATTCCTGCTGAAGTGATTTTTGGGCATAAAGGGTTTTCTACAGAAGTTTTTGATTTTGGTAAAAAAGAGGATTTTAATCTTTACTTTTATGCCACGGACATTGCCCGAGGACCTGATGGTAAAATGTGGGTCATTAGTGACAAAGCCCAAGCTCCTTCAGGATTGGGTTATGCCATAGAGAATCGTTTGACCATGAATGTGGTTGCCAATGAGCTTTACCCCAATGTAAGTAAAAAAAAACTCACTTCATTTATGAGAGACTATCAAGACCTGATTAAAAAATTAGCTGGAGGTGATATCTCCACAGCGACCCTTTTAACACCAGGCCCACATAATGAAACCTATTTTGAACATGCCTATCTTAGTGCGTATTTAGGGGTCAATATGGTACAAGGAGCCGACCTTTTAACTAAAAATGGCTCACTTTGGCTCAAAAGTTTAAAAGGTTTAAAAAAAGTCAATACCCTTATACGACGGATTGATGACCGTTTTTCTGATCCCCTTGAACTTCGTAGTGATTCGTATCTAGGGGTTACAGGGCTTGTGGATGTGATGCGACAAGACAATGTAAATATGATTAATCCTATTGGGAGTGCCGTGCTTGAAAATATTGGACTCAACCCTTTTATGGAAAAAGTAGCCAAGTATTTTTTAGATGAAGAACTTAGGTTACCCCAAATTGCTACTTGGTGGTGTGGTCAACAAAAAGAGTTAGATTATGTCTTAAAAAATTTAGATAAGTTGATTATTAAAAAGATAGACCGAAGTGATAAAGTACCAGTCTATTTTGCTAAAAAACTGTCCGTTGAGGAACGTGGTGCTTTGGTTGAACGTTTGAAAAAAAATCCTCATCAATATGTAGCACAAGAAGCCATAGGCTTCTCGACTGTACCTTATTTTGAAAAAGGTAAGGTTGAGCCACGTAAGGCTGTTATTAGAACCTTCTCTCTTAAAAAAGAGAATAACAATTACACCGTCATGAATGGAGGGCTTGTTAGGGTCTCTTCAAGTAAAGAGAATCTTTTGGTCTCTTCAAAGGCTGGAGGAATCAGTAAAGACTTATGGATATTGGGTGAAGACAAGATAGAGGTTGATTCAGCAAGTATGCTTCAAGACAACCGATATGTTGAAACTTCTATTGAACAGATAAGTACGCAAAAAGCACAAAACCTCTTTTGGCTTGGACGCTACTTATCTCGTTCTATTGCAACGACCAGACTTATTTCTCATGTGGTGAAGAAAATTACCAATTTTTATCGTTATGAGGTCGATACTTCCAAAGAGTCACAGATTATTTTTCAAAAAACCTTAACGCACATGACCATGACATATCCAGGCTTTATGGATGAAAAGAATAAGAAAAAGTTAGAAGTGTTTCCGATGCGTGAAATTACGTCTATCATTAAAGATACCTATCGAGTAGGTTCACTTTCTTCAACCATTTCCATGCTTTCTAATACCAATATTAATTTAAAAGATTTATTGACTTTTGAGTCTTGGAAGCTTTTTGATAGAATACAAAAAGAGTGGAACAGTTTTGCTTACCGAAAAGGAGATTCCACACTGACCGTGGCAAAAGAGTTGGAAAAGCTTCTTATTTATCTTATGGCTTACAAAGAACTGGTTAATGAGAGTATCTTTAGGGAACAAGGCTTACTTATTTACGAAATAGGTTACCGAATGGAAGATGCTTTGTTGTTAATTGCCAAGGCAAGACCAATGCTCTGTTTGAAGCTTGATAAGTCGGTAGGACATGATGTCTTAGAAGGCATGTTGAATTCCATGGAGAGCTTTAATGCTTACCGAGCCCATTATCGAAGTTCGTTAACATTAAGAAATGTGGTTGAATTTCTTGTTCTTAATCCACAGTTTCCTAAGTCACTTACGTATATTGTCGACACGCTTCTCAAAGAGTTTACACTGTTGCCAAAGGTAAAAGAAACGGAAACTTCTTATGAGAAGCTCATGCTTCAAGCACGTCGTATTTTACAGCGTATCGATTTAGATGTTTTAATAAATATTAAAGAAGAAGAGGGAGTATACATGGAACTTGATGCTGTTCTGTCACAATTATCTGATCTGTTTTTAGAATGTTCAAATGCATTTTCTAATACCTATTTTTCACACCATGATGAGTAAGCATGATTTATGATATTTACCATAAAACAACGTTTGAATATGAAAATGATGTGACCTTTAGTCATAATATTGCAAGGCTCAAACCTAAAGAGACTTTTTATCAAAAACTACGTTCTTTTTCCATGGAAATTACCCCAGAAGTTTATGAGTCTCATGAGTTTGTTGATATGTTTGGCAATACCAATACGCATATGTTGATTAGAAATCCTCATCAGTCATTAAGTGTCATTGGAAAATCGAAAGTAGAAATTGTTCCTGAAGTGATTGATGAACATATTGAGCATATTAAAGCCAATAGCCTCACTTATGCTGAAGCAATTGAAAGATTAAATACCTTTCATAGTGATGATTTACATGCCAAACAATTTCTTTTTGAATCAGCACTTATTCCCTATTGTTCCCAAGCTATTAAGGAGTATGCATTTGAATCGTTTCAAGAGAATAGAGATTTATTTGAAGCAACCCAAGAGTTCATGCAACGTATTTTTAACGATTTTGATTTTGTTTCAGGTTTTAGTGATATTACCACTCCTGTAGAGACGATATTTGAAGAGAAAAAGGGGGTCTGTCAAGATTTTGCCCAATTTGCCATTTCAGCCTTGCGTACCATTGGCTTACCAGCTAAGTACATGAGTGGGTATATTGAAACCCTACCAGCTAAAGGTGAAAAAAAGCTCTTTGGGGCTGATGCTTCTCATGCATGGTTTGCTGTTTATATTCCAAATGCTGGATGGATAGAGTTTGACCCTACGAATAATCTTATTCCTAGAGAACAGCATATTTTGTTGGGTTGGGGAAGAGATTATAATGATATCTCACCATTAAAAGGGGTAGTATTTAGTAGTGGTAACAGTGAATTGTCTGTGATGGTAGATGTGAGGCAAGAAGAGCGTTCGTTAAAGATGAACATGACCCAAAGTCAAAGCCAACAACAGTGAGCATTTACTTTTGTGGCTTGGTTACAGTAGCGTTTAATCAATAATAAGTGCATCCACACGTTTATAGATGTCAGCAATAATATCGGTTTGATTGTCCTTATTACTTTGTGACTGTGTTTGAGATTGATGCATTTTTCCATCTGAATCAAACTCCAAAATATCAATAATCGTGTGTATTTCTTTGATCATAATATCAGTCATCTCTTTTTCTTTATTAAAACGTAAACGAAAGTCAACCTCTTCAATAAGTTTTCCAAGTTTGAGAAAGTAGTCGCTGCATTGACGTTTTCCTTTTTTGGCATGAACCCCCCAAATCTCATTAATGAGGGAGAGTATCTTGTCAATATCGTTATAGTCTATTTGAACGGTACTTGTGGACATTTCTTGACAAAATAAATGCAGTTCAATAATCTCACCAAACGTTGAAGCATCAATATTTGGACGAGCGATAATGGCATTTTCTCGTGCTTGTATCATGAGGTCTGCAATGTTAGAAGCATGTTTTCCTCGGATAGCTTTATTTAAAAAATCACGAACACCTGTATATTCTAATTGAAGATTAAACTTTTGGTAAAGTTCAAGTCCTGCTTCATTGTTAACATCGATGATTTGATCATATGCTTTGTTAATTTCAGATAAGGTTAACTCGATGCGTTCCAAATACCTTCCCAACCAATATAAATTGGTGGCTACATTTGCTGTTAATAATTGATCCATCTTATAACTCCATTACCCAGGTATCTTTAAATCCACCACCTTGAGATGAATTCACAAGGTAGTTTCCTTCTTCAAGTGCATAGCGTGTTAAGCCACAGTTCCAGACTTTTACATCTTCTCCCATGACCACATAGGCTCTAAAGTCTGCTTTTCGATTGACAAGTTCGTTATTGAGATAACATTTTTCATCATAAAACTCTATGAGTTCTTGTGCAATAAATCTTCTTGGACTTTCTTGAATCATCTTTTTAAGGTCAGCAATTTCTGAAGTTGTCATGGAGTGTCCAAATAAGACACCATAACCCCCAGCTTCAGCCACATCTTTGATGACCAATTTTTCCATATTGTTCATCACATAATCCATGTCTTCTTTAAAATAAGGAAGATAGGTTGGTGCATTTTTTAAGATGGGTTCTTCACCTAAATAGTACTCAATCATTTTAGGTACAAAATAGTAAATACCTTTGTCATCAGCAACCCCGTTTCCTATGGCATTGAGTAGGGCAACATTTCCAGCAAGGTAAGCATCAATCACCCCTGGTAAACCAATAAGGCTTTCAGGATTAAAGAATTTTGGGTCTAAAAATTCATCATCCATTCTTTTGTAGATTGCCCCTACTTGAATTTTTTTGCCGTTATAGTTTTTAAAATAGACTTTTTTGTTAATTACCACCAATTCACTGGCACGTACGAGTTGTGCTCCTATTTTTTCAGCAAGGTAACTGTGTTCATAATAAGCAGAATTAAATCTTCCTGGGGTGAGCAAAACATTAATGCCACCTGTGTTTACATGATTCATTGCATCTTTAATGTAACTAGGATAGCCTTTAATGGGTTCTATTTTTAAGTTTTCAAAAAAGTCTGGATATATTTTTCGATAAGTGTCACGTATGGAGAGAGGATAACTCGAACCACTTGGTACTCTTAAATTATCTTCTAATACAATCCATTCATTGGTTTCTGAATCTTTAACGAGGTCGATACCGTTAATATGCGTTCTTATTTTTTTTGAGGGGGAAAAACCCATAAACTCTTTGAGATAGCCACTTGCACATTCCACAAATTCTACTGGGATAATACCTTCTTTGACAATTTTAGCATCCGTATATAGGTCTTCTAAAAAAAGATTGAGGGCTGTAACACGTTGTTGTAGACCCTTTTCAATTTTCGAAAACTCTTTTTTTGAAATAATACGGGGAACAACATCAAAAGGAAGAGATTGTTCGATGAAGTTTCCATCTTTATATAGATTAAAGTTAATTGCGAACCTGTCCATATACATTTGAAATTCATTAATTTTTTTTCTATCTTGTTTGTCAAATATTTCCCAGAATTTTTTGTGAAGCTCTGTTGAATTTTCTAGCATGATTTACCTTCACTTTTATAATTATTAAAAGAGATTGTAGCCAAATAAAATAGATAAAATCTATAAAATATTGTTTATTATTTAAACAGTTTATCACTATTATTTCATCACTTTAGCATTTTTATTGATAATAATTAAAATAAACTCAATACTTTGATATTTGTTAAGCATCTAGCAATTTTACTTTGGCTTTATAGCGTTTGTCAAACTCGACATAAGTATGCTCTAGCAATTTGGCATAGAGGTTAGAAAGTACCCCACTTTTACCTTTTAGGACACCTGCTTGTTCTAAAACATTTTTTCTCGAAGTTAGGGCTTCATTGGGTTCGACTGTTCCATTTTTCCATAAAAGTTTTAGCAGTTTTTGTTCTGTTTTGTCAAATTGATTAAGATAAAGATTGTCTCTTGAATTTTGCTCTTCTAGTGGTATATTATTCTCTGTTATTGTTGTTTTTCTTTTTTTGGGTTTTTTAATTTCATCTTCTTCTTTCTTTGGCTCAATATTTTGAAAAGAAATTTTTTTGAGTTCAGCTTGATGTAATACTTTTTGGTGTTTTTGTACCATTTTAATGCGTTCTTGTGTTTCTTGCACTTTTTGTACACTTAAAGATTGATAAGTATTGTTTTCGAGTTCATCGAGTCTGTCCATGACATTGACAAAGTCTTTAATATTTCCAGAAACATTGTCAACCACAATAATTTTACTTAATATGCTAAACAGTGCCATGATTTCAATCATGATAAATATGACAAGAATAGCCGAGGAAGTGGTGTTTGCTGTGGCTCTGGATTGCTCTAAAATTAGATTGGTATTATTCATGTTGTTTTGAATGGAAAGCTTTTGTAAGGTGCTAATAAGTTGGTTATTACTTTCAACACTGCGTACAGAGGGTTTATCATCGTTAGCAGAGCCATTGGTTAAGGCTTTTGAGAGTTCTTTATTGGAGGCTAAAATGGTACTGATTTGTTTGTTTTGAATACTTTGTAAATCACGTTGATAGGCTATCTCTTTTTTTAAGTCATCTCCCACAAGGTTTTTTTGAAAGGTTTGAATACTTTTAAAATGCGTATAAAAACTCACAGAAATAAGTCCTATGGCAATGATTGAAATAAGCCCCTTACTCACAAAATTCATGCTTGAAAACATTCCTTTAATAGAAAGGTGTTTGAATGCTTCTAGTGCCATGGCTAAAATCATCACCACAATAATCGTAGCAATAGGACCTAAGGATTTATAAAAATCTTGATAAAAAGAGAAAGCACTCGCAAGGGTAGACAAAACAGCAAATATAATCCATCCTTTACCAAAACCAACAGCCACATCATTAATAGCTGAAGCTCCTTTTATCTGTGCATACTGATGATTGAGCGATTGTCTGGCTTGATAATTTGATTCTAAGTGCATTTTTTATCCTTTTTTATTTAAATATAGACCTTGTAGTTGAAATATTATATCAATAAGACATTTAAATTTAAATAAAATATGTCAAAATGAAATATAATATATAAAAATATTTCTATTTGAATGTTTTATTCTATTTGAAAACTGCTTCTTTTTTTAAAGAAAATGTTAAAATAATTTAAAGTAGTATACTTCTACTTCTTTGAGTATAAACATTAAATCTAAAGAAGGAACACTATGCCTAAACAGAGTAAGGATGACTATTTACAAGCATTAAAATCACCTAAAACGCATCATGCTGATGTGGCAGATTATTTAGAAGAAGTTAAAAAGTATGATGAAGATAGGTTTTTTGAACACTTTAATATTTTACCTTTAGAAAAACGTGCTAAGACTTTTTTAGAACTTCCTAGTCCTTTTCAAAACGATGTTCTCAAAGCATATGATGCTCAAACTTTAGCAGGATTGGTTGAAGTACTTAAAAGTGATGATGCCAGTACAATGTTTTTGAGTATTTCTAAAAATACACCTGAAAAAGAAGAAACAGTTTTTGGTCTTTTGAGTGAAAAGAGACAAGAAGAACTGGAGCAGTTAATCCATTATGAAGCAGAAGAAGCTGGTTCACTGATGCAAACAGAACTCTTTAAAGTAGAAAAAGATACGAGTCTTGCCCAAGCACTTGAAAAGTTGGCAGTGTTAAAACAAGGAGGTATTGGACGTGTTGAGAGTTTGTTTGTAACTGATGAACATGATAAACTCTTAAAAACCATCTTTATGGATGATTTAATTTTAGAAAATAGAGAAAATAAATTTTCAGATTTCATGCATAAATTTCCTCATCCTCATTTGGTTTCAGCTCACGAAAATATGGATTATGCTTTAAAAATGATAGAGAAGTATGACCTAAGTGTTTTAGCCGTGGTAGATAGAAGAGGACATTTAATAGGACGCATTACTCATGATGATATGGTCGATACCTTGCAAGAAAAAGCAACCCAACAGATTTATAATTTAAACAAACTGCATGCTGATGAAGAGATAGAAGAGAGTTTTAAGAAAACCAGCCAAACCAGAGCCATATGGTTAAGTATTAACTTATTTAATGCCATTCTGGCTTCTTTGGTGATTGGCTTGTTTGAAGAGACTTTAGAAACCATTGTGGCATTGGCAGTGTTGATGCCCATTGTCGCAAATATGGCAGGAACAGCATCTGTTCAGACCATGACCGTAGTCGTTCGGCAAATGGGCTTAGGAGAGATTAATTTCAACGATATACGCCCCATCCTCATTAAAGAGATGAGTATGGCTGTACTGAATGGTTTGTTTTTTGCATTCTTAAGTATGGCTGTGGCTTACCTCTGGTTTGCTCAACCCCTGATAGCCTATGCCATAGGTTTGTCGATGTTTGTGAGTTTTGTTTGTGCAGGTGTTTTGGGAGCTACTGTACCCATGTTACTCAAAAAGCTAAGCCTAGATCCAGCCATTGCCAGTTCAGTTGTGGTGATTACTTTAGTGGATATCATAGGCTTTTTTAGCTTCTTGTGGTTTGCTGAAATGCTTGTTTTATAGAGATTGTTTAGGATAAAATACATCAAAAATTATAAGTGAAATACAAAATGCCAAATATAAAACAGATAGAACTTGCCCACTCCCCCGATGCTGACGATATATTTATGTACTATGCCATTAAATTTGGCTGGGTTGAGACAAAAGATTATGAGTTTTCAAACATTGCTTTGGATATTGAGACCTTAAACGAAGATGCCATGGCTGGGATTTATGATGTAACTGCCATTAGTTTTGGGATGTATCCTTTTATCAAAAATGAATATGCCATGCTCCGAACAGCCATTAGTTTTGGTGATGGATATGGCCCAAAACTTATTAAACGCAAAGATAAAAAACTCAAACGAAACTTTAGAGTAGCACTTTCGGGTGAATACACTACCAATGCGATGCTATTTAAAATTTATTACCCTGATGCACGACCTGTTTACATGGACTTTTTAGAGATAGAGATGGCTGTGGTAAATGGTGAGGTAGATGCTGGTGTGCTGATTCATGAGTCAATTTTGGATTTTGATGAAAGTTTAGAGGTAGAAAAAGAGCTTTGGGACATTTGGGTAGAGTTAGCAGGTGAGGGTTTACCGTTACCTCTTGGTGGTATGGCAATTCGTCGTTCTATTCCTTTAAATCAAGCAATTGACATTGAAAACATCCTCATAGATGGGGTGAAAGTTGCCAATGCTAAAAAAGAAGAGCTTTGTACACGGCTTGAAGATGAAAACTTGGTAAGAATTTCGTCAGAGATGTTAACCAAGTACTTAGACATGTATGCTTCGGATGAATCTGTAGAGCTTTCCAAACTACAACTAAAAGCCTTAGATAAGCTCTATGAGATTGGTTATAAGAAGGGTGTGTTCTTCCAGCCTATGAAGACTGAGGAGTATTTGATTCCTAGAGAGTATGAAGCGTTACGGAATAGTTAAGTCACCATCGAGAGGGTGCTAGAGATAGCTATGTTACTTTCATAGCTATGATAATATTTATTTTTTCTTAGGCTAAAACACGAACACGAAATTTAGTAATTACAATGAATGTGTTGAGTTTTTAAGTACGGATTTAATATCGAAAATAACTTGCTTATCATCTAAAATTAAATCTTTAAACTTATCGTGTGCTACAGCTAAAACAACAGCATCATAGTTATTTGAGTTAACATTATTTTTGAGTTCCAAATTATATTCTTTTTGAACTTCATCTTTATCAGCCCAATAGTCACTTACATCAACATCACACCCAAAGTCTTGAAGTTCTCGAATAACATCAATTACCCGTGAGTTTCTAATGTCTGGACAATTTTCTTTAAACGTAATACCTAAAACTAAAACTTTAGAACCTTCTATCTTTTGTCCTTTTTTTATCATGAGTTTAATCACTTGATTGGCGACATAGATGCCCATGTTATCATTGAGTCGTCTTCCTGCTAAAATAATTTCAGGGTTATAGCCCACTTCTTGAGCTTTATGAGTTAAATAGTAAGGGTCAACGCCAATACAGTGTCCACCCACCAATCCTGGTCTAAAAGGTAAAAAGTTCCATTTTGTTCCAGCTGCTTCAAGGACTGCATTGGTATCAATGTTTAGTCGATTAAATATCATGGAGAGTTCATTGACAAAGGCAATGTTAATGTCTCTTTGTGAGTTTTCGATGACTTTGGCAGCTTCGGCTACTTTAATGCTAGGTGCTAAATGAGTTCCTGCTGTAATGATAGAGGCATAAAGAGCATCTACTTTTTTTCCTATTTCAGGGGTTGAACCTGCTGTTACTTTTAGAATTTTCGTAACGGTATGCTCTTTATCACCTGGGTTAATACGCTCAGGGGAGTAACCACAGAAAAAGTCAACATTAAATTTTAAGCCTGAGATTTTCTCTAAAACAGGTACACAATCTTCTTCGGTAGCACCTGGGTAGACGGTGGATTCATAGATAACAATGTCATCTTTTTTAAGCACTTTTCCAATCGATTCAGAGGCTTTAATTAAAGGGGTTAAATCGGGTTTTTTGTGTTTGTCAATAGGGGTTGGAACAGTGACAATATAAATATTATAATCGGCTATCTCTTCTAAGATATTGGTAAATTTCATTTTATTAGCAATGGCTTGATTGACTTGTTCGGTTGAGAGTTCTAAGGTTCTGTCTATACCAGCACGAAGTTCGTCTATTCTCCATTGGGCGATGTCAAAACCTACCACTTCATATTTTTCTGAAAAGGCGTGTGCCAAGGGTAAGCCTACATAGCCTAAGCCGATTACTGCAATTTTATTCATGCGTTTTTTCCTTTAATATCTTCGATGTACCATGCGATGGATTCTTTTAAACCACTTTCTAAATTATGCGTTGGTTCGTACCCTAATAGGTCTTGCATTTTATCAATATTTGCATTAGAGTGACGAATGTCTCCAGCTCTAAAATCTCTATAGATTGGGGCTTTGATTTCTAAGTTGGGTAAATTTTCTTTAATCCCTTTGCTAATGGCTGAATAGAGGTTGTTGAGGGTCTCTCTTCCTCCAACAGCTGTGTTAAAGGCTTGACCAAAGGCTTCTTGATTGGTGGTTGTTCCTGCCAAAATATTGGCTTGAATGACATTGTCGATGTAGGTAAAGTCACGACTCGTTTCACCATCTCCATTGATAAATACCTCTTCCCCTTCAAGAATTTGTCCTATCCACTTTGGTATAACAGCTGCATACGCACCATTGGGATCTTGGCGTTTTCCAAAGACATTAAAATAACGCAGTCCAATCGCTTCCATGCCATAACATTTTTGAAAGACACCCATGTAGAGTTCATTGACATATTTGGTAACAGCATAAGGAGAGAGAAGATTTCCTGTTCGCTCTTCAACTTTGGGTAACTCTTGGGAATCACCATAAACAGAAGAGGAGGAAGCAAAGACAAAGCGTTTAACCCCGTTGTCTTTGGCTGCTGTTAACATGTTTAAGAAGCCTGTTACATTGTTGTGGTTGCTAAGTACAGGGTTATCAATAGAACGTGGAACAGAACCCAAAGCAGCTTGATGTAAGATAATATCAACCCCTTGGGTAATGTTTTGGCAGGTCTCAAAATCGACAATATCCCCTTCAATAAAAGTGAAATTTTGCCACTCTTTGGAAGTTACAGAGGATTGAATATGGCTTAAGTTATATTTATGTCCTGTTGAAAAATTATCAAGTCCAATAACATTTTGGTTTAATTTTAGAAGTGCTTCCACAAGGTTAGAACCAATAAATCCTGCGACACCTGTGATAAGCCATGTTCTTTTATTTTTTAATAAGTCTTCTTTTACTCTGTTATAAAGCATTAATATCCTTTGAAATTTTAAAAATTATTTTTTATATTATTGAGTTTAATCATTTTTTGACAAGTGCTACTTTTTAAAAAAGATTCCAATTTGTTAATGTCCCTCATTCTATGTGCATCACTGCCAATAAAATCAACAAGACCTTGCTTAATTAATTGAAGGGCTATTTTTGAAGTAGACCCAGATTTGGCGTAGAGAGACCTTGCATTGACTTGAAAAAGTACCCCTAAAGCTTTGAGTCTTTTATACGCTTCTATATCATGATGAAGATAGGTATAACGCTCAGGGTGTGCCAATACAGGAATATAACCTTTTTGAAGTAAATTACGAATAATCTCTTCTAGTATTAAAGGTTTTGTCATATACGCTGTTTCAAATAAAACATAATGATTCATAAAGGTCAATAACTCTTCATCTTCTATTAAATATAAAAAATTCATATCAGCATAGTACTCTGCACTTGCTTCAAGGCAAATATCTATCTCTTCTACTTTGAGGGCTTCTTCTACCGTATGGAGCTTTTCTGTAATGATTTCTCTATTATTGGGGTAGTAGTCACTGATGATATGGGGGGTGGTGATAAGTTTACTGTATCCTAATAAATGAAATTGTTTGATAAGGGATAAAGACTCTTTTAAGCTTTGAGCTCCATCATCAATACCTGGAAGTAAGTGAGAGTGGATATCAACCTTAAAAGGGTTTTGATAGGTCTTTTTTTTAAAGAGAGAAGTTAAAAACATTATTTATACTCGTAACTGTAACCATATCCGTATTCTCCAGCTACGCCTTTTGAGGCATTGAGTATAAGCCCAATATTTTTAAATTGATGTTTCTCAATCATCTCTTCTAGGGTATGAATAAACTCTTTTTTTGCATAATCTTGACGAATAATAATAAGATTTAAATCACTGTATTGCATCAGTGTCTTGGTATCACTAATAATACCTATGGGAGCTGTATCTATGATAATGTACTCGTAAGACTCTTTGAGTTGTTTAAATAATAAAGGTAGCTTTTTAGAGAAAATAAGCTCTGAGGGGTCTGTAGGAATGGGTCCAGAGGGAATAATGTCTAAGTTCGCATATTCCGTGGGTATTATGATTTCATGGAGAGAGTCCCTTCCTGATAAAAAGCTACTGATACCCTTGTCATTGCTAATGTCAAAAAATTTATGGAGGGTTGGTTTTCTTAAGTCGAAGTTAACCACAATGGTTTTATATTTTGCCATTTCAAGAATAGTGGCTAAATTCGCTGCTGTGGTACTCTTACCTTCTCCTGCAATGGTAGATGTTATGAGCATAAGTTTACCCTCATCTTTATTACTAATAAATTGTAAGTTTGTACGTAATGTTCTAAAGGCTTCTGAGAAAGGTGATTTTAATTCTTTGTGAATTGAAATCTTATTTTTTATTTGCTTATAGTAGGGAATACTTCCATAGATAGGGAGGGAAGTCATTTGTTCAATATCTTGTTTATTACGAATATAAGCATTTCTTGAATATCGAATAAGAGAAAGTATCGTCGCAAATAATAAGCCTAAGAGTATGCTTGTTGCCATAATTAATAATTTTTTAGGACTGACAGGAACATTTGGAGTATAGGCATCATCAATAATTTGGTAATCAGAGAAAGTAGAGAGTTGTATAATATTGTTTTCAGCTTCTTTTTTGAGTAAATATTCATACATTTTTGATTTTACTTCATAGTTTCTTTTGATGTTAACGAGTTCTCTCTCTTTAGAAGGAAGTTTTTTCATTTCATTTTCATAAGAGTTTTTTCTTTGTAAAAAATTGGTATTTTCATAGTCAATATTGGTACTTAAACTCTTTAGATTGTATTCTATTTGGTTTCTAATTTTAGAAATTTGATTTTTTATGGTTTTTAATTCAGGATATTCATTGGTGTATTCTAATTGTAGTTCTTCTTCTTTTATTTGATTGTTTTGAAGTTTGCTAATGAGTTCAAGTGTGTTATTATCATTTAGTTTTGCGACCGAAGGGGCGATGGCATCTAAGTTATAATTACTTTTAATAAAGCTAATGAGGTTGCTAATAAGCTTTTTCTTCAATTTATTTTCTGAAATTTTAATTTCTATATCACTTAGGTTTTTAATATAGATACTGGCTTGATCAGAGGGTTGTACAATGTTTTTTGAAACTTGATGTGATTCGAGTTCTTGTTCAGAATTTTTTAATTCTTGTTTAATTTTTTTTAATTCTTGGGTAATAAAATTTAAGGTTTTACTATTATGGTTATTTTTACTCTCTATACTATAGTCAATGAAACTTTTTGTTAAAGCATTCACATATTGGTTGGCTCTTTGAGGAACAGTATCTTCAAAGGAGATTTTAATGAGTGAGGTGTCTTGTTCAAGTTGTTTAACCGTAAGTCTTTTTTGAATAAACATTTGAAAGATGTCTCTTTTAGAACCTTGGATTTTAATATGTATGGGATGGTCAAATTTAAAGTTTTGATTAATTTGTAGTTTAAAAAATTTATTTTTTATTTTTTTTCCATAAGCGTTATTGGCTAATGTATCAAAGTTAAATTGACTACGCTTTAAAACACTTTTTTTGAGTTTATCAAAATAGGGCATGGTATAACTTAAAGTATAGCCATTAGCGTGAGGGGTGATGGTTAACATTTTACCGATAATACTTGGATCTGAAATCTTAATATTACGAATTGAAATGGGTATATTATGTGCAAAAAGTTCAACTTTTTTATAATAATCATCTTTATAATATTGAACTTTAAAGTCTACCGAGTCTAAAGAGTGATTATTAATTTTAAATGTCTTTAAAAGAGAGATTTCTTCTAAGACATCTTTTGTTCCTTTGGTTGAACTCGTGTTATTAATTAAATCACCAGACTTCATTTTGTTATCAGATTTTACTTTGATAATGGAGTAAGATTGATAAGTTGGTGTTTTAAAATAAATATAGAGATAAGCAAATAAAATGGAAAGGAGGACGATGAAGATAATAGACCACTTATAGTTTTTTAAAATATTACTGATGGTTTTAAACTCTAGTTCTTGGTGATTTCGTTTCATCTTTAAGTTTCCTTTCAATAGTTATGAATCATGTATTAGTTAGACAAAAATTTAATGTTTACAAATGGTTGTAAAATACCACTAATAAGCGTAAAGATAGGAGAAATTTCATTAACACGTGTATTGAACGCTTTCATTTCATTTGGCATAACATAGACAATGTCATTGGGTTCTATCATAAGGTTAGCTGTCATAATAGCATTGGCATCGGTTAAATTCACAATGCGTGTATGGACTTTAGACATTTGTCCATTTTTGAGTATAAGTATAGAATTTCGATTGGCTGAATCGGTCATGTCTCCAGCTTTTGCAAGAACTTGTAATAAAGAAAGGCGTTCATTGAGCAATGGAATTTCACCAGGTTGTTTTACTTCACCTATAACATAAGCCCGTTTATTAATGACCTCAATTTGAATATCAGGATGTTTAAGATAGGTTCTATACGCATCTGAAATGGCGACTTCAGCCTCTGTTTGAGATAAACCTGCGACTTGAATTTTCTGGATAAGAGGTAAACGTAAATAGCCTTTTGAATTTACAAGAAGACCCCTTTCAAATTGTGAGTTACCAATGGTTGTGGAGCTTAATTCGGGGTGCTTATAGACAATAATTGAGACTCTATCATAAGGTTGAATTTTATATTCAAATTGAATATTTTTAACTTCCGTTGTAATTTCTTGTTTTGATTCATGTGCTTTGTTAAAGAGTACATAATCATTCTTTGAACTACAACCAGAAAATGCTATAATTGCTATTAATAAAAGGTATTTCATTCCAATATCTCCATTCCATGAGTTTATTAAACAGTTAAAATAATAACAGAAACTATGTAAGATTATGTTAAAAAGTTATTTTAAACTAAGTAATATTTTTTTTTATTTAATATTATGTTTTAAATATAAATAAAATTGTTAATAATAGATAATAATTTCTTTTTTATAAAAGTTTTATTAAAAAATAAAGGTAATGTATGAATTTAACACATTTAGATGAAAACAATAAGCCAAAGATGGTGGATGTTTCAGGTAAAGATGAAACAACAAGGGTGGCAGTTGCTTCTGGTATTATAGAAGTCACGCAAAGTGCTTATGATGCTGTGGTTACAAACTCGGCTAAAAAAGGTCCTGTATTACAAACGGCTGTAATTGCAGCGATTCAAGGAGCTAAGCAGACCAGCTCTTTGATTCCTATGTGTCATCCTTTAATGCTCTCTTCTATTAAAACAGATGTTGAGGAGTTAGTTGAACTTCCTGGTTTTAAATTAACTTTAACAGTTAAGCTTAAAGGTCAAACAGGCGTAGAAATGGAAGCTTTAACAGGTGTAAGTTTAGGTTTACTCACCATTTATGATATGTTAAAAGCGATTGATAAAGGGATGGTAATAAGAGACATTCAATTAGAAGAAAAATCAGGAGGTAAATCAGGTGATTTTAGACGATAATTCTTGTGAAAGACCAGAGATAGAATACCCTTGTGAATGGGGATATAAAGTAATTGGAACGGATAAAATAGCCTTAGAGGCTTGTATTTTTGATATTGTTGGAGAACGAGCCTATAAAACTAAAGCTGGAAACACTTCGAGTAAAGGGAAGTTTCACTCTTTAAATATGACCTGTAAAGTAGAATCTCAAATGGATAGAGATAAAATATTTAAAGCCTTTTCAGATCATAAGGATGTAAAGATGGTGATTTAGTCTCATTTTCATGGGTACTTTCTAAAAGGTTGTGGGTTAAGATGGCTGTAATCATGGATAAAATAACATAGATTAAAAAGAAATAAAGTCCCACTTGTATTTCTGCTTGGCTAATCCCCCCTGTATTACTGGTGAAATAAACTAAAAAAGTTGCCACCACAAAAACATCTAACATCGACCATTTACCAATGTGTTTAAAAAAAGCAACGAGTTTACTATTCCACGAACTTTGATGAAAAATTAGCATAAAAGTTAAGGTAAGACTTTTTACTACAGGCAGAAGAATAGAAAAGAGTAAAATGGTAAAAGAAACAGCGAGTTCTCCACTTTCATAGAGTTTGCTAATTGAGCCAATAATACCTTTTGACTCAAAAGATAAAATAACATTGCCTAAATACTCTACTTCTTTTTGTATGGTCACCATAAGAATAGGGTTGAGCAAACCATAAATAAGTGAAATAAAAGTAGCAGCACTAAGTGACATGGCTGCTACTCTAATGGTACAGGTAAAGGTAAAAAGCGTGACCATTCCTAGTGAAATTAAGAAATAATAAAAGTATTGCTGACTTTGTATTTTAGCAGAGAGTTGTTTATCTTTTAGTTTACTAAAGGCTACCTTAGTCTCATTTTTAACTAAACCCAGTGAAATAATCTCAGTAAACGCATCTATTCTTTCATGGGCTAAACTATTAGCATCCCCTACAGCAGCGATATTGGTGGTATATACTTCATATTTTTTAGCTTCCTGGTAGGTCTTAAATCCAAAGTAACTCATGAGAAAAAGTAAGCCAAACATTATTAAAATTTTTAAAGGCTGTATTAGTTTATGCATGTTAGATTATGACGACTTATTTATTATAAAAGTCTAAAAAATGCTTTCTATAGAGTTTTTTAAAACATGCATTAATAGAAAAACAGCTAAACTGATAGAAGGCTTTTAATAAATTATAACAGTAGGAATTCTTTTGAAAAGTAAGCAATATTCAATTAAAGTATTTGAAACAACTGTTAATGATGAACTACAATTTATGGACTTTTTTGATAACAATCATATGCTCTTTAAGGACCACCTAATTCTTATAGAAGGGGAGCTTTCTAAAAAAATTCGCCAATATTTAGAAGATAAAAAACTTAAATATCTACATAACATGCACTTACCAAAAGGTCGAACACGAAAAGCTTTGGAAGAAGAGATGAAGATGCAAGAAGCTGATGCAAATATTTCGGCAGAAATAGCTAAAAATGAAATTGCTAAATTGTCAAATCAACTACAAAATAATTTAACCGTATTAGATGAAATGATTCGTAGTGGACGTGAAGTGTATGTGGAAGATGACTTGTTACTTTTAGGTCGTATCAACAGTGGTGCAACGGTTAGGGTTAGAGGTAATGTAATTATTATGAGCGTAGTAGAAGGCTCAATTCGTTGTGATGGTAATTATATGTTACTAAAAGCTTCCCCTAAAGCCAATATAGTTTTTCATGATGTTGAAGTTGATAATGGTTTATTAGAAGATAAATTAAATAGAGTAGAATTAAAAAATAATGAAATCATCATTACCCCAGTACTCAAAAAGGAGACAAATTGGGCATAGTAATCGCAGTAATTAGTGGAAAAGGTGGGGTTGGAAAAACAACAGCCACAGCAAACCTTGGTTTAGGAATTGCACTTAATAATAAAAAATGTGTCGTGGTAGACTTTGATATTGGTCAACGAAACTTAGATATGGTTCTGGGTTTAGAAAACCGTGTTGTCTATGATATGGTACAAGTAATGGAAGGTGAAGCAAACTTAAAACAAGCACTTATCAAAAGTAAAGTAAACGAAAATTTAGATTTCTTAGCTGCTTCACAAACCAAAGATAAATCTGTATTGGATTCTGCCAAAGTTGAGAAATTAGTTTCAGAGTTAAAAGATAGTTTTGATTTTATTATTTTGGATGCTCCAGCTGGTATTGAAAGTGGTTATGAACATACCATTGAGTTTGCTGATGCTGCCATTGTGGTTGTAAACCCTGAAGTCTCTTCCATTAGAGATGCTGACAGAGCCATTGGAATTTTAGATTCTAAATCAGCCAAAGTAAAAGCAGGTGATGAAGTAGCAAAATATTTAATTATTAACCGTATTGTTGCAGATATGGTTGAGAGTGGTGAAATGTTAAGAAGTGATGATATTTTAGAGATTTTAAACATTAAATTACTTGGAAAAATTCCAGAAGATAGAGGAGTTATTGATGCATCTAACCAAGGAAAACCAGTTGTCTTAGATAAAAAGTCTATAGCAGGTCAAGCATACATACGTATTGCTGGTCGTTTATGTGGGCAAAAAGTTGACATGAAAAATATTGAAGTTTCAGATGCTGGTTTATTTAAAAAAATAACAGGAATGTTTAAATAATGTTTGGATTTTTTGAAAATAAAAAAAGTGCCACTGTGGCAAAAGATAGATTGACCATCGCAATTATGTCTGACAGAGACAGAACTAATGGTTACCCATTTATGGATGAAATGAAAGCAGAAATTATAAAAGTAGTTCAAAAGTATGTTGGTGTGAAAGATGTTGAAATTCGTAAAGAAGTTGATGGCGAAGTAGAAGCACTTGCGATTGATGTAGAGTTAGATAAAAATGCCTAAGTAGGCACTTTTATTGTTTTAAACTTAAGCAAGAACTTCAGGAATTCTAATGGTTTGACCCGGATAGATGAGGTCAGCATCTTTAATAACTTCAATATTTGCATCGACAATATGCGTGTACTTACTTCCATCATCATAAAACTTCGTAGCAATTTCCCATAAGGTATCACCTTTGACAATACTATAAAAAATTTCCTCTGGAATATCACGTACGTTCTCTTCAGATATTTGTTCTAAGGTTACCAGTTGGTCAGCATTGACTTGTGCAATACCTTCAATATTTCCAGCAATTAAAATTGCTTTTTCTCTGCTAGGATAATCTTGTGCAATTCCAGCGAGTGTCACTGTGTCCTCTTCTACGGTAACAACCAAACCATCTACAGGTATATTTTCAAAACTACTCTCTATCTCTTCTTTAATATTAGCAGAATCATCACCCTTACCTAATACACTTTTACCTGCGTTTGATACAAAATCAAAAAAACCCATGGTACTTCCTTTTAATAAATTTGTTAGAGATTATTATATTCTAATAACCTTAAGTGAGCTTAAGATTCTTTTAGAATACGTGGTAAGGTAATGCCTGTTTGACTTTGGTATTTTCCTTTTCTATCAGAGTAGGTAGTTTCACACTGCTCATCACCTTGTAAGAACAGCACTTGGGCGATGCCTTCGTTGGCATAGATTTTGGCAGGAAGAGGGGTGGTGTTTGAAATCTCAATGGTAATGTGTCCTTCAAATCCTGGTTCAAATGGGGTGACATTGACAATAATCCCACAACGGGCATAAGTACTTTTTCCTAAACAGATGGCCAATGTATCGGTGGGCATTTTGAAGTACTCTATGGTTCTAGCCAAAGCAAAAGAGTTAGGAGGAACAATACAGACATCGCCTTTAAAGTCCACAACATTGTTTTCATTGAAATCTTTTGGGTCAACGACCTCGGCATTAATGTTGGTAAAAATTTTAAATTCATCACTCACACGAATGTCGTAACCATAAGAGCTAAGTCCGTAAGAGACCACTCCTTCACCTTTGAGTGCCTCACAAAATGGCGTTATCATTGCTTCATTGATTGACTTTTCACGTATCCAGCTATCTGCTTTTAATCCCATATATTTAGTACCTTTTCTTATTCTTATAGACGTATAACACGAATTTTCGCATTTGATTTTAGTTTGTTTAGAAAGTCTTGACCTGCTTGAATACGTTGTTCTTGTACCCAACGAGCAGCCACAGCATTTTTGACAGCTGCAAAACCAGTTTGTCCTGAACCTTTTGATTTAACATAGTATGCCATAAATCCTTGGGCTGTTTTAACAGGTTTGGTAAAGGTATTGATGCTTGTATTGTCTATCAAATTTAAAAGAGCTGGACTCATTTCATTGGAAGAGGCTAAGATATTTTCTTTACTGACGCCTTGAGTGGGTTGCATAGGATTGGACATGGCTTGTTGTAATGCCATCGCTGAGTCACTTTTATAAGCCACTAAACTCATTTGGCGTACGGCATTTGAAAAGGCTTCTTTGTGGGTATTGTAGTAGTTCTCTAACTCATCATCACTGGGTCGATCAATGGTTGATAAGATAACTTCTTGAAAAAAACGTTCTTTTTTCATTTCAGTAGTTAGCTGTTCTATGTAAGTTGACCAGGTTAAGCCTTTTTGTGTCAAGAGTTCTCTCATCTTTGCTTCTGATAAACCTTTAGAAGCAGCAATGGCATTGACTTTGGCCTGTACTTCTTCTCTGGAAATGACAATATTAGCTTTTTTAATGGCTGATTTTTCAAGTCGGTCTTTAATAAGTGTCTCTACAGCAGCTTGTTTGGACATTTTGAGTTTTTGCTGTACAGCTTGGATTTCCAGGGTAGTAATGGGTTCACCCTCAACATCAATGGCAATGGCATCAAGTACTTGTGCCTGTGTGCTTATGAAAGCAAAAATTAGGAGGGGTAAGATTTTTTTCATGAGATAATCCATTTAAATTTAATTGTCAAAAATTATAGCCAAATAGCTTTATAAAACAAATTAGTTTAAAAGTGTAGAGTGACACTTGACAATTATGAGATTTTAATCTATACTATGCTTTTTAAAATATGGAGTTAATGATGTCATTAAAAATGAAACACCTTATGGAGCAAACAGGAGAGCGTAAATCGACTATTTTGTTTTACGTCAAAGAGGGGCTTTTACCCGAACCCCAAAAGCCTAAACCAAACCTTCATCTTTATGATGAATCGTGTATTAATATTATTAAGTTTATTAAGTATCTACAAAATCAGTTTTCTTATACCATTGCACAAATTCAAGAAATTTTTAAAGAAAACAAGTTTACCTTTTCTGATGATTTTTCTATGATGTTACGTTCGTTGGAGTTGATGGCTGGAAGTCCCAATGCCATATGGTATGAAGATGAAGATTTTTTAGAACTTTCCGAACTTACGCAAAAAGAGTTAGATGCCTATCTTACTAAAGGTTGGTTGTTTAAACAAAAAAAAGGCTTTTCATCGACAGAGTTAAAGTTGGTAGCCTTGTTTAAAAGAGCCAAAGCTTTAAACCTAAATGAAAAACTTTTTGATGCTTATGTAGCTTCAGCCTTAAAAATGGCAGAAATAGAATATGCATTGGGTGCAGAGATGTTAGAGAGTGATAAACAGCTAAACAATGAACATTATGAACTTCTTTTTGATGCTATTTTGAGATTAAAACCTTATATCTTTAACATGCATACCATGAAAGAGCATCAAAGACAGATGGAGCAAAAAAACAAGGAGATAGAAAAATGAAAAACCTTTTTAAAATAGCAGGATTCACGCCTTATATTCTCATTGTATTTTTAAATGCCATGACAGACTTAGGGCATAAAATAGTGTTACAAAATACCATTTTAAAAGCCTATGATGGCAGTGATTTAATTATTCTAACAGCCATTGTCAATGCCTTAATTCTTTTGCCTTTTATTTTATTGTTTTCTCCAGCAGGGTTTTTAAGTGACAAATACGATAAAGTACAAATTATACGGTTTGCTTCTTTATTTGCCATTGTGATTACCACCTTTATTTTACTTTCATATATTATGGGATGGTTTTGGATGGCATTTGCCTTGACTTTTGTCTTGGCAGCCCAATCAGCCATTTATAGCCCAGCAAAATATGGACTTATCAAAGAGATGGTGGGTAAAAAACTTTTAACCCCTGCGAACGCACTTGTTCAGTCAGTTACCATTGTGGCTATCTTAGCAGGGGGCATGGTTTATTCTGTCTTCTTTGAACAATTTTTAGCTGAAAACACTAACGAGGCAAGTGCTATTTTACAGTCAGTTTATCCCCTTGGTTTTGCACTCATTTTAGCCTCGGTGGTAGAATTTCTTTTTGCTTTAAAGTTAAGTAATAAGATAGCCACGCAAAAAAGTATGGAGTTTAAAGTTCAAAAATATCTTAATCTAACGTATCTTCGAGGTAATTTCAAATTGCTTCAAAAATCTCAAACCGTATGGCTTTCGATTATTGGACTCTCTATTTTTTGGGGTATTTCACAATTGGTAATTGCCATTTTTGGAGCACATGTTAAGTCTAATCTTGGCATAGACAATACCGTCATTATCAATGGACTTTTAGCACTTTCTGGTTTGGGAATTGTGGCTGGTTCGTTGTTGGTTAGCAAGTTTTCAAAACGTTTTATTGAAGTGGGTCTAATTCCATTTGGGGCTATTGGGGTGGCACTCTCACTCTTTCTTTTACCTACTTTGGAATCACTCTATACCATAGGCTTTGTGTTTTTTCTTTATGGATTATTTTCTGGTTTGTTTATTGTCCCTTTAAATACCATTATTCAGCTTCTAACCCCTAAAAGAATGATGGGTAAAGTCTTGGCAGGAAACAATTTTGTACAGTATATTTTTATGTTTCTCTTTTTACTTCTGACCACACTGTTTGCCTATATTGGTTTAGAAAGTACTTCACTTTTTGTTTTTGTGGCTGTGGTGGCTTTGTTAGGCTTTATCTATGCCCTTAAACATTTAGCCCATGAGTTGGTACAGTTTTTAGTACGCGTTACTTTTGGTCTTTTTTATGACTTTGAAGTGCAAGGTTTAGACAATTTAAAAGCTAAAAAAGGCGTCTTACTTTTAGGGAATCATGTTTCATTTTTAGATTGGGCATTTTTACAAATAGCCACTCCTCGACCCATTCGTTTTGTGATAGACAGAAGTTATTATGAACTATGGTATTTTAAACCGATTTTTAAATTTTTTAAAGCCATTCCCATTTCATCTCGTGGAGGGAAAAATGCTCTAAAAGTAGTGGGTGAAGCGTTAAACAATGGGGATATGGTAGCCCTGTTTCCAGAAGGACACTTAACGCGTAATGGACACATTGGCAAGTTTCAAAAAGGTTTTGAACTCGCAGTGGGTGAGGTAGAAAATGCCGTTATTATTCCTTTTTATCTGCGTGGTTTATGGGAAGGAAAATTTTCACATGCCGAAGATAAAATAAAAGCAAAAGCTTTATCTGATGTGGCTGTAAGTTTTGGAAAACCCTTATCCATTCAAAGTAAAGCAGTTGATGTTAAAGAAGAAGTGCTTAAACTCTCTACCTTGTCATGGAAATCTTACATAAGCAGAACAGAGACTTTGCCGAAGCTATGGATTAAAGAGGCAAAACAAGTAGGCTCTAAATTAAGCATTGCAGACTCTACAGGCGTGGAACTTTCAGGTTATAAATTTATCACGGCTGTCCTTTTGATGCGAAAAAAGTTTAAAAAATTGTTTGGAGAAGAGCAAAACATTGGACTTATTATCCCTACAGCAGCAGGTGGAAGCATTGCCAATATGGCAACGCTCACCTTGGGTAAAACCATTGTGAACCTAAATTATTCATCAGGAACGCAGAGTTTAAAACATGCCATTGAATTAGCAGAGATAAAACAAATAGTCACTTCAACACAGTTTATGACCAAGTTAAAAGCCAAGGGGTTTGATTTAAAAGAAGCATTAGAAGGAGTAGAACTACTTTATTTGGAAGAGATTAAAACGACCATTTCTAAAGTTGAGCAAATAGGTACTTTTCTACAAGCCAAATTTTTACCAACTTGCTTACTTTCTAAATGTTATGTACAAGAAGTACCCAACACCCAAACAGTTGCCATTTTATTTTCAAGTGGTTCTGAAGGCGTACCAAAAGGCATTGAACTTAGTCATCAAAATATTGTGGGGAATATTAAGCAGTTTATCAATGTTATTAATCCTAAAGAGTCCGATGTTATGTTGGGAACACTCCCTATTTTTCACTCTTTTGGCATTACAGTTACGACCTTTGCCCCACTGATAGAAGGCATTCCTGTTATTTGTCATCCTGATCCCACAGATGGACTGGGCATTGCTAAATTATCACACAAGTATCAAGCAACCTTTTTGTTTGCCACAGCCACCTTCTTTAGACTTTATGCTAGAAATAAAAAAATACACCCTAAGATGTTTGAAAACTTACGCATGGTCATTGCAGGAGCAGAGAAGTTACCCAAAGAGATAAACCAACTCTTTAAAGCACGTTTTGGAAAAGAGATTTGGGAAGGCTATGGAGCAACTGAAACAGCACCAGCAGCTTCATGTAATGTGCATGATGCCATCGTGCCTAATACTTATCATGTGCAAGTGGGTCTAAAACCAGGAAGCATTGGGCTACCTCTACCAGGAACAGCCATTAAAATTGTTGACCCAGAGAGTTTTGAAGAACTCAAACGAGGTGAAGATGGAATGATACTTATTGGTGGAATTCAAGTTATGAAAGGTTATTTAAAAGCCAAAGAGAAAACAGAGACATTCATCAAAGAAATAGAGGGCATACGCTGGTATGTCACAGGAGATAAAGGTCATGTTGATGATGATGGATTTTTAAGCATTGTAGACCGTTACAGTCGTTTTGCTAAAATTGGGGGAGAGATGGTAAGCCTTGGTTTGGTAGAAGCCGAAATAAGAAAACTAATGGGCGATCACGACCACTTTGCCATAACAGCCATTCCTGATGAGAAAAAAGGTGAAAAACTGCTACTGCTCTTAGAAGGTGAAAAAGAGCTAGAGGTTTTAAAAGAAGAAGTAAAAGCTTTAGGGTTGAACCCTCTCTTTGTTCCTAGTCATTATTTTAAAGTGGATGAAGTTCCTAAGTTGGGTACGGGTAAGGCTGATTTTAAAGGGGCTAAAAAGTTGGCGTTGGAATTGCTGAATTAAACTTTTTAACAATAGTACTGTACTACGGTACTATTTAAAATAAAAAGAGTTAAATATGACTTTGTAAGTGGCAGTAGAGAACTATAACATATTGTTTGTTTACTGTTTGTAAGGTAGCTAACATAGAGCTATCGTTAAAATACAAAAAAATATCGATATGAGGAAAAATTATGGCAAAAGAACATTACTTTGACATTACAGCTAAATTGGACATGATGGAGATGAAAAATGCTGTTATTATGGCACAAAAAGAGATAAAAACACGTTTTGACTTCAAAGGTGTTGTGGCAGAGATTAAACTGAATGAAGCAGGAAAAGTAGTTTCTCTTAGCTCTTCTTCCGAGGATAAAGTTGATGCGTTAAAAGACATACTCATCTCAAAACTCATTAAAAGAAACATTGCTGGAAAGTCACTCGAAGAGGTTAAAACCGAAGGAATTTCTGGAGGAAATACTAAAATTATTTACAAAATAGTAGACAGTATTGAAAAAGATGAAGCCAAAGAGATAGTCAAAGCCATTAAAGCGATGAAGATTAAAGTAACGCCTTCGATTCAAGGTGATGAAGTCCGTGTTACAGGAAAGAAGATTGATGATTTACAGGCTGTTATGACCGAAGTTAAGACACTTGACTTAAAAGCACCGTTGGTGTTTGGGAATTTTAAATAGGTTTGAGAGTATCAAACCTAATTTGTTAAAGCCTAAGCTTTAGTCACAGTGACCACCACCACAACATCCACCAGATGGAGCAGCTTGTCGTACAGGTTGACCCATAGTAATACTAAAGTTTTCACCATCTTCACTTAAAGTAAAACCATGTTTACTACAAAATTTTGTGTTCATGTGGTTTACCATTGCTTGTGCTTGCATTAATGCATCGTCTTTAGATTCAAAACTTGTATTGTTTTCCAAGTTACTTCTTCTGAAACATCCACATTCTCTATCTAGGTTAATTGTTGACATATAAATCCTTGTTGTTAATTTTGGCGATAATACTTGATTATGCTTAAACTAATCTTGCCTTTAAGTAAAAATAGGATAAAAATACTCCGAATTATAAATCTGTTCTTAAAAAGCTCAAAAATATTGTATTAGCGTCTTATAATGTGTAAAATGGCAGATAAAAACAAATTTCAAAGGGATTTTTAAATGGAAAATATGGTAACCATAGACAGTGTGTGTGCGTATTGTGGGGTAGGGTGTGACATCGCTGCTCATGTTGATACAAAGGAAAATAAGATTAAAAAGATTTTTGCACATCCAGATGGAGCAACTTCTGAAGGAAACCTTTGTGTTAAAGGGAAGTATGGTTTTGATTTTGTAGATGCTGATGAACGGATAAGAACCCCTCGTATACGAAAAAGCTTTTTAGAGAAGAACCCTGCTATTAAAGAGGCTATTGCTACTAATTTAAGAGAGTTGGATGATACTTGGTATGAAACGGATTTAGAGAGTGCCACCACAGCAGGTGCTATGAAACTTAAAGACATTCAAGCCAATCATGGTGAGAAGTCCATCTGTTCTTTGGGTGGGGCTAGAAGCTCATGTGAGTCGGCTTATTACTTTCAAAAATTTACACGCTACACATTAAACTCTCCTCATGTGGATAACTGTGCAAGGGTTTGTCATTCTCCATCACTTAAGGGAATGCGTTTGACGATTGGTGAGGGTGCTGCATCGAATCCATTTGATGATATTTATAAAACAGAGTTTATGATAGTGATGGGTTCAAATACGACTGAAGCCCATCCTATTGTGGGAAATCGTATGATTAAAGCTTCTCAAAATGGTACAGGAATAGCGTGTTTTGATGTACGTGATATTAAATTGCATAAATTCTCAAAATACAAAGCTGTTATTCCTCATGAATCAAACTTATTGGTTTTAAACATGATAGCGTATACGATTATTAGTGAAGAGCTTTATCATAAAGATTTTATTAAAAACCGAACCAAAAATTTTGAGCATTTTAAAGAGAATATCTTAAGTGACCCCTATGCGAACCCTGAGTTTTTTAGAGAAGTAGAGGGCTATGAATATTTGGCAGACATGCTTCCAGAGATTGCCCGTGAGTATGCGACTAAAAAGTCTTTGATTCTTTGGGGTCTTGGCATTACTGAACATGTGGATGGCTCATATGCTGTTATGGCGATTGTGCATTTGGCATTGATGACGGGGAACATTGGTAAAGATGGTGCAGGGGTAATGCCTTTAAGAGGACAAACCAATGTGCAAGGGGCATGTGATATGGGAATGCTTCCGTACTATGCACCCGATTATCAAGCACCTAAAGAGGTGGGGCTTATGACCCCTCAACTGGTAGATGGAATGCTTGATGGTACAATTAAAGGGGTACTGAACATTGGTGAAGATTTAACGCATATTCATCCGAATATTAATAAGCTTACCCAAGCTTTTGAGAACTTAGAGCTTATTTTTGTGCAAGAGTTATTTATGACGGACATTGCAGAGCGTGCAGACATTGTGGTGGGGGTGAAGTCGGCTTATGAAAAAACAGGTATTTATATTAATGCTATGCGAAAAGTACATCTTTCAACCCCTCTAGTAAGCTCTGATTTACCTGATGATTGGGAAGTGATTAAACTGCTTGATGAAAAGATGGGAGGAGGTTACGAGTTTAATTCGTCGGAAGATATTTGGGAAGATGTACGTCGTACTGCAACGAATAGATTTAAAGGGGCATCCTATAAAGTGCTTCGTGATAATGAAAAGCAAGGAATCTCATGGCCAATTACCCAAGAAGGAAAAGGTACGCCAGTGCTTCATCGAGAAGACTTTCGAACCAAAGATGGCATTGGTGCGTTTAGATACCATGGCTATAAACTCTCAGGAATGATAGAAGAGATTGTAAAGAGTGAGCTAAAGGGTTACCATTTAACCACCGGGCGTATTATGGCACATTATAACAATTCGGCACAAACGAAATACACCAACAAGTTAATGAAAAAACATACCGAAGATATTTTGTTAGTACACGAAGATGATGCTGCTGACTTTACTTCTAAAAAGGTGATTTTAAAAACGGAGTATGGTGAAACAAATCCATTAACTGTAAAATTTACCGACAAAGTACGTCCAAAAACACTTTATACCACTTTTCACCATGCTGATTCAAAACTAAATTTTATTTTTGGTGATAAGAGTGATGAACTAATTATGACGGCTGCGTTTAAATCGATTCAGGTTGAGGTAGTTTGTGCTTAAACCTTAGTACAAGGAGCTACAATGCAAAAAAGTAAAATGAATACCCTTATTGGGTCTCAAAATGAGACCCTCGCTGTAGCTTTTTTAGAAGCAGAGGGTTTTACCATCGTGGAGCAGAACTATTATGCACGAAAACTAGGTGAGATAGATATTGTGGCGATGTATGAAGATGTTTTACACTTTATAGAGGTAAAATCTTCTGAGGCAGACTTTGACCCTATCTATAATTTTACTCGTGCAAAACAACGTAAAGTAATTAATTCGGCCTATTATTACATGAAAGCAAAAAACTTAGACATGGTTTTCTCCATAGACTTAATTGTGGTGCGTTCGGGTGAGATTGAGTTTTTAGAAAATGTGACCCTGTAACTATTTGGGTTTTATCACAATGGTACATTTTCCTTTACTGCGTCCTGAACCTGTGGTAACACTAAAAGGAATTCGGTAGTTCTTTTGAAGTAGACTCTGCTCAAAAAGCCAAGGAGCTGTAAACGGTTCTTGAAAATTACCAATGCCCAAGAAGATAAAGTTACTAAGTGTGGGGTTCTCTTTAATCCGTTTGGCTATCTCTTTGTTAGCATAGCGTTTAATCTGTTTGAGGCACTTCTGACAGTTGCTATGCACCACTGAATTAATGGGGAGTTGGAGTTTTTGTGTGTAGTAAGCAAAAAAATCCTCTTCGTTGATGTTCCATGCTTTTAAAATGTTGCTATTGAGTGGTAGTTTTTTCTTTTTTTTGTAATACATGGAAGCTCCAGCACCTAACATATTTGAACTAAAAAGTTTTTCAAAGGTCGAGGGAGCAATTTTTAAGATTTGGTATTGGGTGGAGTCGTTTTGTTTAATGGAGATACCTGTTTGTGCAATGGGACTCAAATTAAATTTTTTAATATCGTTTTCATCTAAGAAAAAGTCATTGAGTTTCAGATAGTTTAGTGGAACAATGCCTTTGGCGATGAAGGCATCTGCTTTTGCCCACACTTTTCGTTGGTTTACTTTTCCATACTTTTGAGAAATGACGCGAATGGCATAATGAGAGCTAGGTTCTAAACCTAAAGTTTTCCAGTATCTTAGTTTCTCTTTTTGGTTAAGGGTTTTGACAAAGTCTATCTCTTGTTGTTTGCCTAAGTTGACTTTGGCTATTTTTCTAAGGTCTTTTTTGAGTCCACCCCATTTTATTTGAACAATACCTCTTTTTTTTTCGGCTCTTTTTTTTCCTTTGAGATTTCTATTCCATGCTTGAAGGGTAAGTTTACCAATGCTAAGAACCCCTCTGCTTTTATGTTGGCTGACCCATTTTACAATATCAGTACTTTTACAAACAATGCCTTTTCTAGCTGTTCCATAGTAGAGGTATTCGGCTGAAGCGTTAGAAGCTACCCCTTTTATGAGAAAGCGTTGGATTAACACATTTTTTATGCCATTAAAATAGTTTTGAATATGTTTTATTTTCTCAGGATTTCGTTTTTTAAATTTACGAGCAGAGATACGTTCTGTAATTGCACCTGTGCCATCAACTGAACCATCTGCCCAAATGAACGCTTGAAGATAGCTTTTTGTTTGTACGTCCAGTTGATGTTCTTGAGTGAGAAATGTTAAAAAATCCTCCAAGGGTTCTTGGTGAATGCTGTTACCTTTTCCCATCTTTACTGAGTAGGTATGAGACTCATTAGCAATGCTAATCTTGATATCACTTTTGTTGACTCCTGCTTGAGATTGACAATGAATTAACCCTTCGTGATTTTGGAAAGTTTGGTGAATAAGTCGTTGTAAATTGGGGTTAAGTTGTGCAAAATATCTTTGATTGAGTGCCTCAATGAGTTCTTGTTCATTTTTAAAACCCTTATTTTTCACCTTTTACTCCCCTTAATTCTTGGATGTAGAACAGATATAAATAATATTAAGCACAATAAATGCTTCTCTGTATATTGTATAATATAAAATGTATATTAAGATTTATTTTTTAAGAAATATTTAAAATAATTTGATTTTTCCTATTGTTATTGCTAATTAGTTGCTATAATATTCCTATGAGAGTTACATTATTTTTCCCTTTTTTTAGTGGCTCTCATACGATGACTTTTAACTTCATACCACTATACTCCCTATTTCCCTAGACTCATTAAAAGAGACTGTTGAGAGTTATCGAAACTTCAAAATATTCCAATTTTTTTAGCTATAATAATTTAAATAACCATTTAGGAATAGACCTTGAAGTATCTCATAAATTTTATAGAAGCAAAAAATGTTACTAAAGCTAAAATCTTCCCCCATTTAAAATCCACACGTCAAGAAGCAAAAATTTTACAATACATTTGTAGACGCTATGTTAAAGGTATTGAAGAGACAGCTGTGTTGGATATTCTTCAAGATAATTTTGAATATGAAAGTTATGATTATTTAAATTATCTTTTGGTGATTAAAAATCTTATGGATATGGGCTGGATAGTGCAGATTTCTTTTGGACAAATTAAAGTACAAGAAGTCTCACAACTTGAAATCTTAAACACTTCAGTTGCTCCTACCCTGAGTCTTTTACGTTTGCTAGAAGAGGGGTCATTGGAAATATTTTTGCCAGATATTAAACCTTATACTGACCATTTGGAGTATTTACAAGATCAATTTGACGTGATTGAATTGGTATATAAAATGGCTACTTCTAAACAGGGTTTTTTAGAAAATTCGCTTTCTGAAGGACGTTTGAAAAGTAAATTGCTTTTACTTTCTGGGCGTATTATCGAGCGTTTAAAAATCACAAAAGAGCCAATTGTGGTGGAAGAATTTTTTAAAGAGTATGCATTTGATGAAAAAGAACAACGGATTTTTTTAGCACTCTTAAAAGAAGAATATTCGGGTGGCGAAGGTCAGTTTCGGGACATGAATACGCTTATTGAAATTATCTCGGTGGATGAATATGACAAAATTAGAAATCGTTCTTTACTTGAAGATGGTTCAAAATTGATTAGTAAAAATATTATTGACTATGAAGAGATACTCAATATGTTTGGAGGAATTTCGCGTTCGTTTTATTTACAAGAAGATATTTTACAAAGGATAATTCATCCCAATAAAAAGAAAGAAGTCACGAAATTAAAGCTGGACAAATTGGTAGAAGAACAAGAATTATTTGAATATTTACAACCCACTACCAACTTAAGCGATGTGGTACTTCATCCTAAAACAAGAGAAGTGTTAAACACCATCATCAAACAAGTGGACAAAGATGTTTATGCCAAATTAAAAGCTTGGGGCATTAAAGACAAACGTAAAGGAATTGATGCACGTATTATTTTTTATGGACATCCTGGAACAGGAAAAACCATGACGGCCATCTCTTTGGCGAAAACTTTAAAACGACCGATTTTATCGTTTGACTGTTCTAAGATTCTTTCTATGTATGTGGGAGAAAGTGAAAAAAATGTTCGTAAAATTTTTGATGATTTTAAAACTTTAAGTAAAAAAGCAAAAGTAGACCCAATTTTACTACTGAATGAAGCTGACCAATTTTTAAGTTCACGAACTCAAGGAGCAGGTTCTTCTGCTGATAAAATGCACAATCAAATGCAAAACATTTTTTTAGAGCAGATTGAGCAATTTGAGGGTATTTTAATTGCCACAACCAACTTACTTGACAACATTGACAAAGCCTTTTCACGACGTTTTAACCATAAGCTTGAATTTAAAAAACCAGGAAAAAAGCAACGAGGTCGTTTATGGCACTTTATGCTTCCTGAAAATGCAGATTATGAAGAAGGTTTTGATGTGGATGCATTGGCTCGACATGAGTTAACAGGAGGACAGATTAATCTTGTGGTTCGGAATACAGCCTATGTTGTAGCTGTGAGAGAAGAGAGCGTTTTTAGCATGAAAGATTTTTTAAATGAAATAGAAAAAGAGTTGGGTTCTTCGTTTGATGGGGTTAAGAGTATGGGGTTTAAGGTTTAAGATGCAAAAAAACCTCTTCTTTTTAATCCTGACAACCCTTTTTCTCAAAGCAGGGGTGGTAGTACCTGACGATTATTTTGTTGCTGAAGAAAAAGAGCTTTCTTATATTTATGCCGATGAACATGCTTCTTTAATGCCCAATATGAAAGCGTATCAAGAAGAGATTATGGACGGGTATGAAAAAGAGTATGGTTTTAAGCTCGATGATGAACTCTCTGTAGGCTTAGCATCTAGTAATAATCAAATTGCCAATGGTTTTTCGACACAAGTGCCAAATAATATGCAAATTTTTTATGGAGCAGGGGCGAGTTACATCGACTATTTTTCAAGTACCTCTTGGTTAAAAACTTTGGTGATTCATGAAACAGCTCATAATTTTCAATTGAACCCTAAAGAAAATTTTCTTTCTAAAAACAGCCATAAAATTTTGGGAAATACCCCTGTCTCTTTTTTAGGTTTTTTACCACTTTTTCCTCTTCCCAATGTTTTAGAAAATAGCTTTATCTTAGAGGGTAATGCTGTGATGAATGAATCACGTTTTGGAAATGGTGGACGACTTTTTTCTGGTTATGCTTTGGCTGAAGTGGTGGCATTGGCAAAAGCTGGAGAAATTACTCCTGCTCTGATGGTAAACCCTACATTAACTTTTCCTTATGGTGAAAAATTTTACTTGGTGGGAGGATTTTTTCATCAGTTTTTACTGGAACGTTATGGCATAGAAAAGTTAAATGGCTATTTTAAAACTTACGCTTCACAAGCTTTTCCTTTTTTCTCTAATGCCATCTTTAAAGAACAGTATGGAAAAACTTTTGAAGTATTGTTAGCTGAATTTGTGGAAGAGGTGAAACAAAAACATGTTGCGTTTCAAGTAACCAAAGGTCAAGTACTTTTACACAGTCAAATTTTTGTGCCTTTAAATAGAGACGGAGATGAGATTTATACCTTGGTAGGAGATAATAAATCAGCATCGAAAGTTTTTAGCCTCAATAGAGCCAAAATGATGTCAAACTTTAAACAAGGTTCGTGGAGAGTAGGAGAGGTTTTTAAGCGTGATGCAAAGTATTATTCACAAGCTTCTGCCAAAACTTCACCTGTGACAATAGAGATGGGTTTGTTTGATAAAGAGGGGTATCTTCAAAAAGGTTTTGAAGGCAAAGCCGTACAAGGCTTTACAGCTTCTGGAAAAGAGGTTTATTTTGATGTACCACAATCCATAGAAACACCACAAGTTTATGTAGATGGCGTATTTTATACCCAAGCTCACTCCTCGGTGCATGTGAATCAAGAAGATTTGTATTATTTTAAACAAGTAGAAAAAAAGCGTACTTTATATAAAAATAAAACAGCACTCGTCTCGTTTGAGGGACATTATGGTTTTGTGGTAGATGTTGATAAGGAAGGATTGGTTTATTTTATAGCGTCGTCTGAACATGGTAGCACAGCTTACAGGCTCAATGCAGGAGAAATAGAACGTGTGACTTTAGCCGATGATGTGATTGATTTAAAACTTATTAATAACACAGAAGCTTTGGTGGTGAGTATTGATGCTAAGGGTTATGCATATCGTAAAATAAAACTGGAAAAGCATAAAGGCTTAAGTCATCGTAAAGATTTACCTCAACAGAGTGGTTTTTTAAGTAAAGGCTTAGCAGAGAAGGCATTTTTAAGTGCTAAAGAGCCTTTAAAAGCCAAAGAATATAATGCTTTTAAAGCACTAAAATACAGTTCGCTGAATCAGGCATTGACCTATGGTGAATATACAGGTTGGGGTATCGACCTACAAGCAAACTTAGCTGACCCTCTGCTTCAAAACTCTTTAGCCTTGGTTCTCTCGCATAATGATGAACGTGATGTGGCAGGTTTGCGTTATGAGAGCCAAGTGCATCAACTTGAATATGGTGCTGCATTTTATGGGGTTTATAAAAAGAATGAATTTAGAACCCAAGATAAAAGAGACGTGGGTTATGATGCTTATTTACGATTGCCCTTCTTAGCTTCTGGATATTGGAAAGGTGACAGTGTTTTAGCCTATACCAAAGATTATGATAACATTTATAGAGAGCCGTTAACACTCTCTTTTAATATTAGTAATGGCAAACAGTTTGGTTTCTCTAAATATGCTAACTCTTTGAATGCACTCTCATTTTTTGGAAGTAGTGATAGAGAGGCTAGTATGTTTGGTGGAACATATGCTTTTAAACAAGATTTACCTTGGCAAAGCTATGTGGGGGCAAAAGCTACTTATATGAAAAGTGATGAGGTTAATGTTTATGAAGAGAAAGGAATAGAACTTAGAGAAGGGTTTTCTTCATTACAATCAGATAAAGCCACCGTAAATGTACCAAGTTTCTCCTCAACAACCTATGCCCAAGAAGTAAAAATGGCTGAATTTTCGTTAGCGAAAGTTTTTGATGCTTCTTACTATTTTTACTCTTTTCCCTTGTCTTTACAGCGTGAGTCACTTTATGTAAAACAGCGAATTTATGATATAGATTTTTCGAATACCCTACAAAAAACTTATTATGAGCGTATTTTGGGAACAGAGTTAGATTTGGTACTGCTCAATAAACTAGAATTTCCTTTACGCTTAGAGTGGGTTCACAATAAAGATGTACGTGACAAGGATAAACTTAAGGTACTTGTTGGTGTAAATTTTTAAAAGGAAATTTGGAGAAATGAATTGAATAACTAGCCTCTTTAAAAAGAGGCTATGTTTGGAGACTAGTTAAAATCAGGTTTTGGGGTACTTGCTGAACTTTCTGGCAGTTGTGGGTAGGTAATTTCTGGTTTTCTACCTTTAAGCGTCTTTAAGAAGCTAATAAGTTTTTTGGTTTCTGCCTCGCTAAACTCTATGCCTAGCTGCGTGCTTCCCATCTCTTTGATGCTGTCAGCTAAACTCCAGATTGCTCCGTTGTGGAAATAAGGAGCTGTCTCCGTGATATTTCTAAGGGTTGGTACTTTTACCATACCATTTTTATCTCCTTTAAAATCCCCTAAATCGGCAAACTTATAAGGTTTAACAATTGGGAATGGCATCATTTTCCCACCCAATGCAATACCATTGTGACAAGTAGCACACCCTTTGTCTACAAATAGATGTAATCCCTCTTTCTCTTCTTTATTTAAAGCATTTTTGTCTCCATTTAAATAGTCATCAAACTTTGAAGGTGTTACAAGGGTTCTTTCAAAAAGACCAATGGTAGCCGTAATGGTTTCAAAGTCAATGCTTACGTTTTTATCATAAGCATTTTTAAACGCATCTACGTATTCAGGAATAGAGTTGATTCGTTTAATAACAAGCTCTTGAGGTGAGGCCATCTCTGGTTCTGCCTGCATTGGTCCTTGGGCTTGATGTTCTAAACTGTGGCTTCTTCCATCCCAAAATTGAGAATCATAAAAGACAGCATTGTAAACGGTTGGTGAGTTAAGATGACTTGGGTTCGCCATCCATTTGTGTCCAACAGCTGCAGCCACGCCATCAGCACCACCCAATCCAAGATTATGACAGGTGTTACAAGAGATAATACCACTTTTAGAGAGTCTTGGTTCAAAGTAAAGTTGTTTTCCAAGGTTTACTTTTGCTTCGCTAATAATACCGTTTGGGTCAATGAGCTTGTTGATTTCTGTTTGACTTTTAGGTATACTTTTGATACCTGCTTTTTTGACCTTTGTTAGCAGTGCTTCATCTGTATTTAGGCTAGTGGTATTACTTGCAAAAAGCACTGAAGATAACAGCAGTGACATCCCTATAAGTTTTGTTTTAATCATGATGAAAAATCCTTTTAGTTGATAATTTTTATCCATTAGTATATAGATATACAGCTTAAATTATCTTTATTATAAGTTTAAATGATTTTAATTGTCGAGATAATCAAAGTTTTTTAAACGTGCCAAGAAGTAGATATAGATAAGTTCAGCTATTTTTTGTTGCAAGGGTTCAACTTGATTTTCTGAATCTTTGGTATACGGTAACTTATTAATATGATAATGCACTCTAAACTGGTCTTTCATAACCGTATACGTATATTTAGCCTTGTTACGTGCTTTAAATTTTAAATTAAAAGAGTAAACAACATAAAGGTTTAATTTTATCTCTTCTATTGCCTCTTTTAGCTCTTGCCTCATTTCATTCACTGTTTTTAATGCATCATTTTTTTCTTGATATACTACTTGACTATAGTACGCAATAAAATCCTTATCTTTTTGAATCTCTTCTAAAAAAGTTTTTAGCTCCAATTCAGTTATTTTATAACGATACAAAATTTTAATGTTCATTTTGTCCGTACGTGAAATTCGATAATTTTCTCGAACACGAACGGGTTCTTTATAGGTATAAATATTCTTTAATATATGGGGAAACAAAGGGTAGTTTTGAGATTCACCATTAATGTGTTTGCTAACACTTTTTTCTTTTAATCTTTTCATCAAAATATAAGCAGAATAAATTTCATTGTAAGTGATGCTTAAAGCTTCTTTCTTCTTATTTTCTTGATTGTTATCATTGTAGGTATAAATGGGTTTACTGGAACGATGTTCATGTTTATCATAGTCTGAGTTTTCAAAGTGATAATAACTCATGGCACTATTTTCTTTACTCTTGTTAAATGACCAAGTTGACATAAACTTATTGATAAGACTTTTTATTAAGTTCGTCCAAATACTTTTAAAAAATTTACCTATTTTTTTCCAACCTTTAATTTTAATAAAAAAGAAATAAATCAATCCTAAAAGAGAAGCATAAATTACTATATTAACAAAGATTTCTCCTGCATTCCATACAGATGGAAAAAGAGAAGAAGCTTTAAGTTCTACCAATTTCTTAGTGTCTTCCAATTGAAAAATAGGAGCTTCTCCTGCTAAGGCTGTAGTTGCAATAACAAGAACAATCGTATCTATATAACTTCGGGTATTAGCTGTTAATAAGTCCTTATTTTCTTGGATGTCTTTAATATCTTCTAAGTCCGATTTATAGTTTTCATAATAAGCAATGTTTTCTAACTCTTTAATGCTTTTATTTTGATGATAAATGATTAAGACTTCTTTAATTTCTATCGCCATGTCTTCAAAGTAAGAAATTGCTGATTTCCACTTCTCATAAAAAAGCGTATTTTCAATGAGTTCACTTTTGAGCATTTGAGTACTGGTGGTAATATTACCCACTTTAATGTAGTAGGCATTTTTAATTTTAGTATCAATAATTTTAAATTTTGGAATCACCTGTAAGAGTTTTTGAATAAAAATTTCAATTTCTTCTTCACTATTGGTAGAACATTTACTGTTATTTTCATCTTTAAGGTTCTCAATGGCTAATATTTGTGAATGGAGATTTTCAATACTTTTGTTAACTTCACTAATTTTATCAAAGACCTTTGTTAAATATTCATTTTTTGTCTGCTTTAAAAATACCAATAACGTTTCTTCTTCTATCGTATCTTGAATAGCCTTTTTGATAACACTTGTTAAAATCTCCTTTTTTTCTTTAGCTAATTGAGTAGGTGTATAATTTATTGAGTGAAGTTCTAAGCTAAAATGTTCAACAAGTTCATCTATCACGGGATTGGAAAAAATTTTTAAATCATAAATTTCACCTTGTTCATAATGCAATCCATGGGTATAAAAAAGACTTTTTTCAACCAAATTAACAATGTTTCGGTTAATAATGTTACTAAAATCGGTAATTTCATTGTTATTAAAAGCTTTCTCTTTGAGTGTTAACTTAAACTTTTGAATAGATGAATTTTCTTCGTTTTGATTTTTATGAAATAAGCGATACTCAATAGTTTGTAATATGATATTTTCAATGTTTGGAAAAGTAGTTTTAATGCTGTTAAGAAAATTATAAAAAACCTCTTTTTCATCATCTTCTATTTTTTCCATACAAGCAATATCATCATTTAAAAAGGTAAACTTTATAAACTCTTTGGTTTTTTCACTCAAAATTTTAATGATAAACTCAAAAACTTCTTTATACGTCTCTTCATTGGTTTCAATATAAAAAAACCCCATCGAATCAATAATAATGGATTGACCTGAATAATCAAATTTTATAAGATGTGTTCCACTTTCAACTTTAAACTTCTTGTAAAACTCAATCCTATGATATTCAAAGTCTCGTAAGGTCACTTTTCTTGGATTACTTGTGAACTTAATTTTCTTTAATTTTTCAAGAAGTCTTTTAATCTCCTCATCATTTAATTTATGATGCATCTCTGTAAAGTCAACCATTGGTAACCAAAAAGTATAAAGTTTAGAATTAGACATAATGTTTCCCCTTTTTTCTAATTAAACATTAAGAAATGGTAACATAATTTAGGACAAAAAAGTAAATCTTATTCTTTATTTTTTATCTTAAAAGAGCGTCGATGTAAATCGCAATAGCCATATTTTTTGATGGCTTCTATGTGTGCTTTTGTGCCATAACCTTTGTGTTTTTCAAAACCATAGAGGGGGTAAAGGTTAGAGGCTTTGACTATGGCACGGTCGTGGGTGACTTTGGCTAAGATACTCGCAGCTGAGACTTCAGGGATTTTTTTATCGGCTTTGACCATGGTGGAAATGCCTATTGCCCCAAAAGTTTGATTACCATCAAAAAGGTAAACTTGGGCTTCTAGGTTTTGCATGATGCTTTCTAAGCCTTGGGCTAGGCATTTGCTTAATCCCTCTTGGTCGATTTGTTGTGGAGAAAAAGAGACAAGGTGGTAGAGAGAGTTTGTAATAATCTGAGGATAAAGGGCTTCACGTTTTTTTTCAGAAAGCACTTTGGAGTCCATGAGTCCTTCAACATCGTTAAGTAAAATAACTCCTGCCATGACCAAGTCACCTGCAAGAGGACCTCTTCCTGCTTCGTCTATGCCACAGAGTTTAGGCATTTTCTATCTCCTCAATCAGTTCTAAAAAAGCTCTTCCATAGCGTTCAAACTTAACCTGTCCAATGCCATGAACTTCTAACATCTCTGCTTTATTAGACGGCATAATGTTTGAGAGTTCTTTGAGTGTTTTGTCAGAGAAGACAACATAGGGAGGTACTTTGTTTTGCAGGGCAATCTCTTTTCTTAAGGCTCTAAATTTGTCAAAAACATCGACTTCATAGTCATCAAAATAGTCTACTTTTTTCTTTTTGGCTTTGGCTATCATAAGGCGTGATGCTCTAATATCAACGGCTTCATTGCCTTTTAAAATCTCTATGCCTCGCTCTTTTAAAACGAACACTTTATGTTCGCCTATGCCAATGGCTCCGAGTTCTAAAAGCTTATCACCAATGGTTTGCCACTGTGTTTTGGAAAGATTTTCACCAATACCATAAACTGAAAGCTTATCATGTTGGTTGCTTAAAATGCGTTGCTCTTTGCTTTTTCGTAAAACATCAATAACATATAACAAGCCAAAGGATTGTTTGGTTCGGTAGATGGCTGAAAGTAATTTTTGTGCATCGGTGGTGATGTCTATTTTATTTTTATCAGGGCTAATGCAGTTATCACATTTGTCACCACATGCCTCAATAGTGTCATTAAAATAGGTGGCTATCTGTTGATGTCGACACGACTCAGCGTTTGCAAAACGTGAAATGGTATTGATTTTTTCAAAAGCATTCTCTTTGTAGGGTGAATCGGGAAGCTCTTCTATGAAAGCTTTTTGTTGCACCATATCTGCTGTGGAAAAAAGCAATAAAGTTGTTGCTTCTAGCCCATCACGTCCTGCCCGTCCTATCTCTTGATAGTAGTTTTCTAGGGTTTTGGGTAAGTTCAGATGTACCACAAAACGAATGTTGGATTTGTCAATCCCCATCCCAAAGGCAATGGTAGCGACCACAATGTCGATTTCATCGGCAACAAACTCTTTAAAAACGCTGTTTTTTACCTCTGTTGGGAGTCCTGCATGATAAGCTGCAGCTTTGTAGCCTTGTTTTTGGAGGTAAAGTGCTGTTGTTTCGGTCTGCTTTCTTGAAAAAGCATAGACAATACCTGCTTCTTTTTTATGCTCATCTAAAAAGCTTAAGAGTTGTTTTCGTCCATCACTCTGTCGGTGTTTGGCTGTTATGGTTAAATTTTCTCTAAAGAGTGACCCTGTGACCACTTTAGGATTTTGTAGATTAAGGTTGTTTAAAATATCTTCACGTACCAATTCAGTCGCTGTGGCTGTAAAAGCTGCAATGGTAGCAGTGGGAAAAGAGATTTTGAGTTGTGAGAGCATTCGATAATGTTCTCTAAACTCATGCCCCCACTCACTCACACAGTGGGCTTCATCTACCACAAAAAAGTTGATGTTTAAATCGAGTAAAAAAGTTAAAAAGTAGTTATTCATCAAGCGTTCAGGGGCGACATAGAGCAGTTTTATTTGATTGGTTCTTAATTGTTGTTCTATCTCTCTAGCCTCTTCTAGGGTTTGCATGGAGCTTAACATGGCTGCAGCAATGCCATTGCCTTTGAGGGCGACGACTTGGTCATGCATCAGTGCCAAAAGAGGAGAGATAACCACCGTGACCCCCGACATAAGCAAAGAGGGAAGTTGATAACAAAGCGATTTACCTCCTCCTGTGGGAAGAATCATAAGAAGGTCTTGTTGATTTAAAATCGCATCAATCACTTCTTCTTGTTGTTCTCTGAAACTATCATGTCCAAAGTAGTGTTGTAGGGTCTCTAATTTATTCATGGTGATATGGTAGCCAAAGCTTACTTGAAAAGGAAATAATTACTCATATTGTAATATTTGAAAATATGTGAACTATTAAGACACAATCTAAGGGTTTTTATAGGAAAAAATATCACTATCAACAAAATATAATATTTTTATCTCTTTAGATATTGGAATATGTTATCAAAATCATAAATAATTTTTAATTTTTTAAAAAATAATGATTTATTTACCATTTGATACTAAATTGTATGTTAAAGTTTTTATTTAGAATAAGGAGTAAAAATGTTTAAAATAATAATATTCTCTTTTGTTGTGAGTATTACACTCTTAAATGCGACAAATATTGAGCGTGAACTTGGCATTAATATTGGGATAAACTCAACGAAAAATGAAGATAGCAATAAATTTGAAAATCCTAGTATTGGATTAAGCTATCAAGATAATAAATATATCGTAGCACCGAGGGTTGATATAGACTATACTAGTATAAAGAATGATAAAGCCAGTGCCTTAGTGAAAGCTTCCATAAATGGGGTATATGAGTATGAAAACAGTACTAATACCACTCCTTATGCTGTGGCTGGTGTGGGGTATGAATATGTCAGTGGAGGGACAAAAGATGTTTTTGAAAGTCATCCTTTTGTTCAAGGTGGAGCAGGTCTTAAAGTAGACCTAGAAAAAGGTTTTAAGGCACGTGTGGAGGGTAAAGTGCTTCAAATTATTGGAGGTAATGATGAAAATAATGAGTTTATGCTAACAGCTGGTATTAGTATGCCCATTGGTGTAGCACCAGTAGTTAAAAAAGTAGTCCCAAGAGTGATACAACAACCCAGAGTAATTCAGCAACAACCTATTATTGTGCGACCTCAACCTATAAGCTCTCAAGTGTCCGTGGTACATAGTAATAATAATGCTTGTCCCATCAAAATTTCAGCACCTGATTTTGATAGAGATGGTGTCACTGACAGCCTTGACCAATGTCCTGCTACCCCTTGTAGTTTTAGTGTAGATAATTATGGTTGTCCTGTTAAAACCACGTTAAGAATTAATTTTGAAACAAACTCTGCCCAAATTAGAGCCTTGTCCATGGGTCAAGTTCATAAGTTTGCACAGTTTCTTTTAAATAATAGGGGAAGTACTGTTAGGATTACAGGACATACGGATAGTAAAGGTACGGCTACGCATAATTTAGCACTTTCAGATAGAAGGGCAAACTCTGTGTTAAATGCATTACGCAACTATGGTATTAGTCCTGCAAGATTAGAAGCATTTGGAAGAGGTGAAAGTATGCCAATAGCCACAAATAAGACGGCCAGTGGACGAGCATCAAATCGCCGTATTGAAGCTGAACTTTTTTATCCTAAAGGTAAATAATGATGAGAAAAATTAAAATAATAATTTTTATGCTAATACTAATGTTGCTTTTGAATGCCTGTGGTTCAGATAGGGCTGGAAGTGAGAATAATAGTTCAAGTGGTGTTTTAGGAGTTGTTGATAACGACAGTGATGGTGATGGTATATCAGATAGTGATGAGAGAGAAATTTATAATACGAACCCTGATAAAAATGATACCGATAACGATGGTCTATTAGATGGTGATGAGATAAATGTTTATGATACCAATGCCAGTAGTTCTGATACGGACGGTGATTGTTTATTGGACAGTTTTGAAGTTTTAAATTATGAAACGAATGCGAGTAACAGTGATACCGATGGTGATGGAAGAGCTGATGGTATTGAGATTTATTCTTATAGCTTGACGGAAATTAATAGTACTTGTTTGAGCATACCAGAAACATTAGTTGGGGGGCATAACACGCAACCTGCTATGGATAACAGACCAAATGATGGAACAGATGTTATCAATGCGTTAGACCCTAACTTAGTAATTGACAGTGATGGTGATGGAATCGTGGACAGTGATGAACGAGATATTTATGGTACAAACCCTGAGAGTAATGACAGTGATAACGATGGTCTATTAGATGGAGATGAGATAAATATTTATGATACCAATGCCAGTAGTTCTGATACTGATGGAGATTGTTTATTGGACAGTTTTGAAGTTTTAAATTATGAAACGAATGCGAGTAACAGTGATACAGATGCTGATGGAAGAGCTGATGGTATTGAGATTTATTCTTATAGCTTGACGGAAATTAATAGTACTTGTTTGAGCATACCAGAAACATTAGTTGGGGGGCATAACACGCAACCTGCTATGGATAACAGACCAAATGATGGAACAGATGTTATCAATGCGTTAGACCCTAACTTAGTAATTGACAGTGATGGTGATGGAATCGTGGACAGTGATGAACGAGATATTTATGGTACAAACCCTGAGAGTAATGACAGTGATAACGATGGTCTATTAGATGGAGATGAGATAAATATTTATGATACCAATGCCAGTAGTTCTGATACTGATGGTGATGGTCTATTAGACGGTGAAGAAATTAATATTTATGATACCAATGTAAGCAATGCTGATACGGACGGTGATGGTCTATTAGACGGTGAAGAAATTAATATTTATGATAGTAACGTAAGCAATGCTGATACGGACGGTGATGGTCTGTTAGACGGTGAAGAAATTAATGTTTATGATAGTAATTTAAGTAATACTGATACGGACGGTGATGGTTTGTTAGACGGTCAAGAAGTTAATATTTATGATACAAATGTAAGCAATGCTGATACAGATGGGGATTGTCTTTTAGATGGTTTTGAAATTCTTAACTATGAAACAAATGCAAGTAATAGTGATACGGATGAAGATAGTGTGGCAGATGGGATTGAGGTTTATTCTTATGCTACAAACGATTTAAATGTGAGCTGTCTCACAACACCTGAAACTTTGACTGGAGGAGCTAATGAGAATCCAGCAAAAGATGGACTACCTACACCAGTATCAGATGTGATTAATGCCTTAGACCTAAGTAATGACAGTGATGGTGATGGACAGTCTAATAGCTTTGAGAATAATTGTACTCAAGGGGATGCTGTAGATGCAACAAAGGCTTGTCCTTATATTTTTGACAGTCATGTAGGTCAAGTTTTAACTTCGCATGGTTACTCTTATGTTCCTGGAGGTTTTGATGTGGATGGTGATGGTATTAATGAAGGTGGTTTTTGGATTTCACGATATCAAGCAAGAGCATCAGGCATAGAAATTAGTAGCCAAAGTGTTATTGAAGATGTTGGTAATGTGAATCAATATCTCTCTAAAAAATTTAAAGTTTTGAATCGAAATGTTGATGTGCTAAGTTACAATGAAGCCCCCTTAAAAGAGACAGGCGTTGTTGCTGGAAGTGAATTGATTTTTGATGAAGAAAGTATTGCTGGAATAGAGAGAATTTCAAATTTTACCCCTTATTTAGCAGAGGTTTGTCTTGATCGATATGTTTTAAGAGATGAAAATGGTGAGGCACTTGATATTAACATTACGATGCCTTCTCATAAACAATACATGCATGTAAAAATGTTATTGGATGCCGATTTAGTCACTCCTAATGAAAATGGACTCTTAGGGGATGGAAGGCATATTCGTAACGGAGTTTTAGGACGAGACCCTAATGTTCCTCTTTTCACTTACAATTTAATTATTGATGAATTTGGAGAAGATTTAAAAGAGTTTGTACGAAACCTTGTACAATTGAGACAAACTGTAAATACCAATACTTTTGTAGACACATTTACCTTTGCCGAGGATGTTCCTGATTGGTGGGATGCTAATCCTAGTAAGTTTAAGGCTTTTGATTCTGGAGCAAATACCACACAAGATTTAGGAAATGGAATTGGACCTGAAAAAGACTCCTATGCTGTGATTGTAAGAGGTGGAACAATTTTAGATGTTACCCAAGGTATTTCAGGTGCCTTAACGGATGATGCTGGACTCACGAATGGAATTAGTTTTAGAGCAGCGACTGACTATTTATATTAAGAAATTAAAGGAACTCAAAAATGAAAAAAAAATTATTTAATATCTTTTTACTTGCTGGTTTAAGCTTATGGTTCGTTGCTTGTGGTTCAGATAGAGCAAACACTTCTAGTAATTCCAATGTGGCTGGGGTAGTTGAAGTTATTGATACCGATGGCGATGGCATACCTGATGGGGTAGATGCTGACATTGATGGCGATGGAACAATTGACAATGGATTAGATACGGATGGAGACGGGATTAAAGACTCTGCTGATGCTGATGTAGATGGAGATGGTGTTCTTGACAATGGAGAAGATTTTGATGGTGATGGCATTAACAATGAATATGATAACGATGATGATAATGATGGCTTGTTAGACGATAAAGATCCCAATGATGCCAATTATGATAGTGATGGTGATGGTATTCCAGATGGAGTGGATGCTGATGTAGATGGTAATGGAATAAGCGATAATGGTATTGATACCGATGGAGATGGTATTAATGATGTGTCAGATGTCGATGTGAACGGTGATGGCATTGCTGATAATGGTAATGATGCTGATGGTGATGGCATTACAGATGAACAAGATGTGATTGATAACAATAGAGACAATGATACCGATGGATTAGCTGATGCCATTGACCCCAATGATAATAATGATGACATTGATAATGATGGCATTAAAGATGGTGCTGATGCAGATATTAATGGTGATGGTGTTGTGGACAATGGTATTGACAGTGACTCTGATGGAATTAATGATTTACATGATACGGATGATGATAATGATGGTATTGCTGATAATATAGATGCAAATAGTACTAATTCTGATACCGATGGCGATGATATACCTGATGGGGTAGATGCTGACATTGATGGTGATGGAACGATTGACAATGGAACAGATACAGATGGAGACGGGATTAAAGACTCTGCTGATGCTGATGTGGATGGCGATGGTGTTCTTGACAATGGAGAAGATTTTGATGGTGATGGCATTAACAATGAACATGATAACGATGATGATAATGATGGCTTGTTAGACGATAAAGATCCCAATGATGCCAATTATGATAGTGATGGTGATGGTATTCCAGATGGAGTAGATGCTGATGTAGATGGTAATGGAATAAGCGATAATGGTATTGATACCGATGGAGATGGTATTAATGACCTCTCTGATGTCGATGTGAACGGCGATGGCATTGCTGATAATGGTAATGATGCTGATGGTGATGGCATTACAGATGAACAAGATGTGATTGATAACAATAGAGACAGTGATACCGATGGACTAGCTGATGCCATTGACCCCAATGATAATAATGATGACATTGATAATGATGGCATTAAAGATGGTGCTGATGCAGATATTAATGGTGATGGTGTTGTAGACAATGGTATTGACAGTGACTCTGATGGAATTAATGATTTACATGATACAGATGATGATAATGATGGTATTGCTGATAATATCGATGCGAATAGTACCAACCCTGATACCGATGGTGATGGCATACCTGATGGGGTAGATGCTGACATTGATGGTGATGGAATAATTGACAATGGAACAGATACGGATGGAGACGGAATTAAAGACTCTGCTGACGCTGATGTGGATGGCGATGGTGTTCTTGATAATGGGCTAGACGCTGATGGAGATGGCATTAATGATGATTCTGATATTGATGACGATAATGATGGATTAACCGATGAAGCTGAACTTCATTTAGGAACAAATCCTTTGTTAGCTGATAGTGATGGAGATGGGATTAATGATCTTGATGAAGGGATTCAAGATAGTGATGGTGATGGTATTATTGATGCCTTAGAGTCAAGTATTTTAGACAGTGATAATGATGGTGTATTTGATGATAAAGATGTGAGTAACAATAATCCAAATAATGATTCAGATGGTGATGGACAAGTTAATATTAAAGAAGCCGAATGTACAGAAGGTGATCCTTTAGATGCTAATAAACGTTGTTCATGGATATTTGAAGAAGCTGGAAATGTCAAGATGCTTGATGACGGATTTGTTTACATTCCTGGTGGGTTTGATGTAGATGAAGATGGTATCAATGAAACAGGTTTTTGGACATCACGTTATCAAGCCAGAGAAACAGGTGCTGAAATTGCTTCAGCAAAGATTATTAGTATTGTAGGCAATTACAATGTTTTTATTGATAAATATTTTACGCTTTCCAATACTTCAGAGAGTTTACAAGGTTATATGAGTGAAAATTTGGTAGATACTTTAAAAGGAAAAGTGATCTCGTTTTCTAATGACTATGCAAATTTAAATCCAAGAAGCTCATCCCTTTCAGCCTATTTAGCCATGGCAAGTTTAAGTCAATTTAGCAGTGCAAAACCTTTAGGCTTGTTGACACACAAACAGTATGCACAAATTAGTAAATTGTTAAATGCCAATGTTGCTAATGGTGGTGATGGAAAAACTTTAACAAATAATCTATTGGGGATTGATAAGAACATACCCCTTAATGGCTACAGTGACACGATTTATGAATTTGGTGCAGGACAGAAGGAGTATTTAAAAGAATTAATATGGTTGGTAGATGCTTCTGGTACTGTTAAGTTTTCTTTGGATGATGTCGAAAGTTGGTGGGGGGTTGACATGGACACTATACGTTATAATGATAGCAGTCCAGACTATGGTGCAAATGCAGCGTTAGATGTTGGTATGGGGGTTGGTATCTTTAAAGATAATTACGCTGTAACTGTTCGAGGGGGAACACTGCTTTATTTACTCCAAGGAACAACAGGAAGCGATTCAGATTTACTCAATAGTACCAATGGAATAGGCTTTAGAGGAACGACAGCTTATTTACCATAGGTAACGAAAAAAGAAGTATAAAATGCTTCTTTTTAACTTTAAGTAATTTTTATTTTAAATAAGAGTAATATACTCCTAATTAAAAATTTACAAGGAATTTATAATGATGAGTATCCCTCAACCAGCATTTTTTATGTTCAAATGTCAACAATCTGCCCCTCCAGGAATGCCAAAACCAAGTTGTGTGAGTGAAAGTAATCCAGAATCAAAAGAGCTGATGCAACATTTATCAATGACGCTAATGCAAAAAGGTATTATTGGTAATGTTCAGCCTATTCAGACAGGTTGTTTAGGGCGTTGTCTTCAAGGACCAGTGATGATGGTAGAACCCGGACATGTAATGTACGTTCAGTTAACCAAAGAGAAAATTACACGTATTATTGACGAGCATATTATTGGGGGTAATGTGGTAGAAGAGTATGTTATTCCAGAACAAATGTGGGGTGAGCCTATTGACCCTGCTTCACAGGCTAAGTAGGCAAGTAGAAAAAGTTTAAAAAGTAGAAAAAGTTTAAAAACTTTTTCTACTCTTTTCTATTGCCTTTAAAACACCATCCCAAAACTTAATACGTGCTTCAATGGCATAAATGGCTGTATTTTTAGCTTCTAAAATTTTCTTAGGGTCGTTTTGACAGAGAATATCTATCATTTTTAGTGAGAGTGGTCCATGATGGTCACCATCGAGTTCAATATGCCGTGCTAAATAATAGTGAAATGCTGTAGCTTCTTCTTTACTAATATTCATTTTTTTAATTAATGCACGGAACATGGTTGGAATAATATGTTCTCTACCAAAAGCAAAAGCAGCAGCAATAACATGAGGTTTATCCGTTTTTATAAAATTAAAGGTGGTTTTCATAAATTTTTTAGCTGGAGAAGGGGCTAGTTTTTTGTTTAATGTTTTGTTTAATGAGCTTTTACGAACTTTTTTAATAAATTTTTGTATGCTAGCTGAAGAATTTGGCTTGACCTCTTCCATTGCCATTAGATAAAGTTCAAAATGACTAATATAGGTGGTCGTCCCATCTGCTAGGGCTAATCCTTCATCGGATTCTTCTTCGAGTACAATATCATTGATAAACCGTCGAATCATTGGGTCACCATGAGGCATCCACGGGGTTTTATTGGGGGCAAATTCATTTTGAAGGTATTTTACCAAGGACATAAAATCCCATACAGAATAAACATGATGTTGCATAAAAATAGTTAAATCATCAAGATTTTTGATTGCATCATAGACAGGATGTTCAGAAAGTTTTTGTTGTAATTGGCTTATCTCTTCGAGAGGAAAATTAGACATAACGGTGTTCACCTTATTCATTTTTTGACATCATATACACTATTGTCAATAATTATCTTAAATATTGACAGTTGTTAAAAAGTTTTCTTTTTTGTCGCTTTTTATGTAACGTTTGCACTATTTATTTTTAGCCTTGAAAAGAAAAAATCATATGAAGTTTCAGTAAATATTAATTTGGTATAATACAGAAAATAGAGAATAAACCAAGTACAACTCTATAGGAGAGATTTTTTATGAATATTACCATGCTCTATAGTAAACTTCACAGAGCCACAGTCACAGAAGCAAACTTACATTATGTAGGTTCTATTACCATTGACCAAGAGTTAATAGATGCTGCAAACATGCGTGTGGGTCAGAAAATAGATATTGTTAACATTAATAACGGTGAGCGTTTTTCAACCTATATTATCCCAGGTGAACCTGGAAAAAAAGAGATGTGTTTAAATGGGGCAGCTGCTCGAAAAGTACATGTTGGGGATAAGATTATTGTTATTGCCTATGCGTCTATGAGTGAAGAAGAAGCAGATACTTTTGAACCAAAAATTGTTATTTTAGAAGATGACAACTCAATTGCTCAAGAATTTAAAGGATTAACATAATGTTTGAAAATATGGACATGAGTAAAATGGCTGATATGATGAAAGATCTTCAGTCAAAAGCACAAGAGATGGAAGAGCAATCTAAAAACATTAGCATGACAGCCAAAGCTGGTGGTGGTATGGTTGAGGTTACAGCTAATGGTGCAAATGAAATTACTGATATTAGCATTCATGACTCTTTAATGGATGATAAATCTTCATTGCAAATCCTTTTAATGTCAGCTACTAATGAAGTACTTAAAATGGTTGAAGCCAATAAAAAATCCCAAGCTATGGGAATGATGGGTGGAATGAATCCTTTTGGTGGACAGTAATTCCATCATTTAAATACATTGGGGTACTTGCTCCAATGTAATTTTATCTACAACACAAACACACTTTTATACCCTCCAAGGAAATTATCATGATTATCGTCAACTCTATCGAAGAACTTTTTGAACAGACAGCAAATTTTAATGGCTCGGTAGGTTTTGTACCCACCATGGGGGCTTTGCATGAAGGACATTTAAGTCTTATTCGACAAGCAAAAAGCAACAATGACTTTGTGGTAGTTTCTATTTTTGTGAATCCCACACAGTTTTTAGAAGGAGAAGACCTAGACGCTTACCCAAGAAAAGAAGAAGCCGATAAAAAAATTTGTCAATTAGCAGGAGTGGATGTCCTCTTTATGCCCAACAAAGAGATGATGTATGAAGCAGATGAATTAAGTATCACAGCACCAGCTAAAAGAGGATTTATCTTAGAGGGGGCAAAACGTCCAGGGCATTTTGATGGCATGTTACAAGTGGTTATGAAGCTTTTAAATCTTATTGCTTATCATAAACCTAGCATCTTTAGAGCCTATTTTGGTAAGAAAGATGCCCAACAGTTAGCATTGATTACGCAAATGGTAAAAAACTATTTTATCAATGTAGAGATTGTTCCTTGTGCCATTGTTCGCAGTGCTGATGGTTTGGCTTTGAGCAGTCGTAATGCTTATCTAAGTAAAGAAGAGCGAGTGAGAGCGTTGAGTCTTTCACGTTCTTTACGAAAAGCTACGGAATTAGTGATGCAAAAAGAGTTAAAAGTGAAGGCAATTGAAAGCGTTATGCGAGAGGTTTTAAATGAGGTGGATATTGAATACATTGCTTTAGTGAATCGCCAATTTCAAGCCATTGATGAAGTTGAAATTGGTAATACGATTATTTTAGTAGCTGCTAGAGTGGGGCATACACGCTTGATTGATAACTTGTGGATATAAGTGTTGAAGCGTTTTAAATGTTAAAACAGTTCACTTTTCTTTTATTGATTACTGTATGGATTGAGGCACAAAAACCAAATTTATTACTTTTAAAAAATTATCATGCTGATGTTAATGTCACGAACTGGCTGATGAGTGAAAAACTCGATGGGGTTCGTGCGTACTGGAATGGGAAAGAGCTTGTTTCAAGAAATGGCAAAATATTTGCTGCTCCTGATTTTTTTACAAAAAACTTCCCACCTTTTGAGATAGATGGAGAGCTTTGGACTAAGCGTGGGGATTTTGAAAATGTTATTTCCATTGTTAATCGGCAAGAAGGGCATGAAGGATGGCTAGAATTGAGCTATCAGATTTTTGAAGTGCCTCATCAAGAAGGTGGCTTGTTGATGAGGTTAGAAGTTTTGGAAAAGTGGTTGCATAAAAATCCAAATGAATTTATAAAAGTCATTCCCCAAATAGTTTGTAAAGGTTCTGAGCATTTGGAGCAACGTTTAAAAGAGATGGATGTTAAGGGTGCTGAAGGTTTGGTGGTGCGTGAACCGAATGCTTTGTATGTTGGAAAACGTAGTGCCAAGGCTTTAAAAGTTAAAAGCTCGCAAGATGATGAATGCAAAATAGTTGGCTACACCAAAGGGCAGGGAAAGTTTGAAGGTTTGGTGGGTGCTTTACGTTGTGAATGGAAAGGCAGAACGTTGAAGATTGGTTCAGGCTTAAGTGATAAAGAGCGAAAAGACCCACCGAGTATTGGCTCAGAAATCACTTTTAAATACAATGGTTTTACTAAGTATGGTAACCCTAAGTTTCCTGTCTTTTTACGTGTTCGAAAGACTCCATGATATTTTGCTATAATCCATAAAAAATAACATATTATGGAGTAATAAAATGACAATAACAAAACGCGTAACATTTATAGCAAAAGAGGGAAGTGAAGCCAAAATGAAAGAGTTACTTTCAGCAATGGTTGTACCAAGCAAAGCATCGGATGGTTGTATTTTTTATGATATTTTTCAGTATGAGAACAACCCTAGAAAGTTTATGGCAGTAGAGTCATGGAGAGATGAATCAGCACTTGATGGTCATAAAGCTTCAGCACATTATGCTGTGTATAAGTCGTCGTATGAGCCTTACTGTGAGCATAAATATTCTGATGAACTTGAAGTGTTAGGTTAGTTTTGAAGAATTTATGGACAGCAGAGGAAGCAAGTGCTTATAAAACAGATTTAGAACTGCGTGTTTTCTCTTCAAACTTATTGGGCCGTTCTGATGAATTGGTACTGCATGGAGGGGGAAATACCTCGGTTAAATCCATGGTTGAAGGGGAAGAGATTCTTTTTGTTAAAGGTTCTGGTTGGGATTTAGTGTCCATCAAAGAAGAGGGTTTTGCACCCGTAAAAATGTCGACATTGTTAGAGATGGCAGCCTTAGAAGAGTTAAGTGACACCGACATGGTTTCGGGACAAAAAGCAGCCATGATTGATAATACTGCTCCAAACCCTTCGGTTGAAGCGATACTTCATGCACTCATTCCTTTTAAAGTGGTTGATCATACCCATGCCGATGCTGTGGTGACCATGTCAAACTCTGTAACGGGTAAAGAGAACATCGAGAAGGTTTTTCCTAACTTTTTAGTGGTTCCGTACATCATGCCAGGTTTTATTTTGGCACACGAAATTTTCAAGATGACACGTGATTTTGATTGGGATGTGTGTGAGGGAATTATTTTACATAATCATGGAATTTTTACTTTTGATGATGATGCTAAAAAGTCGTATGATAAGATGATAGATGCTGTAAGTTTGGCAGAAGATTTTTTAAAAGAAAATGCTGAAGTTGTGTTCGGTGTTACCGAACCTACAGGTGTGTTAGATGTTGAGAAATTGCAAAGTTTAATGAACGAAGCAAAAGGGTATGAGGTGGTTATGAAAATTAATCAAACACCTTTAGCTGTGAATTATGCTTCTCAAGAAAAAATTTACATGCGCGCTACTCGTGGGGTGTTGACACCTGAACATATTATTCGAACCAAGCGTGTTCCTTTGATTATTAATGAGAATATAGAAGAGGCTTTGAATAAGTATGTGAATGACTACACAGCATATTTTGAAAAACATGCAAATGGTGAGATAATGCTAAATCCAGCACCAAATTATGCTGTGGTTAAAAACTTTGGTGTGGTGTTGTTTGGGAAAAATGAAAAAGAGTGTTCGGTTTTAAATGATGTGGTTGAACACACTATGATGGCTGTACTCCATGCTGATAAGCTGGGTGGGTACGTGAGTATTTCACTGCAAGACAGTTTTGAGATGGAGTATTGGGAACTTGAACAGGCGAAATTGAAAAAATAAAACGGAAAAATAATATGAAATACCTAATGGCAATAGACGCTGGAACAGGCTCGGTACGTGCTGTACTTTTTGATACCAACGGAAATCAAATCTCTGTAGCACAAGAGGAATGGACACATCTTGAAGTGGAAGGAGTTCCTAACTCTATGACCTTTGACACAACAAAAAACTGGGACATTACCGTAGGGTGTATTCAAGAGTCTATTCGCTTGGCTGGTATTGATACTGAAGATATTTTAGCTGTTTCGGCAACGTCTATGCGTGAGGGTATTGTGCTTTATGATGCAGAAGGTAAAGAGCTTTGGGCTGTTGCCAATGTGGATGCACGAGCAGCTGATGAGGTGAAGTATTTAAAAGAAAATTTTGTGGGGATCGAAGAGGAGTTTTATGCACTCTCTGGTCAGACCTTTGCTTTGGGTGCTTTACCAAGAATTATGTGGCTTAAAAATAATGAGCCTGAACTCTATGAACAAGTCGCTTCCATTTCGATGATTGGTGATTGGGTATTAGCTAAACTTTCGGGTGTGATTGCTACGGATCCTTCAAATGGTGGAACAACAGGAGTGTTTTCACTCAAAGAGCGTACGTGGGTGGCTGAAATGGCAAGCCGAGTAGGTTTAAAAGATGACATTTTTCCTCCTGTCTTAGAAGTTGGTATGGTCATGGGCAAGGTTATGAACATGGACGTAGGTTTGTCAGCCAATACCGAAGTGGTCATGGGTGGTGGTGACGTTCAGTTGGGTGCTGCTGGTCTTGGTGTGACCAAAGAGGGTGACGTGGCAATCCTTGGTGGTTCATTTTGGCAACAAGTGGTGAACATCCCTTCCGATGCGAAAGTTCCTGAAAACATGGGCATTCGTGTAAATCCTCATGTGGTCGAAGAGTTGTCGCAAGCCGAAGGCATTACTTTTTTCTCAGGTTTAGTCATGCGTTGGTTTAGAGATGCATTTTGTGACATGGAAAAGCTCGAAGCCAAAGAACGAAGTATCGATACTTATGCTGTGTTGGAAGAGAAAGCAGCGAAAGTTCCTGTGGGCTCTCATGGTATTGTGCCGATTTTCTCAGATAGCATGAAGTATGGACGTTGGTACCATGCCAGTCCAAGTTTTTTAAATCTTTCGATTGACCCTGAGGTTTGTAACCGAGCTTCGATGTTTCGTTCTTTACAAGAGAATGCCTGCATTGTCTCAGCGATTAATTTGAAAAAAATTGAAGAATTTACGAACATAGAGATTAAAGAGATTGTCTTTGCTGGTGGGGCAAGTAAAGGGGCGTTATGGTGTCAAATATTGGCTGATGTAACAGGGTGTAAAGTAAAGATCCCCGAAGTAACCGAAGCCACAGCCTTAGGTGCTGCCATGGCTGCTGGTGTTGGGGCTGGTATTTACGACACAATGGTTGAAGCTTCAAGACAATTGGTGGTTTGGGACAGAGAATATATTCCTTGCCGTGAAAACTTTAAAAAGTATGAAGCCATAGCTGAACATTGGCAAGAAGTTTATGTGGAGCAGTTGGTTTTGGTGGATAGAGGGTTGACGGAGAGTATGTGGAAAGCTCCTGGTTTATAGTTTTCATAGAGAAAAACATAAGAATTGGAGTAATGTTTTATGGGCTTTGTTACGTTTGTTTTATTAATTATTCTTGGGTATAATTTTTAAGCAATTTTAAATTAATATAAAGTAAAAAAGATTGATAGAGCGTAGCGATAAAAAAAGATTACTATCAAATTTTTTCTCATTAGCATCACTACAAGGTGTTAATTATATTTTACCTTTACTTACTTTTCCTTATTTGGTGAGAGTTTTGGGAATAGAATATTTTGGACTTTTGGCTTTTGCTACGGCTCTGATATCCTATTTTAATATTATTACAGATTATGGATTTAATTTAACAGCAACACGTGAAATTTCTATTCATCGAGAAAATAAAGAGAAAGTTATTGAAATTTTTTCAGCTGTGATGAGTATTAAAATGATATTAATGATTTTTAGTTTTTTATTGTTGGCATCGATTGTTTTTACTTTTGATAAACTTGCTAAAGACTGGGAAGTTTATCTTATCTCTTTTGGGTTGGTTATTGGACAAGCTCTTTTCCCTGTATGGTTTTTTCAGGGTATGGAGAAGATGAAGTATATTACATATTTAAATATTGTTGCAAAATCTATTTTTACTGTGGCTATTTTTGTGTTTGTTCAAGAAAAAAGTGATTTTTATTTAGTGCCTTTATTTACTTCTTTAGGTTTTGTTTTGGTGGGTTTTTGGTCTTTGTGGATTATACATAATCACTTTAATGTTCAGTTTAGAATGCAATCTTCTGAAAGATTAAAGCATTATCTTGTGGATGGTTGGGATTTATTTAAAGCTCAAATGTTTGTTAATTTATACAGAGCAACTAATGTTTTATTGTTAGGAATTTTAACGAATACTACTACGGTTGGGTATTATTCAATTGCAGAGAGAATAATTAATGTAGTAGTAGGATTGTTTATTCCTGCGAATCAAGCTATATATCCTTTTATGGCAAAGTTGTATCAAAATAAAAAAATAGAATTTATGCTTTTTCTTAAAAAAGTTAGTTTTGTTTATTTAGGCATCTCTTCTTTTTTATTTTTAATAATGTATATTTTTACAGAAGAAATTATAATCTTTGTGAATGGAAGCATGTGCAATGAAATAGAGGAGATTTATTATATTCTTCTGTTTTTAATTTTCACAACACCTTTTAGTACTTTATATGGACAAGTAATGGTGACAAAACTACAAAGTAAAAAAATCAGTCAAATTGTAAGAGATATTATGATCTTAAATATAATACTTGTCCCTTTAGGCATTATGTTTTGGAACACAATAGGAATGGTCATTGTTGTTGTGGCATTACAGTATTTTATTATATGGAGATATTTTGTCGAGATTTATAGGAGAGAAAGTTTATGAATGCAATCAATGAAATAATAGATAAGAAAATAAAAAATAATGAATTGGTTATTATCGAGCTTGGACCAGGTGAAATTAAAAAAGATAATCGTGCTATAGGTATTGATATTTGTGAAAAATCATCAGTTGATTATCGGACAGATTTAACAAAAGGTTTAATTTTTTTAGAAAATAATTCAGTTGATATTATTCATGCTTATCATTTTTTAGAACATCTTGAAGATTTAGAGTTTTTTATGTCAGAAATTTTTAGAGTGCTTAAAAAGAATGGAAGGCTTATAGGAACGGTACCCCACTTTTCAAATCCTTATTTTTATAGTGATTATACCCATAAGTCATTATGGGGTTTATACACATTAAGTTATTTTACTAAAAATAATTTATTTAAAAGAACTGTTCCAAAGTATTATAATTCTATTGAATTTTATCAGGCTGATATACAAATTATATTTGCTTCGCCTTTTAGGTTTAGAAACATCATTAAAAAGATTTTTCAAAAATTTTTTAATTTGAACCGATATATGCAAGAGTTATATGAAGAAATCTTTGTTTATCTGTTTCCATGTTATGAAATTTACTTTGAGTTGGAAAAGAGGTAGGTGTGTCGCTTCCATTGGTAACGGTTATGATTCCAACCTACAATCAATCTCAATATATCGTCAAAAGTATTAAGAGTGTCTTAGCTCAAACTTACTCTAATATAGAGATTATAGTTTCGGATGATTCAACTGATAACCTAACAGAAGAAATTGTAAATCAACAGTTTAAAAAAGATATCCATTACCTGCATAATAGTCACCCTCTTGGTCGAGTGAAAAATTATCATTTTTTATTGAATGAATTAGCACATGGAGAATGGGTAATTAATTTAGATGGAGATGATTACTTTAAAGATAAAACATTTATTGAAAAAGCGATTACATTTATTAAAAATCATGATAATTTGGTATTGGTTTTTGGTAAACAGATAGTATATAAAGAAAATTTAGATAAAGAATATAGGTATAAAAATGAGCATTTAAAAGAAGGAATATTGGAAGGGAATAGTCTTTTTTTAGAGACTATTTATAAGAATATAGAGATACCTCATCTGGCGTCTTTATATAAACGTAAAAAAGCATTAGAGTTGGGGTTTTATGAATCTAATGTTCTTAGTTCTGATAGGGAGTCTCTTTTAAAAATTTTGTTAAATAATCAAGTCGCTTTTTTAGATATTTTTGTAGGCGTTTGGAATCATCACTCTTCTAATGCATCGCAAAATAGTAGTATTGAAGACTTTACCTTAAATCTTAGCCTGTATGACAATCTGTACTCTTATGCTTTAAAGCATAGTCAAATTTCTAAATTAAATTTATGGTTTTGGAAAGTAGTTGCAAAATATAAAAATGTTTATGGGTATTATTTAAAACTGATTCAGGTAAAAAAATATAGAGTTATTAGAGAGTTATTAAGAACATTGATGTTTAAAAATTTGTTGTTACTGTTGATTTTTCTTGTTGATATAAGAGTCTATCAAAAGGTATTAATAAAATGATAAAAGTATTGTTAGCCATTCGTTCCTTAGACATTGGTGGTGCTGAAAAACAGTTTATAGAGTTGGTTAAACACATCGATAAATTTAAATTTGAAGTAACTGTTTGTACCATGTATGGTGGGATTCAAGAGCCACTTATTAAAAATGTTTCTAATATTACATATGTTAATTTTCAAAAACAAGGAAGATATGATTTTTATAGTTTTTATAAAAATTATTCTAAACTTATAGAAGAGGTTAATCCTAGTGTTATTTATAGCTTTTTAGGAGAGATGAGCCTTTTTTCTTTATGGGCAAAACCTAAAAAAACTAAGATTATATGGGGATTTCGAACTTCAGATAAAGATTGGAGTCAGTACGGAAAAGTTTCACGTGGAATCTTTTGGTTACAAAAAAAGTTTTCTTCAAAAGTAGATAAAATTATTTCAAATTCTTTTGCTTCAATTGAATATCACAAAGAGCATGGCTTTGATATGCAAAAGGCAGTTGTTATTGCCAACGGTATTGATACTAATCGATTTCAGAGAGATAATGAAAAAAGAAAATTGCTTAGAAATGAATATGGTTTAAATAAAGACGATATTGTTATTGGAATGGTTGCGAGGCTTGATAAAATAAAAGGTTATTTAATTTTCAGTGAAGTAGCAAAACGAATTGTTACTGAGTATGAAAATGTTTATTTTGTATCTGTTGGAGGAGGTAGCCAAGAGATACAAAGTAAGTGTGAGTACATTTTAGGTGAGTACAATGAGAAGAGATTTTTTTGGTTAGGTCAGCAACAGAATGTAGAGGATATTTATAGTGGTTTTGACATAGCTGTCTCTGCCTCTTTTGGTGAAGGGTTTTCTAATAGTATAGCAGAAGCAATGTCTTCATCTTTAGCTTGTGTGGTTACAGATGTGGGAGATAGTGCTTTAATAGTTGATGAGTATGGTGTTGTAGTTGAAGCTAAAGAGGTAGATAGTTTATATGATGGGTTAGTGGAGATGTTAGCAAAAGATTATAAGTTTTTAGGTGAAGAGAGTCGAAAAGGGGTTGTTGAGAATTTTTCAATCGAGAAAATGGTGAAAAACACAGAAAAAGAGATTATTAAATGTGTGGAATAGTAGGTTTTAATGGACAAAACTCTGATGTTTTAGAAAATATGCTTGAAAGCATAGAGCATCGAGGTCCAGATGATAAGGGAGTTTATGAAGAGTCTGGAATCTCTTTAGGACATGCTAGACTTTCTATTTTAGATTTAAGTTCATTAGGACATCAGCCTATGATATTTGAACATTTACGTATGGTTTATAATGGAGAGATTTATAATTTTAAAGAGATTCGTCAAGAGTTAGTAGAGTTAGATTATACTTTTATTTCAGATACGGACAGTGAAGTTATTTTAAAAGCTTATCATGCTTGGGGTATAAAAGCAGTAGATAAATTTATAGGTATGTTTGCTATTGCTATTTATGATATAAACTCTTTAGATTTAGTACTTATAAGGGATAGAGTAGGGGTTAAGCCTCTTTATTATTTTTTTGATGGGGAGGTATTTGTTTTTGCGAGTGAATTAAAACCCATTATGGCGTATCGACATAATTTAGAGATTTCTAAAGATGCATTGCATGAATTTTTTCAGTTTGGCTACATTTCATCAAATTTATCTATATTTGAAAAGTGTTACAAAGTCCCTGCTGGAAACTATTTAACCTTTAATTTAAAACAAATGACTTTAGATATTTCTGAATATTGGTCTATTTTACCTTTTTTTGAACGTCCAAAATTTAAGAAAACAGAAGAAGAATTGGTTAATGAATTAGAAGCACTTTTAATTGATGCTTTTAAATATCGTATGATTTCAGATGTACCTGTTGGGGTTTTTTTAAGTGGAGGCATAGACAGTTCTATTGTGGCAGCGATACTTCAAAAACATCACGGAAACATTCATACTTTTACGATAGGTTTTGAAGAGAGCAAGTATAATGAAGCAACTTTTGCTAAGGAGGTGGCTAAGCATTTAGGAACGACCCATTCTGAAAAATTTTTAGGAGTAAAAGAAGCCAAAGAGATTTTAAAAAGTTTTGTGGATATTTATGATGAACCCTTTGGTGATAGTAGTGCTATTCCAACAACCTTGGTGAGTAAAATGGCAAAAGAAGCAGGTATTAAAGTGGTACTTTCTGCTGATGGTGGTGATGAGATCTTTTGTGGGTATGAGCGTTATTGGGTCATGAATCGTGTAGGGAAAAAGATACATAAAATACCTAAAGTTATGCGAAAAGTTTTAGGTTTTTTAATGAATATTCCAAGTCAAAAAGTTGTAACTTTTTTAATAAGAAATGCGTTGTTACAACATCGTTTTTTACAGTTTAGGGAAGTACTGGCTAATGATTCATGGAAAAATATGTATGAGGCAATTGTGCATACCTCAAAAAATTACGAGCTTTCATCATTGTTAAACCATAAGCATCAAATTGAAGAAAAAGCTTTTGAAATAGGTCAAAAAGATACGCCCATGCAAGGAATGATGTTATGGGATTATCATCGTTATATGGTTGATGATATTTTAACAAAAGTAGATAGAGCCACCATGTCAGTCTCTATTGAGGGAAGAGAGCCTTTGCTTGACCATAGAATAGCTGAGTTTATGGCACAAGTTCCTTTTGAATTTAAATATAAAAATGGAGATTCAAAGTATTTACTAAGAAAAGTCTTAGAAAGATATATTCCCCAAGAGATGATTAATCGACCTAAAAAAGGCTTTGCTATCCCAATGTTTGAGTGGTTTGCTAATGACTTATCTAGTCTTTTTGAAGAACATTTAAAGAAAGAAGCTTTAGAAGAACATAATTTATTTGATTATAAATATGTACAGCAAGAACACCAAAAGTTGAAAAAAAATAAAGCATTAAATGTCAATAAACTTTGGTATGTTTTAGTTTTTCAGTTGTGGTACAAGCAATATATTAGTAAAAGGAGTAAACATGTTTCATAATATACAATCCCCATCAGAGTTTTTAATGATTTGGTTTAATAATGCACTATTAGAGGAGGAAGAGCAAACGCTTTTTAATAGGTATTATACAAGTTATTTAAAGAGTTTTCCTCCTCGAATACAATATTTTTATGATAAACAATTAGAAGGAGCAATGAAAATATTATCAAAAATTGATAATCCCAAGGTTTTAGAAGTTGGATGTGGTTTAGGAAGTGAATCTCTTTTTATGGCATTGCATGGTGCAAATGTTTTGGGTATAGATATTGATGATAAACGGGTGAATACAGCTAAGTGTCGAAAAGATGTTATGGAAAAACAGTTAGATACAAAGTTAAATTGTGATTTTAAAAATATTTCTGTATTAGAATTGGACGAGGTAGAGCAATATGATCTTATTTGGATAGAACAAGCTTATCATCATTTAGAGCCAAGAGAAATGGTTTCTGAAAAAATATCGTTGCTCTTAAAGCCAAATGGCTACTTGGTTATTTCAGAATCAAATGCACTAAATCCTTTAATTCAATTAGCACTTTTTAAACAAAGAGGTTTTGAAACCATTAATTATCATACTGATAGTCAAGGTTTAAAACGTCCTTATGGTAATGAACGCGTATTAACTGCTAGAAGGTTAATAAAAAATTTTAAAAAATATACTATTGAGAACAAGCGTATAGAGTATTTTAGAATTTTTCCTAATAGTCATTATTTTGATAAGCTATTAATTTTTGAAAAAGTATTTCCTAAATTTTTATCACTATTTTTTACGCACTATAATTATATTGGTCAAAAAAGAAGTTAATTATTTTGTTGTCTAAAGAAAAAAGTAAGCCGACCCTCTCAATCCTAATCTATTCTCTAGCAGGAGGAGGAGCAGAGCGTGTGGTGTCCATACTTTTACAGGAGTTAAAAGATAAGTATGATATTACTTTAGTGTTAATGCGAGATAAGATAGATTATGAAATTCCACAAAGTATTAAGATACATTTTTTAGAAAATTCACAACCTGATGAGCATGGCATTTTAAAGTTATTAAAGTTGCCTGTTCTAGGCTGGAAATATAAAAAGTTTTGCCAAGAAAATAATATAGAAGTATCTTTAGCATTTATGAATAGACCTTCATATGTTTCAATATTTGCTAAACTTTTTGGAAATAAAGCATTTACAACTATTAGTGAAAGAACAACCCCCTCTATGATGTACAGAGCTGATAATTTGGTTTCTAAAATAAGTAAGTATTTGATTAAAAAACTATATCCAAAAGCAGATTTTATTGTTTGCAATGCTGAAGGAAATAGACAAGATTTAACTGAGAACTTTGGAATTCCCTTGGCACTAACTTCTACGATACATAATCCTTTTGATTTAGCCAAAATAGAAAAACTTTCTGAAGAGCCTGTAGAAGGAATTGATTTTAATAAATTTACTTTTGTAAGTGTAGGACGACTTGATACTGGTAAGAATCATACAATGATGATAGATGCTTTTGCTAAGATAGAAAATAAAAATGTACAACTTATTATTTTGGGTGAGGGTGGATTAAAAGTTACTTTAGAAGAGCAGATACGATTCTTAAATTTAGAAAAAAGAGTTTTTTTATTAGGCTTTGATAGCAACCCTTATAAATATTTTTCAAAATCAGATTGTTTTGTATTTTCTTCTAGTTATGAAGGCTTTCCAAATGTTTTGGTAGAAGCATTGGCTTGTGCTTTGCCAATAATCTCAACAGATTGTAAAAGTGGACCACGAGAAATTTTAGCTCCTAGCTCTAAAATAGCTTTTCAGTTAAAAGATAAAAATGAAGTTGCCGAATATGGCATACTTATACCAATAAATAATACCAATAAATTAAAAGAAATGATGAACTTAATGCTAAAAGATATAGAGTTAAGAGAAAATTATAGACAAAGAGCAAAAAAACGAGCAAAGTCTTTTGATAAAGCTTTAATTGTAGATGCCTATATAGATGTACTGGAGAGGAGTAGATTATGACCATAGGGTTTTTGTCACACTTAGATTTAAACCTTTATCTTTTTCGTTTACCAATTATGAAAAAGTTGGTTGAGCAAGGGCATACGGTTTATGCTATTTGTCCAAGAGGAGATAAATTTGAGTTATTTGAAAGAGATGGAATACAAGCAGTAGCGTATAAAATTCAACGCTCTAGTTTAAATCCTTTGAAAGAGTTAAAAGCTGTTTATAATATTTATAGAGCTATTAAGCCTCTTGAGTTGGAGATGATTCATACCTTTACAGCCAAGCCAAATATTTATGGAACGGTAGCTGCTAAAATGGCAAAGATTCCAAAGATTATAAATTTGGTTGAGGGCTTAGGGTCATTTTATATTGAAGATAGTCCTAAAAACATAATGGTTCGTACACTTATTGAGAAGTTGTATAAATTAGTTTTTTCTTTTTCAGACAAAGTAATCTTTGTTAATTCTGATGATCCAAAATATTTAGCGTCCAAAAGAGTTATTGCTAAAGATAAAATACATATTATTAAATCTGTTGGGATAGATACCCAAGTGTTTAATCCTAACAATGTGAAGAAAGAAACAGTTCAAGTTTTAAGAAAAAAGTTAGACTTAGTGAATAAAACTGTGGTGCTTATGGTAGCACGAGCCATTTGGCATAAGGGAGTACGTGAATTTTATGAGGCTGCTAGTTTATTGAGTCATTATCCAAATGTGCAGTTTATTTTGGTAGGTGAGATAGATGAGGGAAATCCCTCTTCAGCTAATAAAGCATTTTTGCAGACAGGTGATGTACTTTGGATGGGACATCGAGATGATGTTTTAGAACTCACAGCAATGAGTGATATTTATGTGTTACCGAGTTACCGAGAAGGCGTTCCTCGTACGCTTCTTGAAGCAGCTTCGATGGCGAAACCAATTGTCACAACTAATACGGTTGGGTGTCGAGAAGTGGTAAAAAATGGTGAAAATGGTTTTTTGGTACCCATACAAGATTCAGAATCCTTAGCAGAGAAGATAGAATATCTTTTAAAGCATGAAGATGAACGAAAAATTATGGGTGAAAATGGTAGAATAATGGCGATTAATGAGTTTGATGTAAAAAATGTTGTTCATCAGTACATAACGCTTTATGAGGCACTAAAAATGAGAGAAGAAAATGAAACAAACAAATAAGATACTTAGCAATGAGTTGTTAGAAAATAAGTTAGGACTGCTATTACTGTTAATGCTTGTAGCCTATGCCTTTAGTATGGGTGTTCGCATGTATTGGCCCCTTCATTTTGAAGGTGAAGCTGCAATGATGTATGCCAATGAGTTGATGATTAATACCAATGATGGATATTTTTTTTCAACAGGGGCAAGAGATGTTATTGATGGTGTAACGGCTCTTGATAGGCAACGTGCAAGTGCTTATGATGTGAGTCCTGGACTGGTATTGTTAACAGCCTATGCTACTAAATTTTTACCATTTTCATTGGATACGGTTTCACTTTATTTACCTGGTATTATTGCTTCATTGATTGTTATTCCTATTATTTTAACGGGTCGATTGATGGGAAATACAGGGCTTGGATTTTTAGCTGCTCTTTTAGGATCCATTGCATGGAGTTATTATAACCGTACGATGGTAGGGTATTACGATACGGATATGTTCTCTGTCTTTATGCAATTTATGATTTTTTACTCTTTTTTACAAATAGTCTATCGAAAAAGTATCGGGGCTATTTTGTTTTCTTCGTTTATGATTTTTATTTACCCTTATTTTTATTCACAAGGAATGACACTGGTCTATGCCATGTATGTTCTTTTGGTTATTTATTTGTTTCTTGAACATGAAGGACGTGTACATACGATTGGGGCGAAGGGTTTTAAAGAGAATGCTTTGTCTTTATATGCCACGGTGATGTTGGTGAGTATCCCCTTAATGATTATGCTGCCTATTGAAGTTAGAATGATACTTTTTGTGCTTATTTTTATTTTGTTGTTAAAGCTTGATGTTGAAGAGAAAATCCTCTTTGCGATGGCTGCTGTTTTTTTTGTAGGTTTTTTGATTTTTTCAAATATTTTCATGGTTATCTGGGGAAATATTACGGCTTATGCCGTTAGAGGTGTGGATGCTGGAAGTTTACAGTTTTATCAAGTGGTTCAAACCGTACGTGAAGCTGGGGCAATTCCTTTTGAGACCATGGCAAACAGAATATCTGGTTCACAAATAGGCGTTATTTTAAGTCTGATAGGTTATATGTTTTTAGTCATGCGACATAAAGCTTTTTTAATTGCCTTACCACTGATTGGGGTTGGCGTATTTTCCATGTGGGGTGGTTTACGTTTTACGGTATATGCTGTACCTGTTGCTGCCCTTTCTGCTATTTATCTTTTGTATATACTAGGTGATCTAATTCATAAAAAAGTAGAAAATATTAAAAATAAGAACTTGGCTAAATATGGGTTTATTATTTTGGCAACGGTGGCTTTGATTTACCCAAATATTAAGCATATTGAAGGTTATTTAGTGCCAACGGTATTGAATAAAACTGAAGTGAATGACTTGGTAAAATTGGATGCTATTGCCTCCAATAAAGATTATACGCTCACTTGGTGGGATTACGGTTATCCTATTTGGTATTACTCCAACACCAATACCTTGATTGATGGTGGGAAACATACACATGATAACTATATAGTGTCTAAACTGATGTTTTCAGATTCACCTCAACAAGTGGCTAATTTAAGTAAATTAGCCATAGAAACTTATGTGGACTCTAATTATTCATTGGTAGCCGATACACTCTTTAACAGCACAGATAAAAGTCCAAATCAATTTCTACATGATTTAAAAAAGAAAGATTATGCCTTACCTAAAAAAACAAGAGAGGTTTATCTCTATTTACCTTATAGAATGTTACGTATTTTTCCAACTGTAAGTGTGTTTGGAAATCTTAATTTAAAAACTGGAAGAGCTGAAAGAACCATTCATTTTTATCCGACTCAACCTGTAAAACAAGAGGGTTCTAAAGTCTTACTTCAAAATGGAATTATTTTTGATTTTATAAAAGGTGAAATTGAGCTTCAAGGAACCAAGAAAAAAGTTCAACGCTTTGATACGGTTGCATTTGGTCAAAAAGATAAAATTCTTGTAGATTCAAAATTAATGCATATGGATGGAGAGTATGCTGTGGTCTTTTTGAAGAGTTATAATCAAATGATTGTGATGGATAAAAAAACTTACAATTCAACTTATGTACAAATGTTTATGTTGGGTAAATATGATAAAAACCTATTTGAGTTAGTTGTTAGCTCTCCTTATAGTAAAATTTATAAAGTCAAGTAATTATGTATATGAAAGTAGTGAAAAGAGTACTCGATAAATTATTGGCTCTTTTTTTGCTATTGATTTTTTTACCTTTTATTAGTTTGACAGCACTTCTTGTTTATTTTAAAATTGGAAGACCTATTTTTTTTAAACAAGTTCGACCAGGGTATCAAGAGCAACTTTTTTCTATTTATAAATTTAGAACCATGAGTAATGAAAAAGATGCGAAAGGTGTTTTGTTAGCTGATGAGTATAGATTAAAAAAAGTGGGACAATTTATTAGAAAAACAAGTTTAGATGAGTTACCACAGCTCTTAAATGTGCTTAAAGGAGAGATGAGTTTTGTCGGTCCTCGACCACTTTTGCTAGAGTATTTAGAACTTTATAATGATGAACAAAAAAAAAGGCATGAGGTCATCCCGGGTATTACGGGTTGGGCGCAGGTCAATGGACGAAATGCAATTAGTTGGGAAGAAAAATTTGAGTATGATATTTGGTATGTTGACAATCAATCTTTTTTACTGGACATGAAAATATTGTGGATGACGTTTTTAAAAGTAATCAAACGAAGTGATATTAGCTCTTCTGGTTCGGTGAGTATGGAAAAATTTGAAGGAAGTACAAAATGAGTGAAGAACAACGGTTTGCTGATTGGCAATTTCCTAAAGTTGAAGATGGTGTTATGACAAAATATAATTGGATCGTTCAACATATTAATAATTTTGAGCTAGGGTATAAGACAGACATAGGAGCTTTTTCATATATTAATGCGAAATTTGGGGTGATTTTGGAAGATGAGGTTCAACTGGGTTCACATTGTTCTGTATACTCTGTTTCAACCATTGACAATAAAAAAGGTAAAGTACATCTTAAAAGAAATTGTAAAATAGGAACACATTCCACCATAATGCCAAATGTCACTATTGGTGAAAATACTATTATCGGAGCAAATTCATTGGTTTTAGAAGACATACCAGCTAATGTGATTGCCTTTGGTATTCCTGCTAAAGTTATGAGAAAAATAGATGGATAGATTATTTCTCTCACCCCCTCACATGAGTGGCAAAGAACAGCAGTACATAGCAGAGGTTTTTGAAAGTAATTATATTGCACCTCTTGGAGCATTTGTTAATAGATTTGAAGAGAGTATCAAGTTAAAGACAGGAATATCTCATGCTTTAGCTCTGTCAAGTGCTACAGCTGGTTTACATTTGGCATTACGGGTTTTGGGTATTGGAAAAGATGATATTGTTTTAGCCTCTACTTTTACTTTTATAGGTTCGGTGAATGCCATTTTGTATCAAGGGGCAAGACCTGTTTTTATAGACAGTGATGAGAGTTGGAATTTATCACCAAAATTATTGAAAAAAGCCATTTTGGAATTAAGTGTTAAGCCCAAGGCATTAATTTTGACACACCTTTATGGGCAAGTAGCTAAGTTAGATGAGATAGTGGCTATTTGTAAAGAAGAAGGTATTTATTTAATTGAAGACGCTGCTGAGTCTTTAGGTACTTCTTACGGAGGAAAACAGAGTGGAACATTTGGCGATATTGGGGTCTACTCGTTTAATGGCAATAAAATTTTAACCACCTCTGGTGGGGGAATGTTGCTAAGTGAAAATGAGGAGTGGATAACCAAAGCAAAATTTTTATCGACCCAAGCCAAAGAAGACTTTTTGCATTATGAACATAAAGAGTATGGCTATAACTATCGAATGAGCAATGTTTTAGCAGCCATTGGTGTGGCACAAATGGAAGTGTTAGAAGAAAGAGTTACTCGAAAACGAGAAATTTTTGAATTTTATAAGCAGGAGTTAGGAAGTATAAAAGAAATTTCATTTATGCCTGAACTTGACAACAGTTATGGTAATCGTTGGTTGACCACATTAATTTTTGAAAAGACTAATCCTCTAACAGTAATTGAAGCACTTCAAGAAGTAAATGCTGAGAGTCGACCATTATGGAAACCAATGCACTTGCAACCTTTATTTAAAGAATCAGAAGTATTTATAGATGGGACAAGTGAAGTTTTATTTAACAAAGGTATTTGTTTACCTTCTCCTACGAATAGTACTAATGATGAGTTATCTAGAGTAATTGAGGTTATTAAAATTTTATGTTCTTAGCCTCTATTCTTAGCCCTACTATTGAAAAAAGAATGGTGTTTTTTATATTGTTTGATGTACTTATTTCTATGGCAACAGTGGTTATAGCCTACTTACTACGCTTCAACTTTTTTATTACCTCTGCTTTTTTTGAATCGATGATGCAGATGATGATGGTGATTATTCCTCTCAAAATACTTATTTTCTTTTTATTTAAAATTTATTTTGTAGCTTGGCGTTATTTTGGTTTATCAGAATATAAACGATTAATTTTAGTACACGTCTTGACTTATGCACTTTTTACAGCTATTTTTATTTTATTTTATGATTGGTTTGATCCTTTTCCTCGTTCTGTTATTATTATTGACTTTTTTTTATCACTTTCTTTTATTGGATTTTTGCGTATTTCCAGACGTATCTATTTAGAATCAAATAAGGATAATCTTCAAGTTGCTACGCTTATTGTGGGAGCGAACAATCGTGCTAAACATGTGATAAAATCTGCAAGAAATGGTGAGCTTAATTATCATCCATTGGCTTTGCTTTCTGACGAAAAAAGTTTAAATGGTACATATTTTTCAAACTTACCCGTTTATAATAAATCTTCTATGGGAGAGGTGGTAAGGAAATATGGTATTTCTACAGTGATTATTACAGAAACATTAGAAAGTGAAGTGCTTGATGTACTTTTTACAAGTTTAAATGATTTGGGGGTAGAGGAAATTAAAATTTTTGAAATGTTTCAAGACAATGAACATAGTCTTAAAGATATTTCAGTAGAAGATTTATTAGCACGTCAACCTAAAGATTTAGACCTGATAAGTATTGCCAATTTTATAGCAGGTAAAGTAGTGATGATAACAGGAGCAGGAGGCAGCATTGGTTCGGAACTCTCTCGACAAGTAGTCGCTTTTGGGGCAAAACAGATTATTTTACTTGATCACTCTGAATTTAATCTTTATCAGATATCTGAAGAATTAAATAAGGAAAATATAGTTTCTGTACTCTTAAGTGTAAAAGATAAAGAAGCCTTAGAAGAGGTGTTTGTTCATTACCATCCAGAGCTTGTATTGCATGCAGCAGCTTATAAGCATGTACCTCTTTGTGAAGAGAATGTTAGGTCGGCAGTACAAAATAATATTTTTGGAACAAAGAATGTTATAGACCTTTCTATTGCTTATGGGGTAGAAAAGTTCTTGCTTGTTTCTACTGATAAAGCTGTACGTCCAACGAATGTGATGGGAACAACAAAACGTGTATGTGAACTTTATGCTAATGCAGTTCCTTCAAGAAAAACTGAAATAGTAGCTGTACGTTTTGGAAATGTCTTGGGGAGTTCAGGTTCTGTTATTCCAAAGTTTAGATCACAGATTGAAAAAGGTGAAAATATTACGGTGACTCATCCAGAGATTACGCGTTATTTTATGCTTATTCCTGAAGCGTGTCAATTGGTACTTCAAGCAGCTTCGATTGCTAGGGGTCGTGAACTTTTTATTTTGGATATGGGTGACCCTATTAAGATTGTTGATTTAGCAAAAAAAATGATAGAGCTTTCTGGAAGAGATGATATAGAAATAGAGTTTACAGGTTTAAGACGAGGTGAAAAACTTTATGAAGAGTTGTTAATTGATGAGACTGACTTGAAAACTGAGTATGACTCCATTATGGTTTCTGAAGATGAATCAGTTGACTATGATATACTTTCTAAACAAATTGATGAATTAAGATATGGAAATGAGCTAGAAATATTAAAGTTAATTGTTCCCGAGTTTAAACATAACACAGTAGTAGGAAAATAAATGAATATTTTAAAGAGAGCTAAAGAAGTTTTTAAAATAGAAGCTGAAGCAATTGCTAATTTAGCTGTAAATTTAGATGCTAATTTTGAAGAAGCAGTAGAAAAAATTTTAGCTGCTAAAGGAAAGTTGATAATTTCTGGAATGGGAAAATCGGGGATTATTGGTAAAAAAATAGCTGCTACCATGGCGAGTACTGGAACACCTTCTTTTTTTTTACATCCAGGAGAAGCCTATCATGGTGATTTAGGGATGATTGAACAAGAAGACATTGTGTTACTAATCTCAAATTCTGGAGAGACAGATGAGGTTCTAAAACTTATTCCTTTTTTGAAAGCTCAAGAGAATATTATTATTGCTATGAGTGGAAAGCCCCTGTCTACTTTGGCTAAAAATGCTACATGTCATTTAAATGTAGCTGTTGAGCAGGAGGCTTGTCCTTTACAGTTAGCTCCAACCTCTTCAACCACAGCTACTTTAGTAATGGGTGATGCTTTAGCTGTTATACTTATGGAACTTCGTGAATTTAAAGATACAGACTTTGCACAATTTCATCCTGGAGGTTCTTTGGGTCGACGACTTTTAAGCACTGTAACAGATGTTATGAAAAAAGAGAATCTACCGTTAGTAGATTTAAAAAGTAGTATTCAGCAAGTAATTGAAAAAATATCTTCAGGAAGATTAGGTTTAGTGGTTGTGATGCACAATAATAGAATTGAAGGTATCGTAACCGATGGTGATATACGACGTGCAATGGAGACATCACAAGAAGAGTTTTTTACGTTAAAAGCTTATGATTTAATGACAAAAAATCCTAAAACCATTGAGAGTAAGGCTAAGTTAGCCGTGGCTCAAAAGTTAATGACAGAGCTAAAAGTAAACTCTTTACTGGTCGTGGAAGATGAAACCTTAGTGGGTATTGTACAAATTTATGACATAGGAGTTTAGATGAAAGTTTTAGTAACAGGTGGTGCTGGATATATTGGAAGTCATACGGTTGTTTTGTTAATTGAAGCAGGGTATGAGGTGCTTGTTTTTGATAATTTTTGTAATGCTTCAAGAGAGAGCATTCGACGGGTCGAAAAAATTATTAATAAACCCATAGAAGTAGTAGAAGGAGATATTCGTAATAGAGAGGATTTACGGGCTGTTTTTGAAAAGCATAAGATAGATGCTGTTATCCATTTTGCTGGACTCAAAGCTGTGGGAGAATCAGTTGAATTACCTTTAAAGTATTATGATAATAATGTTAATGGTTCAGCTGTTTTGTGTGAAGTAATGGCAGAATATAATTGTAAATCCATTATTTTTTCTTCCTCAGCCACGGTGTATGGAGACCCTCATACCACACCTATTTTAGAGAATTTCCCTCTTTTTGCTACCAATCCTTATGGACGTTCAAAATTAATGGTAGAAGAGATATTAAGAGATGTTTATGTCTCTGACAATGAGTGGAAGATAGTGTTATTGCGTTACTTTAATCCTGTAGGAGCACATGCTTCTGGCACTATTGGTGAAGACCCTAATGGTATTCCTAATAACCTTATGCCATTTATTGCACAAACAGCTGTGGGTAAACGGGAATACTTGTCAGTATTTGGGGATGATTATGATACCAAAGATGGAACAGGGGTGAGAGATTACATTCATGTGGTTGATTTAGCCAAAGGACATCTTAATGCTTTGGAGCGTTTAGAAAATTTTTCTGAGGTGATGACGGTGAATCTTGGAGCAGGAAAAGGTTATTCTGTTTTGGAGATGGTAACAGCTTTTGAAAAGGCATCAGGGAAAAAAGTACCGTATAAAATAGCCTCAAGAAGAGCAGGAGATATTGCTACTTGTTTTGCAGACCCCTCTTATGCCAAAGAGCTATTAGGTTGGGAAGCAACCTTGGGAATTGATGAGATGTGTAGAGATGGTTGGCATTGGCAAAGTCAAAATCCATCAGGATATAATATATAATAAGGAATTAAATGAAAATAGCCATAGCAGGAACAGGATATGTAGGACTTTCAAATGGAATATTACTAGCACAAAACAATGAAGTAATAGCCTTAGATATCATTCCTGAAAAAGTTGAGATGATAAATAATAAAATTTCACCTATTGAGGATAAAGAGATAAGTGAATATTTAAAAAATAAAAAATTAAATTTTAAAGCAACGCTAGACAAAGAAGAAGCATATAAAGATGCTGAGTATATTATTATTTCTACTCCTACAGATTATGATCCTGAAACAAATTATTTTAATACTAAATTGGTTGAAATAGTAATTAAAGATGTTTTAGCAATTAACCCAACAGCAACCATGATTATTAAGTCAACTGTCCCTGTGGGATATACAAAATCTGTGAATGAAATGTTTAATACCACAA
>CACVAX010000033.1 GCA_902727935.1 uncultured Sulfurovum sp. | reverse complement strand
TTAGAGCCACTTCTATTCGTGGCTTTTTAGTCAAGCTTAAATTGTTTATTTTGGCTTATAGTATTGATAGGTTTTTCAAGCTTTCTTCTAACCATCAGAAATTGGCTTTTAACTAGCAGTTTGGGTTAATATTTTAGTTTTTTTAGATAAAATTATTAAAATTATTCTAAAGGGCTAACTCGATGCTATATGATGTCGTTGAAATTCAAAAAATCTTACCTCATAGATACCCATTTTTATTGGTTGACCGTATTACTGCACTTGAAAAAGGGGTAAGTATTGAAGGCTACAAAAATGTTTCGATTTCTGAACCAATTTTTCAAGGACACTTTCCCGACCATCCTATCTATCCTGGTGTTATGATAATAGAAGGTATGGCACAAGCTGGTGGTGTCTTGGCATTTCAAAGCTCTAATACAGAAGACCAAGCAGAAATGGAAAATAAAGTAGTTTACTTTATGAGTATTGATAAAGCAAAGTTTAGATCACCTGTTACACCAGGTGATCAGCTTGTTTATAAACTCAAAGTACTTAAACAAAGAGGTGCAATTTGGCAACTAGATGCCAAAGCTTATGTGGATGAAAAACTCGTTGCTGAAGCTGAACTCAAAGCAATGATTGTAGATAAATAAGGACACGCTTGTCAAATATACACAGCTCGGCTGTTATTGAAAAAGGTGCAACAATTGGGGAAAATGTAAATATTGGACCTTTTGTGAGCATATCTTCTCAAACAATTATTGGAAATAATACCACCATCGATGCACATGCTATCATTGCTGGAAAAACAACCATTGGTGAAGGAAATCATATTTTTTCACATGCTGTTATAGGTTCTATCCCACAAGATTTAAAATTTGATGGGGAAGATGTTGAACTGATTATCGGAGACAACAATAAAATTCGTGAATTTACCCTACTCAACCCTGGGACTAAAGGGGGAGGTAGCATTACAAAAATAGGTAGTAATAATTTATTAATGGGCTATGTTCACTTGGGTCATGATGTTATTATCGGAAATAATTGTATATTAGCCAATGGTGCTACCTTGGCTGGACATGTTGAACTGGGAAATCATGTTGTCATTGGAGGGCTTACCCCTGTGCATCAATTTGTGCATATTGGTGATTACGCAATGATTGGAGGAGCATCTGCTTTAGCACAAGATGTTCCCCCTTATTGTTTGGCTGAAGGAAATAGAGCTGTACTAAGAGGTCTTAACTTAACAGGTTTAAGAAGAGGAATTCCTCGAGATGAAATTAATGCTTTAAAAACAGCTTATAGAGAACTTTTTGAATCAGGTCAAGCTCTACAAGAAATAGCAGAAAAAATTAAATCTGAAAATTCATCAATACATGTAAAAAATTTAGTAGAGTTTATCACACAATCTAAACGTGGTATTCCCTATACAAGGAAATAAAAAATGGCTAAGAAAGAGTGTAGTTTTTGTGGTACTACAGAAACAGAAAATAATCCATTTATAGCAGGAAATAACGCATATGTTTGTTCAAACTGTGTTACCTCTGCTTATAAAATTCTTTTTGGAGAAGAAGAGAGTTTTACTGAAGATACAGAAACACAAACACTCCTAATACCTAAAGAGATTCATAATATGTTAAATGACTATGTTATTGGTCAAGAGTCAGCTAAAAAAACTTTGGCTGTTGCTGTCTATAATCATTATAAAAGAATATTTAAATATAAACAAGAAAATGATACCAGCATCGAAAAATCAAATATTTTACTCATTGGTCCCACAGGTTCAGGTAAAACACTATTGGCACAAACCATTGCGAAATTTTTAGATGTTCCCATTGCCATTTCAGATGCAACCAACTTAACTGAGGCTGGATATGTCGGAGAAGATGTTGAAAATATCTTAACAAAACTACTCCAAGCAGCTGGAGATGATGTCGAAAAAGCAGAGCGTGGTATTATTTTTATTGATGAGATGGATAAAATCGCACGTATGGGTGAGAATCGTTCTATCACACGCGATGTTTCTGGTGAAGGTGTACAACAAGCACTGCTTAAGATTATAGAGGGTTCAGTGGTTAATATTCCACCAAAAGGGGGAAGAAAGCATCCCAATCAAGATTTTTTACAAATTGATACCTCAAATATATTGTTTATTTGTGGTGGAGCATTTGATGGTGTAGAAGAGATTATACAGCGAAGATTAGGTGCAAACCAATTGGGTTTTGGACAATCAAAAAGATCAAATAAAGAAAATGATGATGTCATGCATCTAATCGAGTCTGATGACTTGGTTCAATTTGGAATTATTCCAGAACTTATAGGGCGTTTACATGTTACAGCCACCCTAGAACCAATCACTTTAGAAGCAATGATACGTATATTAACTGAACCTAAAAATTCAGTAACTAAACAGTACCAAAAACTTTTTGAAATTGACAATGCCATCTTAACTTTTGAAGATACTGCATTAGAAGCAATTGCCCAAAAAGCAATAAAACGCAAAACAGGGGCAAGAGGTTTACGTTCAATTATGGAAGAATCATTATTAGATATCATGTATGAACTTCCAGAACTTGAAGGCTACGAAATAGTTATAACAGAAGATGTAATTAATAAAAGAGTCAAACCTCTCTATATTAAAAACTCTAAAACAGCATAAAATAAAGATTAAGGGTAGAAGATGTTAAAAAAAATCTTGGGAGTATTTTCAAATGATCTAGCAATAGATTTAGGAACAGCCAACACATTAGTACTGGTCAAAGGAAAAGGCATTAGTATTAATGAACCATCCGTAGTGGCAATTCAATATGACAGAAGAGGTCGAGAACACATCTTGGCTGTTGGTCAAGCAGCAAAAGATATGGTAGGCAAAACACCTGGTAATATTAAAGCCATTCGTCCAATGCGTGATGGGGTTATTGCTGATTTCAATATTACAGAAATGATGATTCGTTATTTTATTGAAAAAGTACACAATAGAAAAGGTCTTTTTTCTCCTAGAATTATTATTTGTGTACCATTTGGACTTACACAAGTTGAACGTAAAGCTGTTAAAGAATCGGCAATGTCAGCAGGTGCTAGAGAAGTTCATCTTATTGAAGAGCCTATGGCAGCTGCTATTGGTGCAGGGATTCCTGTTAAAGACCCTAATGGTAATTTGGTTGTTGACATTGGTGGAGGAACCACTGAAATTGGAGTCATCTCTCTTGGTGGGCTTGTTTTATCCAAATCAATTAGAACAGCTGGTGATAAATTAGATAAATCCATTATTGACTATATGAAAAAGAACTTTAACCTTCTCATTGGTGACAGGGTTGCTGAAGAGATGAAAATAACCATTGGAACGGCTGTTCAACTCGATGAAGAGCTTGTAATGCAAGTAAAAGGTAGAGATCAAGTTGCTGGACTACTCACCTCGATTGAAATCAATTCAGAACATATGAGAGATGCGATGAAAGAACCAATTAGAGAAATAGGTGAAGCACTGAAACTCGTATTAGAACAAACCCCTCCTGATTTAGCTGGAGATATTGTTGAAAATGGTGTGGTACTTACAGGTGGTGGAGCACTCATTCGAGGTCTTGACAAATACTTAGCAAATATCATTAAACTACCTGTTTATGTGGCTGAAGAGCCTCTCCTTGCTGTTGCAAAAGGAACAGGTAAAGCACTAGAAGAGATAGATATCTTACAACATTCAGCCTATGAAGACTAGCCGACTACTTATACTTTTTATTTCCATTGCTATTACAATTTTCCTCTTAAGAAAAGAGGAAAGTTTCCAAGAAAATTTTGCAATGCTAACCCTTCCTATTAAAGAAAACTATTTAGAAATTAGTAACTCCTTAGACAATACCATTGATGCTTACTTAAACCAAGCCACATCCATATCAGCATTAAAAAAAGAAAATCTTTTGCTTCGTAAATATCTTTACCAACAAAAAATTAATCTTACCCAACTCAAACAACTAAATAAATACACCGAAACCAAATTTAATAATTTTGAAAATATTTTACGTGTACAAACCATTTCTTATAAAAAGCTCAATGACTTTTCACAAATTTATTTAACTAAAGGTGAAGAGTTAGGAGAAGATAAAATATATGGACTCATTCAAAAAAATGTGGTTGCAGGTATTGCCCTTAAAAAGAATGGACCACTCAAAGGTATTTTACTCTCAAACCCCATTTGTCAGTTCTCTACTTTCATTGGAGAGAAAAAAACACCTGGTATTGCCAAAGGCATTGATGCTGAAAGCATTGAAGTCAACTTCATACCAAAATGGTCAACCATTAAGGTTGGAGACAAAGTAATGACCTCAGGCTTAGACAATATCTTTTTACCTGATATCCCTGTGGGTATCGTCACCAATATCTTAACCAGAAGTACCTATAAAACAGCCATCGTTAAAACCTATGCTGATGTTTTACATCCCACCTTCTTTTATCTTGTTAAAGAAGTACTCCATGAACCTGAAGATTTCAATACCTCAAAAATGAAATTAGAAAATAACACCAGTAAGGAAATATCATGAGCCAACATTACCAATCAACAACCCCCTGTTTTCTTAACTATATGCTCTTAGCACTCTATGGAACACTTTTTTTTGTTATTATTTTATTAGGATATTTACATGTTATTCCTTTAAAAGTTGACTTACATTCCGTAATAATCATTGGAGGAATCTATCTCATTTATCTTTTTTTCATTAGACACAATGCAAATTTTGTGGTTTGTAAAATGCGTAATGAATATGTGAACTTACAAAAAAATCTACAGCAAAATATCAAAGAAAATTCATTAACCATTTTAAATGAAACAAAATCCACCATTAACATTGGTGACTTTATTGCTGATTACTATAAAACCTTTAGAAATGATAATTATGCCTCAATTGCTTCATCGCTCTTTCCAATGTTGGGTATCTTAGGAACGTTTACAGCAATTGCCATTTCTATGCCAGATTTTTCCTCTTCCAATGAAGCATCACTTGACCATGAGATATCACTGCTATTATCTGGAATTGGTACAGCTTTTTATGCCTCTATTTATGGTATTTTTCTCTCAATTGTTTGGTCTTTCTTTGAAAAGTTAGGTCTCTCAAAAGTTGATGTTGACTCCCATCAACTCCATGATGTTTACGGCAGTTACATCTGGTCTGAAAGTGAACTAAAACGACATGAACACATGCAACACGACATGCGAGACCAAAAAATGATTCAAGCACTTAAAGAAACATTTAATCTTGAATTTATTCAAACATTAAATGAAAGGCATTTAGAAAATTTTCAAACCATTATTAATGAGACCAATAAAAACTTTACGACCATTAGTAATCATATGAAAATGGTTTCCTCTGATTTAAAAGATACCATTGCCAAAATAGAAGCTTCTAATTCAGCATTAACAGCACATGAAAAAATAGACCAAAGTATTCAAGAGTTTACCCAAACAACAGCTACTTTACAAACTACCATGAAACAATTTGACAGTACTTTTGAAAAATCACTCAATCTAACTTTTTCTAAAATTGACACTGAAGTTGCCGAAATTGTTATGAAACTTGCCAATTTTGCCCATAGTACTTCCGAACAAAATAAAATTTTACAACGTACCATTACAGAATATCACAATAATATCTCTGAACATATAGTGAAATAGTCATGTTTAAAAAAAAGTCAAACTCTTCTGAAACGAATTTTTGGATATCTTATGCAGACCTTATGGCTGGGTTACTTTTTGTTTTTATTTTACTCATAGGGGCGATTATTGTTAAGTCAGCCATTGTACGAAATAAGCTCACACAACAAGAGACCGTTGTTTCAGAGCAAGAAACTACCCTTGACGAACAATCAGATCACCTCATTGACCTATCACAAAACATTGCCATTCAAAGTGATGAAATTACTAAGCTTCGAAATCTCTTAGCCAAACGAGAAAAAAACTTAGAAGAGAGTAATAATAAGCTAATACTCACAGCTGATAGTTTAAAACTTAAAAAAGAAGAACTCTCCAATTTAAATCAATTACTTTTAGCACAAAATACTAAAGTAGATAACTATTCAGAGCATATTATACTCTTGCAAAACTTGACAAAAGAACAAAACGATACAATTAACAACGCTTCTGAAACCTTAAATTCTTATAAAAATAAAGTGATACTTTTATCCAACCAATTAACTCAAAAAGATGATTCACTTAAACTCAATGAAGAAAAACTTTTAAAACTACTTCAGGCGCTTGACAATAAACAAACAAAATATGATGGCTTACTGACAAAACTGCAATCTCAAAAAGCTAAAATTAAATCGCTCACAGGAATTAAACTAAAAGTTATTTCTGAACTAAAAGATTCATTGGGAGATAAAATCAATATTGACAAAGAGAGTGGTTCACTGCGTTTGGCTTCTAATATTTTATTTGATAAAGGTTCAGCACAACTCAAAGAAGAAGCCAAAGGAGAACTCGCAGCGAGTTTTCTTGACTATGTCTCAACATTAATCGGTAATAAAAATATTGTAAAACATCTTGATACCATTATTATAGAAGGTCACTCTGACAGTGATGGTTCATACCTTTACAACCTTGACCTCTCCCAAAAACGTGCTTTTGCTGTGATGAACTATCTTTTAACCCTTGATTATATTAAAAAGAATAACATTACTTCTAAATTAGTTGCCAGTGGTCGTTCTTACCTTGATGCCATTAAAGTCAATGGTCAAGAAGACAAAGATGCTTCACGTAGAATTGAAATTAAATTTAGACTTAAAAATGAAGATGCCATGTATGAAATCGAAAGAGTACTCGATGCAAATTAGTTTTGAAGCAGAAAAATTAAAAAAAGCAAATGCCTATGTCAATTTACTAAATGCTTCTAGCCCCTTAAAGAGAGAAAAAATAAAAAATAAAAAAAGTCTACTTAAAAAAATTTTTAACTTTTTATTTCGATAATTCCATCCTAAGTATTTGTGTAAAAATATCAAAGTTTTCTAAAACATAAGTACTTTCTCTTTGCTTTTTGCCCCACATTGGTTCAGGGAAAAAAGCATCTTCTTCAAAACGTGCCATAATATGCCAATGCACATGTGGGACATAGTTCCCAAAACTCGCGATATTTATTTTTTTAGGATTAAAAGTATGGAGCATCTCTTTTTCAATAATATCCAACACTCTAAAAATCTCTAATTTAACTTCAGTCGGTGTTTCAGAAAATTCTCTATAAGCTATTTGTGTAAAAACTTTTAACCAAGGAATCTCACTCTCTTCTATCTCAACACGGACTAATTCATTCTCATATACTAAGTTCATTCATCCTCTTCTCTAAAAATATTACAATTTGACATATTTTTAAGTTAAATTATCTTTGTATGATATAATTAATTAACTTAATCTCAAAAGGTAAAATTTAATGCAAGGTAAAATAATGGTAACCTACTCCCTAATATGTGACAATGATAACTATTTAGAAGTTTCAATGAAAGAAATTTTAGAAAATGAAAAGATTGTTAAATTACTTAAAAGTGAATTTTTAAAAGGGGTGCGAAATCTTAATGTAGAAAGCTCCTCCAATGATACAAAAATTATTTTAAGTACCCAAAAAGAGCTTTATACTTTTGAAGCTGACAAAAAAGATTTCGCCGACCTCATCGAATTAGCAGAAGAAGATGCCAAAGAACGTAAACTTTTCAAAAAAGGATGTGAAGCCATCAACCTTATTGATTTTGTTACATTATAAACTTTTAACTGCCTCATAAGCTGTGTCTATCATTTTATCAATCTCCTCCTCTTTAATGATGTAAGGAGGCATAAAATAGACGATATGCCCCAAGGGACGCAATAGTACTCCGTTATCGAGTCCATATTGGTACACTTTTAAACCAATTCGTTCTTGGGTTGTATAACCCTTAAGTTCGACAGCAGCAATCATGCCTGTTTGACGTACTTCTTTGACATTAGGAAGTGTTTTAAACTTTTGTAACTTATCCAAAATATAGGCTGATTTTTTCTTGTTCTCACCAATAACATCAGAAGCTTCAAATAACTCAATGGTTGCCAAAGCTGCTGCACAAGCCAAAGGGTTACCAGTATAAGAATGTGAATGTAAAAAAGCTTTGTATTCATTATAATCACAATAAAAAGCATTATACACATCTAGCGTTGTCATGGTAATAGCTAACGGTAAATAACCTCCCGTTAAACCTTTAGAAATTGTCATAAAATCAGGTGTAATTCCTGCTTGTTCACAAGCAAACATGGTGCCTGTTCGTCCAAAGCCTGTCATAATTTCATCGGCAATTAAATGCACTCCATACTTTGAACAAATCTCTTTTGCCAAAGTAATATAAAGAGGGTGATACATGTGCATATACCCTGCTCCTTGCACTAGAGGTTCAATAATAAGTGCAGATATTTCAGAACCTCGTTCTTCTAAAATTTTTTCCAGTTCGATAGCTGCACTTTTTGCAGCCTCTTGAGTTTGGTCTTTGGGTACAGGTGTCTGAATACAAGATATTAACAATGGAGCATAAGTCTCTTTGTAAAGCTCAACATCCCCAACACTTAAAGCACCAATCGTCTCACCATGATAAGAGTTTGATAACGAAAGAAACAGTGGTCTATTTTCTCCTTTGTTTCGATGATAATGGAAGCTCATTTTTAATGCTACCTCTACAGCACTTGAACCATTATCAGCAAAAAAAACTTTATCTAAACCTTTAGGCGTTAAATTTACAAGTTTTTCAGCTAAATTAACAGCTGGTTTATGTGTAAATCCAGCCAACAAAACATGCTCCAAAGTATCAAGTTGTGATTTTACTCTAGCAGAAATATGTTCATTGACATGTCCAAAAATATTCACCCACCAAGAACTTATGGCATCAATATATGACTTATCATCAAAATCATACAAGTAAATACCTTTTCCTCTATTAATTGGTATGAGTGGCAAGGTCTCATGGTCTTTCATTTGGGTACAGGGATGCCATATATTTTTTAAATCTTCTGTTACTATTTGCGTATTATTATTTTTCATCATTTACCTTAAACTTTATAATGGGAATATACACTCTATATAATAATTATTTCATTAATAATTAAACACAAGTAGACTAAAATGATGCAAATTTTAAACTAAGGCAATAAATTATGATAAGTTGGATGCAAAATAACAACAAATTTACAGTTATCGTTATGTGGATAGCTGCACTTTCATTTATACTAGCAGGAGCTGTTGGTGGTGCAGGTGGATTACAATCTAACTCTATAGGTAAAGTAGGTGAGGTAGAATTAAAAAAAGATAAATTCCAAATGGAATATTCGAACCTATTCAATAGATACAACCAAATGATGCAAGGTAAATTTGATGATGCACAAGCAAAGCAAATGGGTTTACAAGATCAAGTTATCAAAAATATGGCTGCACAAGCAAAAATACTTAATCTAGCACAAGAGTTTGGTATTATTGTTACTGAAGAAGAAACAGCAAAAAGATTGGCTTCTTATGAGGCTTTCCAAACTGAAGGAAAATTTGATCGTAAAATTTATGATACTTATATTCAAAACTCACGTTTAAGTAATGAAACCTTTGAAGACAGTTTAAGAGACCAACTAATCATCGAAAAAACTTTTAAGTTACTTGATACAGCTGGTTTAGAAAACGAATATAAAGCTTTTCAAATCGCATTTGAAGTTGCTGATAAATTAAAATATACGGTACTAACAAAAGAAGATGTCAATATCAGTATTAATGAAACAAAAATAAAAGAGTTTTGGGAACCAAGAAAAGATCAGTTTCAAACAGCCAAACAATACACGCTTGATATTCAATGGACAGAGACTAAAAATACTGAAGTCACTGATGAAGAAGTTAAAAAATATTACGATGATAATAGATTTAACTATACCGACAAAGATGGAAAAATTTCAGAATTCAACGATGTAAAAGAGTGGGTAAAAGAGGCCACTCAAATTACTAAGAGTAAAAAATCTGCTCTAAAACGTTATGTACAATTCAAAAAAGGTGAAATAAGCTCTGATGAGACACTTACTTTAAACATGAATGACTCGAAACTATCAAAAGAGTTATGGACGCTACTTGAAAGTAAAAGCATTGATGACCTTCTTAAACCAAAAGTTGTAAACAACCGTTATGCTTCTGTAAAAGTTGTTAATATTATTGCTCCAATTACTAAAAGTTTTACTGAAGTAAAAGAGGAAATCACCCCTCTATATCAAGAACAAGCTGAAAAAGAAGCACTCTCTATACTAGCAGAAAATAAATTGACAAATATTGACAAGCTAGATATAAATGTGTCAAATTTTATCACACTAGATAACGCTGAAAAACAAAATTTAGGTATAAACAAACAAGAAACAGCGAATTTCATCTCTAAACTCTTTACTTCTGAAGAAGAAAAAGGTATCATACCTATAGGTAGTAAAGTCGTAGTTTACAAAATTGTAGAACAAAAATTGATTTCTCTTGAAAATAATGAAACGAACATCATGCATAACAATGTTGATAAAGTTAAAGCTCAAAGTTTCCAAACGAACTTAATGAAGGTTTTAGACAAAAAATATCCTACTAAACTTTACTAAAGTCACGTCTCTCTTGATAAAATATGACAAAAGATTGACAGGTATACTAAGGATAAAGTGTGAATAAACCAATTTTAGCTATAGACATCGGATCCACCAAAATATGTGCAATCATTGGTGAGATAGAAGATGGTCAAATGGAAATTGCTGGTCACGGTATTAGTAGATCTCAAGGAATCAAAAAAGGTGCTATTTCTAATATAGAATTAGCATCTAAGTCAATTAAAATTGCCGTAGATGATGCAAAGCGTGTTGCTGGTATTAATCCAACCTCAGCCATTATCTCTATCTCTGGTGCTTATGTTAAAAGTCTTCCCTCTTCAGGTGTGGTCAATATTCCACATCAAGAAATATCCATTAATGAAATCAACCGTGCCATGCAAACAGCATTATATAATGCGAATATTCCAAATGAATTTGAAATACTTCATGTATTGCCTTATAAATTTAAGATAGATGAGCAAGACTTTATTGAAGACCCTAATGGAATGAATGCTAGTCGTATGGAAGTTGATACACATATTATTATGACAGGGAAGTCTAATCTTGGAAATCTAAAAAAAGCAGTTCATGCTGCAGGAATTGAAATTTCAAAAGTTGTCCTTTCTGGGTATGCCTCTTCGCTTGCTCTTTTGTCTAAAAATGACAGAGACAGGGGTGTCGCTGTTATTGACCTGGGAGGACATACTTCAAATCTCATCATACATGTAGGAAACTCTATTCAATATAACGATTTTTTATCAGTAGGGTCAAACCATATAACCAATGATCTATCAATAGCTCTACACACCCCTTTAGATGTCGCTGAACAACTGAAAATCAGCAAAGGTAGCTTATTGGAAACTGAAGGTGGAGAAGTTAGACTTTCCATTATAGGCGATGACCATAATTTAAACCTCGTTTCACTTGATATTGTACAAAATATTATTTACAGTCGTATGGAAGAAACCTTGGTTATCTTAGATGGCTTATTAAAAAAGAGTGGACTAAGAGATCAACTTGGAGCAGGTATCATCTTAACAGGAGGTATGACCCTCATTGATGGAACAAGAGAACTCGCACAAGCACTTATTCCAAATATTCCCATTCGAATTGGACAACCTACTAATATTAATAATATTTCAGAAAGTTTAAATTCTCCAGAATTTTCAACTGTTATAGGTCTTTTAGAGTATGAATCAGGAAAACATACAGAGTATGAACTAGAAAGTAGTAAAACAATGTTACACTCTAAAGAATATAAGCCTAAAGAATCATTACAGGACATTGCTAATCCTCAAAATATAAGTTTAACAAATAAACCAAAGATTTCAGTCTCAACCCCTACTTATAATGATGAGAAAAAAAATGACATTGATTTATTTAGAGACTTAAGTCAAGAACCTAAAAAAAACCAGAATAATCCATTAGATAACTTTATGGACTGGGCAAAAAAAATCTTTTAAAGAGGAGGATAATATGGAAGAATTTAATATAACAGAATCGACTGCTGGAGTACATGGAGCAAAGATTAAAGCAATCGGTGTCGGTGGTGGTGGTGGAAATATGATTAACCACATGATCAGAGAAGGTATTGAAGGCATAGACCTTATTGTCGCCAATACAGATGCACAAGCATTAGCTGCCTCAATAGCTCCGTACAAGATGCAACTTGGTATTAACTCTACTAAGGGTCTTGGTGCTGGTATGAAACCAGAAATTGGTGCTGAAGCAGCTCATGAAAGTTATGATAGCCTTAAAACAATGCTAGAAGGTGCTGACTTAGTATTCATTTCTGCTGGACTAGGTGGTGGTACAGGTACAGGTGCTGCACCTGTTATTGCACAAGCTGCCAAAGAAGTTAATGCCTTAACCGTTTCAATTGTTACGAGTCCTTTTAAGTTTGAAGGTAGAAAAAGACAAAAACTTGCCAAAGCTGGTCTTGAAGAACTCAAGAAAGAATCTGATTCTATTATTGTCGTTCCTAATGAAAGACTTTTATCGATTGTAGAGAAGAATCTTGGTATGAGAGATAGCTTTAGATTGGTTGACAGTGTTCTTTCACAAGCTGTAGGTGGAATCTCCAATGTAATTCTTTCTCACGGAGCAAATGATATTAACCTTGACTTTGCTGATGTTAAAACGGTTATGAGTCATAGAGGATTAGCACTCATGGGTGTGGGTGAAAGCCAAGGAAATTCAGCTGCTTACGATGCAGCCAAAACAGCGATTGAATCCCCACTTCTTGATAATCTATCAATTGATGGGGCAATGGGTATTTTAGTACACTTCCATATTCATCCAGATTACCCATTGGCTGAAATTGCTGAAGCAATGGACATTGTAGAGGAAAATGCTGATGAAGATGCCAATATTATTTTTGGAACTACGACCTCTGAAAGTATTCCTTTAGATGAAGTGAAACTTACTATTATTGCCACAGGTTTTGAAGATCCAAGTGACATTGAACTACCAACAAGTCAAACAGATGAAGCAAAATCTGTCAATAATATAGGAACACTTAGACAACCAAACCAAGGTTCGACTTTACACAATCTAAATTCTCAAAAAGTAGTGAATGGGTATAATTCTTCAAATGAGGACTACTTAGATACGCCAACTTTTTTACGTAAGCAAATGGACTAGAGTATGAAGATGACAAGAGTACTTCTCCTCCTCTCTCTACTTTTGTCACCTTATCTGCTCTTCTCAGATGGACATATTTTTGTCTACCATCGTTTTGATGACAATCGTTACCCTACAACGAATATTTCGACCAAAGAACTGAGAAAAGAATTTAATTACCTTAAAAAAAATGGCTACAAAGTTGTACCACTTATAGATATAATTACTAAAGTAAATGCGAATGAAGAAGTACCTAGTAATTGGGTGGCTTTTACTATAGATGATGGGTTCAAAAGTTTTTATACTCATGGACTTTCTGTTTTTAAAGAGTACAACTACCCTTTTACCCTTTTTATTGCTGTCAAATACACTGAAAAAAACTACAAAGATTACGTAACATGGAAACAGTTAAAAACAATCGCCAAATATGGTAATATTGAATTTCACTCTTATGGACATGGTCACTTTGGACAAATGAGTAATCAAGAAATAAAAGCTGATATGGACAAAGGTTTGGCTTTAATGAAAAAGCATCTTAACTATGAACCCAATCTTTTTGTTTATCCTTATGGTGAATATGATGATAGAGTCGCCAAAGTCATAAAGCCTTATGGTTTTAAGGCTGTATTCAATCAAAATATAGGTGCAGTTCATGGAGTTTGTTCTGATGCTAATGACATTGACCGTGCAGCAGTTGTAGGCTCAAATGCTCATGACTTTAAACTCTATCTTAAATTTCAAGAACTTTGTGGTGTTAGCTTTCAACAGCCTTCTATCTATCCAAAAAATAAAATAATCAAAACGGTTGAAGTTACCTTAAAAGACAAAAGTATTAAGTCAGCCGATATTTTTATTTCAAATAATGGTTGGACAAAAGTAAAAGTAAATAATGGTAAAATCTTATGGAATGCCAACAAAAAAGTTAAACTCAATCGTATTAAGATTGGTGTAAAAGTTAAGAGTAAAATTAAGCTAATGGTTTTATCTAAGTAGTTATACTTATAAAAATTTATACCCTTGGGAGACCATACCATGAAACAAAAACTCTTAACACTTGCACTACTTGCCCCTTTACTTTATACAGCTTGTAACAGTACTTCAAATAAACCTGAAACAGTTGTAGAAAAAACTGAAACAACCCAACAAGTAATTGTTAAAAGTGAAGTTCCTGCAAGTACTCAAAACAACTCTTCTATGGAAACAACTGTCAGTTATGCCAATGATAAAGAATTTATTAAAGATCAAGGTATGATGCATATTAAAAGTTTTATGGAAACGCTACAACCTACCTTGATGGGGCTTATGAAAAGTGATAAAACTTATCAAACAGCCATGGGTGGTTGTACCTCCATGGCACAAAAAATGACCAGTGACTATAATGCCATTTCACCTGATACAAAAATACGAAGAACGGCTTTAAAATATAGAAATGAAAAAAATAAACCAGATGCTACTGATACCGTCGTAATGGAACGTTTCTTAGCCTCAAACAATTTAACAGAGCCTTTGGTTGTTGAAATGCCAAATAATTACCGTGTTTATAAAGCTTTAGACATGAAACAACCCTGTCTTGCTTGTCATGGAGATACTATCTCTCAAGAGCTGGTAAAAATGTTAGAAAAGAGTTATCCTAAAGATATGGCAACACACTTTAAACTTGGTGAATTTAGAGGCGTCATCATAGCTGAAGTAAAGAAATAAAGATTATAATGCTCCAAAAATGAGAGGATCTCTCCTCTCTTATAGGAGTAGAAAATGCAAGATGTCGTACAATGGTTAAAAGACCATGGAAACTTAAAAATCATCAATGAACCTTTAGATGTTGAGCTAGAGATTCCTCATATCGCTTATGTAGAAGTAAAAACTGATAACTCTCGCCCTATTCTCTTTAGCAATCCTATTAATAAGAAAAAAAATATTCAGTACGATATGCCTGTACTGATGAATATCTTTGCCAATAAAGAGTTGACAGAAAAAATTTTTGATAAGCATCCTGATGATGTGGCACAAGGCATTGACAAACTTCTAAAGATTAAACCTCCAGAAGGCTTTTTAGAAAAACTAAAAATGCTTCCTGATCTTATTGCACTTAAAAATGTATTTCCTAAACGTTCAAAAAAACGAGGGACATGTCAAGAAATCATTATTCCTAAATCAGAAGTTGACTTAGACAAACTTCCCATACTTAAAACATGGGAAGGTGATGGTGGGGCATTTATTACCATGGGACAAGTCTATACCCAAAGCCTCGATGGTTCAATGCAAAACTTAGGTATGTACCGTTTACAACAGTATGACAAAAATCATTTGGGGATGCACTGGCAAATTCATAAAGATGCTTCTCACTTCTTTGACCAATACCAAAAAGCAGGTAAAAAAATGCCTGTAACCGTTGCCATTGGTGGTGACCCACTCTATATTTGGTGTGGACAAGCACCAATGCCTCATGGGATGTTTGAAATGCTTCTTTACGGTTTCGTACGTGGTAAAAATGCCCAACTTGTAAAATCTATTAGTAATGACATTCAAATTCCTAACGATGTGGACATTGTTATTGAAGGTTTTGTAGATCCAGAAAATCTTAAAATAGAAGGTCCTTTTGGTGACCACACAGGATACTACACCTTAGAAGAACCTTACCCTGTGCTAGAAGTTGAAACCATCACCATGAAAGAAAAACCTGTTTTTCAAGCAACCGTAGTAGGCAAACCTCCACTTGAAGACAAATACATGGGCTGGGCAACTGAACGTATTTTTTTACCCATGCTTAAACCAATGGCACCTGACCTTTTAGATTACTATATGCCTGAGAATGGTGTTTTCCATAATCTAATACTTGGAAAGATGAAAACACTCTACAAGGGTCATGCACAGCAGTTTATGCATGCTTTTTGGGGGGTGGGTCAAATGAGTTTTGTGAAACATGCTATTTTTGTTAATGAAGATGCACCCAAACTAGATGATGACTTAGCCATTACAGAATACATTTTAAATCGCTTAGACCCTAAAAAAATCTTAATCACCCAAGGGATTATTGATGCTCTTGACCATACGGCTAATGAAACTTTAGTAGGTGGAAAACTCGGAATTGATGCAACAGCCAATGAAGTAGCAGATGCTATTAAAACTCCACTAAGTGATGAATCATTGCTTGAAAGAATGAAAGAAGTTGATGGCAATATTTTAGAGTGTCGACAATACTTTAGCCATACCAAAAACCCTATCTGCCTTATAACAGTTCATAAAGTTCAATCCATGCAAAATATGATTGCTAAATTACGTGTCCTTAAAGAACACATCAAAGTCTTAATTATTGTTGATAAAATAAACAATGATATCAATGAACCTTATATGCTTATTTGGCGTGTTGTCAATAATATTGATGCTCAAAGAGACATTGTTCTTGAACCATTTATTGCTGTAGATGGCACAAATAAATCAACTGTTGATGGTTTTAATCGAACCTGGCCAGGTGACACCTTTTGTACTAAGGAAGTTTTAGACTCTTTACAAGAACGTAAACTCATTGACATCGATGAAGCTTTCATTAAAAAATTTGGCTTATTGCCATTTAACTAATACTTAACTAATTTTTGGGGGTTTAGATGAAAAGAAGAGATTTTTTAGCCACTTCTGCTCTAGGTTTAGGAGCATTATCGCTTAATGGCTGTTACCGTGAAGAAAACCAAATAGAGTGTAAAAGTATCAATATTTCCAGAGGCAAAAAAGTCACACTCAAACTAGCCACTTCATGGCCAGCTCATTTTCCCATTATGGGTACAGGCTTAGATAACTTTGCAGCACGATGCAAGGAACTTTCAGGGGGAACACTGGAAATAAAAGTTTATCCTAAAAATATCTTAGTTCCTGCCCTACAAGTTTTTGACACCTGTTCAGCAGCTCAAATAGATGCTTTTCATTCAGGGGTCTATTACTGGAAAGGTAAAAATTCTGCTTTTTCGATTTTTGGTGGTATGCCCTTAGGGCTTACTAGTGAAGAGATGATTACCTGGATGAAATTTGGGGGAGGTTTAGAACTCTGGCGTGAACTCTATGGGAAATTTAACCTTTACCCACTCATTGGTGGAAGCACAGGCCCTCAAATGGGTGGTTGGTTTAAAAAAGAAATCAATTCATTAGCCGATTTAAAAGGTCTTAAAATGCGTATCCCAGGACTAGGTGGAGAAGTGATGCAAAAACTCGGAGTCAACCCTATTTTACTTCCTGCTGGAGAAATCTTCACATCTTTAGAGCGTGGAACAATCGATGCTACAGAATGGGTCGGACCAGCCCTTGACCAGATGATGGGCTTTGACAAAGCAGCCAATTACTACTATACAGGTTGGCATGAACCTGGGTCTATTTTGGAGATTACTTTCAATAAAAATCGTTGGGAAAAATTAAGTTCTGAACATCAAGCCATCATTACAGCTGCTACTGAAGAGATGACAGGTACAATGATTCAAGAGTTTCGTTATAAAAATGCCAAAGCACTCCAAGAACTCCCTAAAGAAGTACAAATTAAAACCTTTCCAAAAGAGATAATGGATGCAGCCAAAATAGCTTTAAAAGAAGTACTGGAAAATGAATCCAATAAAAATGAAGATTTTAAACGCGTTCTCCAAAGCTATACTAAGTTTACAAAACTTAACATGCCTTGGGATGAAATTAGTACTAAAAACTTTTTAAATATAAGGTCTTAGTACTAGCGTAGCATTCTTTTGAAAGCACTTAACAAATTGCTAATAATACCTTTAGGTTTTATTAGTCCGTCCATGAACTCGTGATAATTAACGTTATTTTCTTCTAAATACGCTTCTAAATAGGCTAAAGATTTTTCCATATTATGCTTTTTTTCAATTGACACCATCGTAGTATATAACTCTTCTACCTTATCAACAACATCCTGAGGAGCAGCACGTCTAAAGGCTGTTAAAGCAATAATATTACCATTGGCATCTTTTTTAGCTTCAAGGTCAGCAATAACCCAATAATATCTTCCATCTTTCGCTAAGTTTTTAATAACACCTGAAATAGGATTACCAGCTAACAATGTTTTCCAAACTAAAAAGAAAACAGCTCTTGGCATATCTGGATGACGTAATATATTATGAGGTTCACCAACTAATTCAGCTTCGGAATATCCTGAAATTTCTGAAAAGTTCTTGTTAGTAAAGATAATTTTACCCTTGATATCAGTTTTACTAACAATAAACTTTCTTTTTGAAAAGCTAATCTCTTCATCTCGTACAATTGGTCGATATATCATATAAATCCTTTGAGTAATTAAACTTACTATAATAAAAAGAATTAAATAAAAATTAACTTAAATTAACTACCAAGGTTGATTTTCCCCTATATATCCATCATTTATCAAGTCATACGCCTTAGAAGAGAATACACGTTTGGCATTATCTTCTTTATTAGAAGAGATAACTGTTACAGTAGAATTTTTAGATTGTTTGTTACCTTTTCCCCCTGCTCCCCCTGTAGATTCACTCTTTTTGGAAGGCTCTTTTGTCTCTTCTATCTCTAAATCATCTTGTTTAGTATTAGACTTTTCAGCAGAAGAAGGATTGGTATAGCCTACTTTAAAACTGTCTTCATTTAGCCTAAAAAGAACAATTTCTAAATTATGTAAAGCATCTTTATCTTCACCCAACTGTAAGGCTTTTACATAATAATTTTTTGCCCTCTCCATATAAAGTAATTTGGCTTCACAATTTCCCAATTCATAATAGAGTTGCTGTTTTATTTTTTTATCGGTACTCTTAATTCCTTTTAAGAGAGACTTAGCAACTTGATATTTTTCTTGCTTATAAAAACTATGTGCTAAAAGTAATTGGGACTCTAAGGTTCTATTTTTTATTTTATATATCTCTTTTTCACTTTGGGCATAAGCTTTTTTGTCATAATAACTATAAGCTCTTTGTAAATAATAAACATCAAATAATCCCCAAGATTTTGCTTCTGGTTTAATCTTCTCCACTCCTTCACCCCACGCTTCTCGTGTTAGTAACTCTTCTGCTTGAAGATTAAATCCTAATAAAATTAAAAGAGCCAATAATTTTTTTGAAAACCATGTTGCTGATAGAAAAAATAAAACAAGAGCCAAACTAAGAGGAATAAAAGCCAATTCAAAATACTGTTTGCTTTCACGTTCCAAACCTTCATCTAACGCTTTTTGCCCCTTTAACCAAGTTTCTATATGCTTCACCGTATTAGCTACATTGTCAAAAAGAACAAATGCTCCCCCACTCTCTTTGGCTAAGGTCTCTAACCCATCATTTAATTTTGAGATAACAATATGTCCTTCTTCATTTTGTAAAAGTGTGCCATCTTTTTGTGTAATAGAAGCCCCTTGGTAGGTTGCCATGGCGATAGCAAAAACTTGAATATTTTCTTTTTGTACAAAAGTAATCAGTGCTTCATCTAAAACCTCATCTCCTCCATCTGTAAAGAGTATGACTTTTTTGACTTCATCTTTAAATTTTGCTATTTTTTCAAAGAGTTTTCTAAGATTCGTTCCCTTTGTCAGAATATATTCTGAATTCATATTCTCTAAGGCTAGTTTCACTAAAGCACGGTCAGTTGTAGGAGGCGAAAGAAGTAAAGGATTAATAGTAAACCCCAGCAAAGCTATCTGCTCTTGTCCCTCACGTTCTAAAAATGTTTTAATAATCTCTCTACTTGCCTTAGCCCTTGTGGGTTGAATGTCATTTGCATTCATAGAAACAGATAAATCTAATGCCATAACCAAAGCATGTGCCTCAATCTTCTCTTTATGCATGCTTTCAAATAGTACAGGTCTGGCTAAAGCCATTATCAGTAAGATTAAAACCATCCAACGTAAATTTTGACTCAATTTTTGCTTCTCTTTTTTTCCATATAAATAAGCTAAAATAGGAAGCAATAACCATAAAAATGATGCATTAATAAAACTCATCATCTCTCCTCATTTCTATAGATTAAAAAAACAAGTAATGGCAAAGCTAAAAGCAAAGGGTAAATAGCTAATTCCTCTTTATTCAAATACTGTTCTGAGCGAATAGGACTTGGTTCTAATTTACTAAGACTCTGATAAACATGCTCCAGTTCATCTGCATTTTGACAAAAGAAACTTTTCCCCCCAGAGTCTTTGGCAATATCAGATAAAAGAGAAACATCGTAGTCTGCTTCTTTACCCATACCTATGGTATAAATCTTGACACCTTTTTTTTGAGCTAAGGCTACAGCTTGTCGGGGTGAATATTTTCCAGCATTGTGTACGCCATCCGTAAGCAGTATGAGTACTTTTGATTTGGCTTGACCACTTTTTAATGTTATTAACCCTTGTATTAAAGCATCCCCAATGGCTGTACTTGTTCCTGCTATGCCCACATCTGACATCAATTCAAACATTTCATTAAGTGCTTTTAAGTCGTAAGTTAAAGGAGAAGCTGAAAAAGCAAAAGAACCAAAGACCACCAAACCTACATTATCATCATGTCGTTGTTCTATAAAGTTTTTGGCTAAAGAAACTGAAATGTCATATTTACTTTGCGTTTTATCTTTTTCGTTAAAGCCCCGTTCAGCCATAGAACCACTGGTATCTAAAACCAATACTAAGTCACGTCCTTTTTTAGATGAACTTAACTCTGAAGCATAAGAAAATGGTGCTGACAAAGCAAAAACCAGCAATACATAAATAAGTATGGTATATAAAAATTGATTGTCCCACGCAAAAGCTTGTTGAGGTAACCACTCCTCCTTAGGAAAGTAAACAGATTTTACTTTCTGTCTACACCACCAAAAACAGGGTAACATAAATAACAATAAAAAAGCATAAGGATATAAAAAACTGAAGTTCACTAAGAAACTTCTCCATTTTCATACAACCAAAAACCATCTACTTTTAAAAAATGACTCTTTTCTATCATCTCACCTGATGAAAGTAACGCTTTAAATGTTACAAAAGCTTCTTCTTTATCTTCACTAAAGTCCAAAATCTCTAAACCTAAAAATGCTGTCTCTTTAGAAAAAGCATCAATACTCTCTTTCCATTCTTTTGTATCTGTCATGTATTGAGCATTGGTTTCATGCGTTGTTTTAATAATGTAGCTACTATCACCTACAGCATAAGCAGCATAACGTGACTTCATCAGTAGTAGAGCTGTTTTAGGTTTTGCCCCTTTATGGTAAACGAGACAACATTTTTTATATTTGTTATTTGAACCACAAGGGCATGGTGCATTTGGAGATGCTTTTTTCATAAAAGTATTATACAATGAAAAAAAGCATTTTTCCTACGCCTATACACGGTAATTCAAGTTTAATAATTAAAGAAGCTATAGGTTAGTAAAATAATAAGATGAAAAGATTATTAGAAGAGTTTAGAAAACTAAAAGATTATAGAAAAAACAAGGTTGCGTATACAAATCCAAGTGAGATACTATTTTTGTCATTATTAGCAGTAATATCAGGAGCAAATAGCTTTGAAGATATGTCATTGTGGATGAAAGAACGAAAAAGAGAGATAGCGAAGTTTTTAGAGAAGCCATTTAAAGCACCTGCATATACAACGATAAGAAATACGTTTTTAAATATGGATTCAAAAGAGATAGAGAAACTACAAAGAAAATGGGTAGAGGGATTAAGAGGAAGTAATGAGGGGCTTACTATCGTTGCCTCAGATGGAAAAACAATGCGAGGTTCAAAAAGTAAAGAGATGAATCAAAAAGCAAGACATATAGTTTCTTTATTTTTAACCGATTCCAAACTCGTACTTACTCAAAATGA
>CACVAX010000032.1 GCA_902727935.1 uncultured Sulfurovum sp. | reverse complement strand
AAAAGAACCTTATCGAATTAAGAGCATTTTTAAGTATGGATTAGAATGGTTAAAAAATGTCTTGGTCAATGTTTCTCTTAAAAAACAAGAATTTCATATTCTGATTGGCTTACTCAAACGTGCTTTTCTTAAGAACGAATGATTTTCTGTCGTGGAGTAAGAAAATCTTTAAAACATGACAATTTGAAATATTTAGAATATAAATTATTTTTTTCTGTTAAAATATTTCAAAAGTGTAAAATTGAGGTAGAGAATGAAAATTGACATAAAAAATAAAAGTGTGTATACTTACACAAAAAAGCATGAGTATGCCTACTGTATTTAAGCATGATGGCTATAGATTTTACTTTTACAGTAATGAACATTTACCTGAACATATACATGTAGAAAATGGAGATGGGTATGCTCGGGTTGTTTTAGAAACATTAGAAATAACCGATAGCTATAATTTAAACTCCAAAGAGTTAAAGAAAGTTGTTAAATTGGTTCAAAACAACAGAAAAAAGATAGAAGGAGCATGGCATGAGTACTTCAGCTAAGTTTTTAATAACTTCCGTAGGTTTTGCTAAAGATAGACTGTTTGTAGAACTTTCTACAGGTAGAGTATTGGTTGTACCTTTGAGTTATACAAAACGTTTGATAAACGCAAGTGAGAAAGAGTTAAAAGAGTACCGTCTTGTTGGTAATGGTCGAGGCATTTATTTTCCTTTAATAGATGAAGATATTTCCGTAGAAGGAATCATAAGAGATTTTGGAAATGAAGTGAAACGCGTCAATATATCATTACCTATACTCTTTTTAGATGAGATAGACCTGTATGCAAAAGAACACCACTTAAGTCGTTCAGCACTTTTACAAATAGCCACATCAGAGTATATTAATCCATAGAGATACATTAGTATGAGTCTGCTATAATCCAAACAATACACAAATAGGAAAAATAGAATGCAATTTCAAGAGTTTAAGATAGATAATTTAGAACAGTTTCCAAAAGATTTGGAGGCTATGTTGGCTTCTCAATTGGAGAGAATAGAGAGTATTACTAAGAGTGATGAGACGAGTTATGAGCTGGTGATGAAACCGTTACAAGATTTGGATGAAGAGCTGGGAAACTTTTTTACACCACTGGCACATTTAAATTCGGTAGAGAATTCAGAAGCTACTCAAAAAGCTTATGAGGCATCATTGCCACAACTTTCAAAATTTTCAAGTACCATCTCTCAAAATGAAGCATTATTTGAGAAAATAAAAAAGATTACAACACAAAATGAAGAGTCTGCTAGGGTTGTGGAGCATGATATTCGTGGTTTTGTACTCTCTGGGGCTGATTTACCCTTGGAGCAAAAAAAAGAGTTGGAGGAGATAGAGTTAAAACTCTCTGAACTGGGGAATGCTTTTTCTCAAAATCTTCTGAATGCTACCAATGCGTTTGAGATGTTGATTGAAGATGAAAAAGATGTTGCTGAAATTCCAAAGAGTGACTTGGCTTTGGCTAAAACAGAAGTGGAGGGGAAAACGGTCTATAAATTTACCTTACAATTGCCTTCGTATTTGGCGTACATGACCTATGGAACATCACGCGAACATCGTCAAGCGTTGTCAAAAGCGTATGCGTCAAGAGCCCCTCAAAATGCAGAGGTGATTGACCAACTTTTGGAACTGCGTCAGAAAAAAGCAAAGCTATTAGGGTTTGAGAGCTTTTCGGCATATTCGTTGGCGAGTAAAGATGCCGAGAATACCGAAGATGTTACGAAGTTTTTAGAAGAGTTAGCCATTAAAGCATTGCCTCAAGCCAAAGAGGAGTTAGCCGAATTAAAAGCATTTGCCTTACGGACAGATGGCATTGAAGATTTACAAGGTTTTGATGTTGCTTATTACTCTGAAAAGCTTAAAAAAGAGAAGTTTAATTTTGACGATAGCATGACCAAGCCTTACTTTGAGCAGTCAAAAGTACTTAGAGGAATGTTGGATGTGGTCTCAGAACTCTTTAGTGTTGAATTTAAAGCTTCTGATGCAAGAGTTTGGAATGAAAAAGTAAAAACATTTGACATCTATAAAGATAACGCTTTATCTGGACGTATTTACTTTGACCTTGAAGCACGCGAGACCAAACGGGGTGGAGCATGGATGCACGATTGGGAGACACACTATGTAGATGCACAGGGTGAACAGCATTTGCCTACAGCATTTATTGTTTGTAACTTTTCTCCTTCGACAGCAGAAAGCCCAAGCTTACTTAGACACGATGATGTGGTAACTTTTTTTCATGAAATGGGACATGGTATTCATCATCTTTTTGGTACATCTAAAGAGCGTTCGGTGTCAGGGATTAACGGTGTGGCATGGGATGTGGTTGAGTTTCCTTCTCAGTTTTTAGAGGCATTTTCGTATGAAAAACCCATTTTAAAACGCTTTGCTTTTCACCATGAAACGGGTGAGCCAATGAGTGAGGAACTTTTAGATAAAGTTAAAGAGACCAAAAACTATCAAGCTGCTTTAGGGATTTTACGTCAAGTTGAGTTCTCTTTATTTGATTTTAATTTACATAAAGAGCTTTATCAAGGTGATGAGGTTCAAGCTCTTTTAGATGGTATTCGTGAAACAACAGCACTGCTTAATGTTCCAGAATACAACAAATTCCAAAATGGTTTTTCACACATTTTTGCTGGTGGATATGCTGCTGGGTACTATTCATATAAATGGGCAGAAGTATTAAGTGCCGATGCTTTTTATGCGTGTTTGGATGAAGAAGCTGGATTTAACCAAGAGAAAGCAGATGGTTACTTGCATTACATTTTGAACAAAGGTGGTTCTGAAGATATGTCGAGCCTTTATAAACAGTGGTTGGGTAGAGAGCCTAAAGTTGAGAGTTTGTTGAAGCTTTATGGTATTGAGGCTTAACCAAACAAAAGCTATAATACACGAAATATTTAGAGAGAAAAAAAAGGTAATACCCTATGTTTGAAACCGTCATTGGCTTAGAAGTCCACGTTCAACTTAATACGAAAACAAAACTGTTCTGTGCTTGTCCTACAAGCTTTGCAGAACATCAAAATGCGAATACTTGTCCTACTTGTTTAGCCCTTCCAGGGGCATTACCTGTGGTGAACAAAGAAGCAGCAGTAAAAGCCATGAGACTTGGATATGCGATTAATGCAAATGTGGTTCACGCTTCAAACTTTGATAGAAAGTCTTATTTTTATCCAGATAGTCCTTCGGCGTATCAGATTACGCAGTTAAGCAATGCAATTGTTCAAAATGGTGAAGTGTTTATTGACCTTAACGATGGAACACAAAAGCGTATTGGGATGACACAAGCACACCTTGAAGCCGATGCTGGTAAAAACATTCATGATGGTAGCCACTCAAAAGTAGACCTTAATCGTGCTGGTACACCTCTACTTGAGATTGTTTCAAACCCAGACATGAGAAGTTCAGAAGAAGCTGTGGCTTTTCTAAAAAAACTTCATTCAACTGTACGTTACCTAGACATTTCAGATGCAAACATGCAAGAGGGATCATTTAGATGTGACGTTAACGTTTCTGTACGTCCAAAAGGTCAAGCAGAGTTTGGAACACGTGTTGAGATTAAAAACATTAACTCATTCCGTTTTGTAGAAGCTGCCATTGCCTATGAAGTACAGCGACAGACTGAAGCGTATGAAGATGGAGACTATGAGACGGAAGTATTTCAAGAGACACGTTTGTGGAACGTAGACGAGGGTGTTACAAAGTCAATGAGAGGGAAAGAAGAAGCTGCTGACTACCGTTACTTCCCAGACCCTGACTTACGTCCTTTGGTGGTAACCCAAGAGATGATAGATGAAGCACTTAAAATGCCTGAACTTCCAGATGCAAAAATAAAGCGTTATACAGAAGAGTTAGGTGTTAAAAGATACGATGCTTTAGTTATCTGTTCTGAAAAAGAGTTGGCGTACTATTTTGAAGCGATGTTAGCTTCAGGTGCTTCAGCTAAAAACTCAGTGAACTGGTTAACTACAGAGCTTCTTGGTCGTCTTAAAAAGACAGAATTTGACATTACAACGTCGCCTGTGTCTGCTGAGAAGTTGGGTGAGTTGGTGTCTAAAATTGACGATGGAATCATTTCTGGAAAAGGTGCAAAAGAGATTTTAGATGTACTCATAAAAGAAGACAAAGACATTGACGGTCTTATTAATTCTATGGGTCTTGCACAGGTTTCGGATGATGGTGCTATTTTAGAGATTATTGACGGAATTATTGCTGCTAACCCTGAAAAAGTTGAACAGTTCAAAGGTGGTAAAGAGAAACTCTTTGGTTTCTTTGTGGGGCAGACTATGAAAGCTTCTAAGGGGGCTGCGAATCCTCAGAAGGTTAATGAGTTGTTGAAAGAGCGTTTGGCTTAGTATACGATATTTCTTAGGAATTTACTTCTTTTATAGCTTATATCATAAATGTTAAGTCTTACTTAGCTTTAGATATAATCTACCGATGAAAAAAATGCTTATTAATATTGCAGAAACCTTAAAAGATAGTGAACCTTATCAATATAAAAAGAATTTCTTACGTGAGCTTTTAACAAATAGAGAGACTTCTTATACCAAGTATTTCGACTCTTTTATGATAGTTTTAATACTTTTTTCTGTCTTTATTTTAGTTCTAAATAAGACCTACGCAATTCCTGAATGGATTCTCTTTATTGATATTTGGATCATCTCTTTTATTTTTTTACTCGAATATGTTTCGCGTTTTTGGATTTATTCTAATATTCATGAGCAAATTTTAGAGCAACATCAAAAAAAGTCTTCACTTAGCAAAATACTTTGGGTTATTGTTAAAAGTAAACTTCAGTATATTTTTTCGTTAGCTGGTATTATTGATTTATTAGCGATTTTTCCTCAGTTTAGGATAATGCGTTTACTGAAACTCTATCATTATCTTTATGGAGCAAAGACCCTACTCAAAGCACTTTCTAAAAAAGAGTTTGAGTTTAAATTTTTAGGGTATATCCTTGTTACAGTTGTCTTCTCTTTTGCTTCAGTACTCTACATAGCTGAGCATGGAGAGAACCTAGGTATAACTTCATTTTTAGATGCTATTTACTGGGCATTGGTTACCGTTTCTACGGTTGGGTATGGAGATATTTCACCTGTAACTGACTTAGGAAAAATGGTAGCGATGGTTGGTATTATTCTTGGTATTGCAATGATTTCCTTTGTAACTTCGGTAATGGTGTCTGCTTTTGCAGAACGTTTTGATGAGTTACGAACTTATTCTAGTATCAATGCTTTATACAATTTAGACAATGTGGTTATTTTAAATGGGTATGGTTATTTGGGCTCACGTATTGCCCACCATATTAAAGAGCATACAAATTATAATTGTGTTGTGATAGAAGAGAATAAGGAAAAAAGTTCTAAAGCATTTGATTCTTCTCACATAACAATTTATGGGGATGGTTGTTCGGTAGAAGTGATAAAAAAAATCTATAAGCATAAGACAAATATTGTAGCCATGTTAACGCTTAAAGCTTCTGACATTGATAATATTTATTTTATATTGAATGCTAAGAGTTATGATAAAAATTCTATTGTTCTTTCACGTATTACCCATAATCATTTATCATCACAATATAACTCTATAGGTACAGATAAGATTATTGACCCTTATGCCATTATTCATAACCGTGCGTATCATTATATTATTAATCAGTTACAAGAAAACAATAGATTTAAAGTATCAGTTTTTGGTTATGGTCAAAAGAGTAAAAACTTGGTCGATATGTGTATTTCTTCAGGAATAGATGTAGAAATTTATGACAATGTAGAACGAGACTCTGGACAAGTGATAATGCTAGATTTTGAAAAAGAAGAGCATTTAGAAACGCTTAAAGCGTTGTCTAATAATCTCATTATCTGTGCGATGGATGATGAGGCAATAAACCATTACTTAGCAATATCATTAAAAGTCAATGAGTTTCATGGTAAAATTATCGCTTTGAGTGACACAAAACAGAAAAACAGACAACTTAAGTTGGCTGGTGCAGATGTTATATTTGATTTATACGATGAGAGTGCTAAAGAGTTTATAGCACAACTAGATATTATAGGAAAAGAATAATGCGAATAGCCATCATTGGTGCAGGAAAATGGGGACAGGCTCTTTATCATGCGTTTAGTCAAAATAATGAAGTGGTTATTACTTCACGTACAAGTAGAGATATAAAAAACTTTGTTTCTTTAGATGAAGCATTGTCTTATGAATACTTAGTCATGGCAATTCCAGCACAGTCTGTTCGTCCATGGATGGAAGCGAACTTTGAGGATAGAAATCAACAACTTTTGGTTGCAGCCAAAGGCATAGAGATTGCAACAGGTTCATTTTTAAATGAAGTCTATAGTACTTTTGTTTCTGCTGATCGCTTGGCTTTTATCTCTGGTCCTTCTTTTGCTGCTGAAGTGGAAAAGTCTTTGCCCACAGCACTAAAAATCTCTTCTTCAAACTTACAATTAGCTCAAATGTATGCTGATGCTTTACCTACGTTTATAAAAGGATATGTTGCTAGTGATGTGGTTGGTGCAGAGGTTGCTGGGGCATACAAAAATGTTATTGCCATTGCAGGGGGAGTTTGTGATGGTTTAAACTTAGGGAACAATGCTCGTGCAGCATTAATTTCTCGTGGTTTAGTGGAGATGACACGTTTTGGTGAGCATTTTGGAGCAAAAATTGATACTTTTTTATCTTTAGGTGGAGCAGGAGATTTATTTTTGACAGCTTCTTCAAAGTTGTCTCGAAATTACCGTGTTGGTTTAGGACTTTCGCAAGGTAAGAGTTTGGATGATATATTAGAAGAGCTTGGTGAAGTAGCTGAAGGTATTCCTACTACAAAAGCCTTGCATAATATTGCGAAAAAAGAAGATATATATTTACCTATTGCTGATGAAGTTTATAAAATGTTAGAAGGGAAAGACCCTTTAGTTTGTGTAAAGGATTTATTGAATGATTAAAGTTCTTCGACGAAAATTCAAAAAGTTTTTTAGAGAATTTTTGCTTTATCACAATAATTCTTTAGAGTATCGTGCTAAAGTTTTTACCCTTGTGATTGCTGCAAATGAACATATTCATCCTTGTGAAGAGGAGTTACTTATGGAGTGTGCTTGTGCAATTTATAAAAATGATGAAGAGCGTTGTGAGATTTTAGTGGAGACAGTGAAAGAGTATTATGAGAAGATTATTACTAATAATGGTCTAGATTTTGAGCATCTTGTGTTTCAAGTTGAAAAAGAGACCAGAGATGTTAAACGTTTTTCGGCAAAAATTGATGTTGATGCGTTGCTGAAGTTTCAAGCATGTGAAATGACAGCAGATGAAAAACTCTATCAGTTAAGAGTGATAGAGTTTTTAGCTGATTTAAAAGCACGTTATACTTAAGTTAATAAACTTTTAACACAAGCATTAATTCTTCCACCATCTGCTTTTGAACCAATGGCATTTTTAGCAGCTCCCATAACTTTTCCCATGTCTTTCATAGAACTAGCACCCGTTTGAGTAATGATGTCTTTTAAAATACTTTCTAACTCCTCATCACTCATAGGTTCAGGTAAATAAGCTTTGACAATAAGCAGTTCAGCTTCTTCTTTTTCCACAAGGTCATTACGCCCTGCATCTTTAAATTGAGTCATGGCATCTTCTCTTTGTTTACAATACTTCATTAAGATTGATTCTAAATCAGCATCGGTAACTTCACGTCGTTCATTGACTTCTATGTCCTTGACAGCAACTTGAATGTTTCTTAAGGTATCTCTTTTTTGAACATCTTTAGCACGCATTGCATCTTTAATATCTGCTTTTATTTGGGCATTTAAACTCATATAATTTTCTCCATTTAATAATTTTAAAAGATTATACTATAATAGCATTATGAGTACAATTACTATTGAAGAAAAGACTTTCGAGCTTAAAAATGTTAAGAATTTATATCCTGCTGTTTTGGTAAAAACTGGTTATGATGAAACTGAAACTACCGAGATGAGTTTGGCTTGGGTAGACATTGAATCTAAAGGACGCGTTGAGATAACAGGGTATGGGATTTTTTTGGTTATTTCAGATGAAGAGAAGCACTCTTTTGTTTATGATACGAGAGAAGAATTAGACCATGCTATTGGAAAACTAGCTTCTCAGTTGAAATAAATATTAATTTTATATTTTAATTTAAAAGGTAACCTCTAAGCTATATTAGTCTATGATGTGATTCTTAAATATGGAGCAACAATGAGTACTTTTCAACTACTACTTTTTTTAATTTCAGCTGTCGTTTTTTACCTTTTTTTTAAACAACTATTTTCAAGTTCTTACCCTAAACGTGGTGTTGATTTTGAAGCTAAAAAAGATGATGAACAAATCGGTACAATTACCGAGAGAAATAAAACTTTTTCTGAACCTGAAGTTCAAGTTTCCAGAATTAATCAGTTGATTTCAATGGCAAATAGTGCCATTGAAAAAGATGATTATGTTGAAGCAGATAAAGCCCTTACTTCTGCGAATATCATTGAGCCTGAAAATGAAGAAGTTTTACTACAGCATGGTTTTGTACTATTAATGTTAGAGCGTTTCGAAGAAGCCAAAGAGGTTTATGAATCCCTTTTAGAACTTAATGAAAAAGAAGATATGGCACATGTTGCTTTGGCGAATCTTTTACATAAACTTGGTGAAGATGATCTTGCTAAGGAACACCATTTACGTGCGATTGAACTTGATAAGAAATATGCACCTCACCATTTTAATTTTGCAAATACGCTTTATGACTTAAAAGAAAAAGAAGAAGCATTAAAGTATTATAAATCTGCTTTAGCACTTGATTCTACTTTAGAAGAAGCACAAAAAATGCTAAAAGAGCTTTCATAACAAGCAACGCTTTTGTTTGTTATGTTAGTAGTTTCGAAATATTTTAACGACTTTAGATATTAATTTTGAAGTAATTAATAGTCTTAATAATCCTGTAGGGGGGGGAGATTTGATGTCAGAAATGACCATGTACAGTACTGTAATAATTATACTTTTATTTTTTCTTATTTTTTTATATAAAATTCGCTCAAAACAAATCATACAAAATTTTTTAAATGCTCATGATAATATTATGATACTTTCTGATGGAAAGAATATCAATATGATTAATAAACAAGGTTTAAAAGTTTTTGGTTATGACTCTTTAAAATCATTTAAACTTGCTCATGCAGATATATCTGATTTTTTTCTTGAAAATGAGATGGACAATGACGAAAGTGATCAACGTCAAGGAAAAATTCTCTACATCGATAAATATACTTATGGTAAAAAATGGATTCTTAGTGTTGCTAAAGAAGAGAAAAAACAAGTAAAAGTTAAAATATTTGCTAAAGATAGTCTCATGGATCGTTATTATCAGATTAGAATTTCTAAGTTAAATATTGCTAACAGTTATAGCCTCTCTTTCACAGATATTACTGAAATTGAAGCTAAAAGATTAAGTGTTCTATATGATGCTGAATATGATCAATTAACCAATATATTTAATCGAGTTAAAGTCAATAAGATGCTTAAGGATTTGTCTTATAATGCTAAAAAATATAATCATGAAGTAACTTTAATTCTTTTTGATATTGACCATTTTAAGAGAGTGAATGATGATTTTGGACACAATGCTGGAGACAGTGTTCTAAGAGAACTCGCTTCTTTAGTGAAAGGGGTATTGCGTGAAAAGGATATTTTTACACAATTGGATGGAGAAGATAAAATTTTTGCACGTTGGGGTGGAGAAGAATTTATTATTTTGTTGAAAGATGTTTCCTTAGAGAAAACAAGTAGGTTGGCTTCACGTTTACGTAAAGAGATTGAAAAATTTCATTTTAACATTGTCAAAAATGTTACTTGTAGTTTTGGGGTAACGCAGTTGAGAGCAGGAGATACGCAGATACAATTTTTAGAAAGAGTAGATAAAGCACTATATGAAGCCAAAGAAAAAGGAAGAAATCAAGTTGTTACAAAATAGTTTAGTGCATTTAAATAACTAAGGTTGTTAAGCTCCACATTTTTATAGGCAATGTCAAAAGCTGTTCCATGATCGACAGAGGTTCTAATAATTGGTAGATTTAATGAGATGTTTATTCCCTCATCAAAATAGAGTGCTTTTAAAGGTGCTAACCCTTGGTCATGATACATAGCCACAAAGTAACGGTGGTTTTTACGAGCGTTTGGGGTAAAAGCTACATCTGGGACTAGAGGTGAGGTATAGGCTTCTTTACCTAAGGCTTTATGAGCGATACCTCTGGCTTCATTGATTTGAATCTCTTCATCCCCTAAAACACCATCATCTCCAGCATGTGGATTGAGACCTAAGAGTCCAATTGTTTCATCTTCTTTTAAAGTATCTTTGATATTTTCATAAAAATCAATTAGAAACTCTGAAAGTTTTTTAACATTTTTAACTTCTTCATGAACTTGATTTAGAGGGATATGTTCGGTATAAAGTGCCACATACATTTTAGGAGATCCTAACATCATAATGGCAGGTGCAAAGAAAAGTTCTCTAAGGGCATCAGTATGTCCTTTAAAATTTACCCCTGCTAATTCCCAAGCTTTTTTATGAATCGGTAAGGTCATAATGCCATCGACCTCTTGCATTTTAGAAAGCTCTACAGCTTTTAGAAAAGAAGCAAAAGAGTAAACCCCACTTTCCTTAGTGACTTTAGCAGGTTCTATGCTAAATTTTTTGGCTATTTTTTTGACGGTTTTAAAATCAGAAGGAATAGGAATATCTAAAAGTTCCGAAGCTTGTTGAAGCATTTTTTTATCGATACAGTAAAGAGGTTCAATAATTTTCTTGATAGTTTCATGATTTTCAAGAGCAAGTTGGATTCCAATGCCGTTAAGGTCACCGATGGAGATGGCTATTTTTTTCATTTTATCTCTTTTTAATTTTTGTCGGCTAAAGCCGACGCATAATTTATTATTGGTTTGTAGCAACTTTATAAGTAGGGTCATCCTCTTCAAAAGTACAGAATGGTCCAGCCGTTTTCAATACTTTTTTACAATCTTGTGATAGATGTCGTAGGGATATTTTTTTACCAGCTTTACTATATTTTTCAGTGATTCCATCAATGGCTTCAACCCCTGAACTATCCATAACTCTGGCGTTTTTAAAGTCAATGATTACCTCTTCAGGATCATTTTCTACATCGAATTGCTCATTAAATGAAGTGACCGAAGCAAAAAATAGTGGTCCATCGAGTTCGTAGATTTTTTTGCCATTTTTATCTTTTGAGGTTCGTGCATGTATTTTGGCATGTTCCCAAGCAAATACCAAAGCAGAGATAATAATTCCTGCAATAACAGCCACAGCCAAGTCTTCTAAGACCGTAATAATGGTGACCACAATAAGCACAAAAGCATCAGCTCTTGGCATGTGTTTTAAGCGTCGCATCGAAGAAAACTCAAAAGTACCAATACTTACCATAAACATAATACCCACAAGAACAGCTACTGGAATAGCAGCAATAACATCTGCAAAACTTACCACAAGAATAATAAGTAGTACAGCAGCTGTAAAGGAAGATAAGCGTCCTAAGCCACCAGAAGTAAAGTTAATAACTGATTGACCAATCATAGCACATCCAGCCATACCACCAAAGAGTCCTGAAGTGGTATTACCTACACCAAGTGCGACACATTCTTTATTTCCTGAACCACGTTTGCCACCCATTTCATCTAACACGGAAAGCGTAAGCAGTGATTCTATAAGTCCAACCAGTGCTACAATGAAAGCAACTGGTAAAATCATAGACATTGCTTCCCAAGTAAAGAGTTCAGCTAATGGCATGACAAAAGTAGGCATAGAAACTGAAGATAAATCAGCTAAGTCACCAACTACTTTGGTCGAGACATTTCCAAAATATACAATAATGGTGATAAGTACAATCGCCACTAAACCTGCTGGAACAGCTTTTGAAAACTTAGGTAAAAATTGCATGGTTGCCATGGTAACGGCTATGATAATATACATGATGTAGTTTTCAGAAAAACTTGCCATAACAACGTCTATCCATGAGCTGTACTGTTCTATATTGGCAGGAGCTAAAAAAGTCAGTTGTGCCAGAGCAATAACAATCGCCAAACCATTTACAAAACCAAAGAGGGCAGGTTGAGGAACTAAACGGATAAATTTACCCATTTTAAAGAGTCCAATGGCTATTTGTATAAGACCTGCAATGATGGAAGTAAGTAAGATGGTATGGAGTATCATCATGGAGAGTGCTTGGGCATCTAATTCTGGGTACATGTTTTTAACAGAAAGTCCTAAACCCACAAAAACAACGGCAACAGAACCCGTTGCTCCTGAAATCATTCCGGGTTTACCACCTAAAATCGCTGTAACAAGACCAATGATAAATGCTCCATAAAGCCCAACAACAGGACTGACACCAGCAATAAATGAAAAAGCAATGGCTTCAGGAACCAATGCTACGGCGACCAATGCACCTGAAAGAACATCGTTTTTGATGTTCTGAGTAGAGTAATTTTGTAAATTAATCAATAGAATTCCTTTGGAATCACGCTCAATAAGTGGAGGTGAAATATTGGGCGAATTCTAGCATAATTCCTGTTAAGTCATCGTGTTGTCATTGATATCAAAGTAGGCGAGTGTTGAGTAGAAATCATTGCATATTTCTCTCTAGTAAATTAAATTTTTCTTCAACTCTATAAATTTTCTTAACTATTTTAAATTATATTTAAATTTCTATTATAATAGAAATATAAAAGATAAAATTGTATACTTTACTACAAAGTGAGGAAGAATCAAATGAAAAAAATATTAATTGTGTCAATCTTGTTAGCACTTATCATTTTTTCTTTATATCATAAAGATGTGGATACCCTGTCTATTTCTAAAAAAGGGTATTTTGAAGAAATTTGTGAAGCTAAAATAGAACAGAAATCATTAAAGATATTTAATACAAGTAAAGATGAACTGATTTCGGATAATGAGCAAAATGAAACTGAAGAAAAAGTATTTTCTGTAAAAATTATGGGTGATTTAAATATCACAAGAGATACCCTAGTTAAATTAAGTGCAGAAGTTAAGAATGCAACAGCTTTAGACAAATGTAACTATTGGTGGTATGAAGATACAAAGCTAATTTCTATTGGTGCAGTATTGGAAGAAACTTTTTCTAAAGGTCAGCATAAAATTACTTTAGTGATTAGAGATGCAAATGGTGTGGAAAAAAGTGATACCGTTGTCTTGGAAGCATTTGACTATTTTAGTATAAAGCGTTCTAATTATGATGCATATTATGGAAGTTTACTTTATGTTGAAAGACAAATAATGAACCATAAAGGACAATATATGCTTTATGATGATGGTATATATTTAAAAGAGTATTCATCTTATGATGAAGCTGGTAACTTAGTAGAAAAAACAGTTGAGTATTATACAAGACCTAATGAAAATAGTAAAACCTTATATACCTATGATAATCAAGGTAATCGTCTAACAGAAGAGACCTTTAATGCTGATGGAGAGATGGTTTACTTTGTTATAAATACTTATGATGATACTGGAATTTTAATAAGAACTCAACGTGGTGGAGATGAAGAGAGTTTAGTTGAGGAAAACTATACTGATGTGAAGGACAGTAATAACTCTTATGCTAAGACGGAAGAAATTGTTCTTAAAGATAGCAGACCTAAAGACATTATTAGAATAAATGATAATGGGCAGGTTGTTTATGAAGAACGTCATTATCCTGGAGGACATAAAAGTGTCAATGAAATGAGTTATAATAGTGATGGACAACTTACCAGAACGGTTAAAAATATTACTTCACCTTATGACTTGCGTTTAGATATTAGTGATTATGATAAAAATGGTAATATCATCAAAAAAGAAATTAAGTATCAACTTAAAGATGAATTAATCCCTTGTCATTATATCAATGAAAGTACTTACATAAATATTGGACAAATAAAAAGTTCAGCGAATACAATATTAGAAGGTGAATGTCCTTATATAGATGAAATTAAACAAACATTCACTTATAATATGGAGGGTGATGTTCTAAAGGTAAATGCAAACTCTGATGGAAGTTTTGGTAAAGGTTTAAAAACTTTAGAGGTTCTACGTACTTATACAAATGAGTTAGATATTTAGTCCTACTTGGCTATAATTGATAAATAATAATTTAATATTCAGGTCACAATATGGAAAAAATAGAAAAATATAACATAGAATATGAGAAGCCAAAAGTCACCTTACTTCAACACTCTGGTTTGGGAGTCGCAGAGATAGCAGCACGAACTTGTTATGATAGTTTTGAAAATTCAGAAAATGAGTGTGTTAAAAATGCAATGACCAAGCTTGATACAGATGCAATTAATAATATTGGAGAGTCAGAACTACTTTCAAACCTTGCATGGGTTCATCATCATCACTCCATCATAGAACATGCAACACTGTCATATTTAATAGAAGGTACATCAAGAGGGGTACTTCAAGAACATGCAAGACACAGACTTCAGGCTATTTCAGTACGTAGTACCCGTTATACCATGTCATCAGTTATTAACGCTTTTGTGGCCTCGGTAACGATTGGTGTAGAGAGTGAAAAGTCATACTTCTTTTTCTTAGAAAAGCTCTTAGATTTAAATCTTTTTGTGATTACTGATCCAGAGTATTTAGCCATAGAGATTCATTCTATTTATGATAAGCTTGTGTTCCAATACAAAAGAAATACAGACTTTTTAGTTAACGCTGTAGCCAAGTCATCCCTACCGTTTGTACAAGAATTCCAAGGTGATGCAGAAGCACTGTTTGAGGCTTTACAAAATGGAAAGAAAAAAAGAAATGTAGGAGATGGTTTTAAACACATTGTTTCAGACAACTGGAAAGTAGATATGGTGGTTACTTTTAACATTCGTTCACTCAAAAACTACTTCGACCTAAGAGACTCAGGAGCTGCATGGTTTCAGATTCAATGGTTAGCAGAAGAGATGAAAAAAGTAACCCCATTGAAGTATTTGAGGTTAATTTCTAAGGAATATAAGGGGAATGATTAATCTTTTAAATATATCTCTAAAGAAGTTTAAATAAAAAAGTAAGGCTTTATAAAAAGCCCTATACCAGTTTAAAACTACACAGCCTGAGCCTCACCAAAAATCTGTTTAGCTTTCTGAACATGGAATTTAAGTCCAATTTCACTCTCAGTACAACCAAGTGCAAGAGCAACCATTTGTGGCATGTGTAGTACAGGTAGAGCAATGTCTCTTCCTACTACTTTTCCTACGCTGTCTTGGTAGGTATCCATTTTAAGGTGACAAAGTGGACATGGTGTTACCATCATGTCTGCGTTGTTGTCTATGGCATCTACCATAGCATTACCAGCTAATACTTCTGAAGTATGGTTTGCTTGTAACTCAACGTGGAAACCACAACACTTGTTTTTGTGTGCGTAGTTTACAGGGTTACCTTCAAGAGCATCAATTAAGCTGTCAAGTGAAGTAGGGTTGTATGAGTTTTCATTTCCATTAGTAGAACCATGAAGCTCAGATGGTCTAATGTTGTGACATCCGTAGAATGGTGCAATGTTAAAGCTTGAAAGTGGTGTAGTTACTTTCTCTTTTACATTGTCTAGTCCATACTCATCAATGATAGCATACAGGTAGTGTTTGATTTCAGAAGTACCTTTGTACTCTAAACCAACTTCTGCAAGTTTTTCATTAACACGTGCTTTTAACTCAGGATCTTTGTCTAAAGCATGTTTTGTCATTTGAGAGTTAAGCTGACATGTATTACAGATAGTAATCATGGTTAATCCTAACTTCTCTGCATAACAGATGTTACGTGCATTTAGAACATGTGCTAGAAACTCATCAAAATCTTGTAAGTGAGAAGCACCACAACATGAAGCTTCTTCTAAAATAGTGATTTTAATTCCTAACTTATCTGCTACAGCAAGTGTTGACGATAGTAACTCTGGTGTTGATTGTTTTGCTGTACACCCTGTAAAGAGTGCATAGTGTAATTGTTCGCTCATCATTTCTCCTTACAGTTTATTTGTTTGTGCGATTTCAATAAGTTTTTGAACTTCGCTTAGGTTTTTGATTTTTGGCATGGAGTCAATAAATGGAACCCCATCTTGCCAGTGAATTTTTCCTGCTTTCATCATTTTGAAGGCAGTTGTTAAGTGTTTGTACATTCCTAAGTAACTCTCAGAGTAAACAACAATGTCGGCTTCATCCAAGTAACCACTTTTCTTCATTCCTCTTAAGAAACCTTCTGCATGACGTGTTGCTACGTTAGACTTGGCGATGCCTTGCTCGAACTGCATGTTATGAAGTTTAGTAATCTTTTCAATTGGGTTAATCTCTTTTGGACATGCTTCAGCACATTCGTAACATTTTACACAGTCCCAAACACCAGCAGCAGATTCAAATGTTGTTTGAAGTCTCTCTTTTCCAGCTTCATCACGAGGATCTACGGTAAATCGGTAGGCAGCTGCAAAAGCTGCAGGCCCAAGGAAGTCACTGTTTGCTTCAAGTGCTGGACAAGAGTAGTGACAAGCACCACACTGAATACAAAGGTCAGCGTCTAAGAAGTTGTTAAACTCTGCAACACTTTGTTTACTTTCAGATGTTGGTTTTGGGTCAACATCAGTAACAACGTATGGTTTAACAGCTGCATGTTTGTCCCAGAAGTCTGATTTGTCAATAATCATATCTTTAATAGCACGTTTTGTAGAACTTGGCTCTAAAGTAATCTCATTGTTAAATAGGTCAAGAAGTTCAATGGCATTTTGTTTACAAGCTAAAGTAGCTTTACCATTTACTTTAATGGCACAAGCACCACAAATACCATGACGACAAGAACGACGGTACGAGAAAGAACCATCATGTTCCCACTTAATTCTGTTCATAAGGTCAAGAATTAGTTCATCTTTTCCCACTTCCATTGTGTAGCTTTTATACGATGGAAGGTAGTCTGTTTCAGCATTAAATCTAAATGCTTTGATTGTTACTTTTCTGGTGCTTGCACCAGCTATGTTTTCACTCATCATCAGCTCCTTAATATTTTCTTTCCATTGGCTCGAACTTACCTTGTGTAACTTCTCCCCACTCAGAACGCATTTTAAAGTCTTTGTCCATGTAAGCGTAGGTATGCTTCATGAATTTTTCGTCATTTCTTGTTGTAAAGTCTTCACGGTAGTGACCACCACGACTCTCTTCACGGTTTAATGCACCATCAACAATGAACTTTGAAAACTCTAACATATGACCAAGCTCTGTCGCTTCTTGAAGGTCGGTGTTAAATGTTTTTGATTTGTCATCAATTCTAATGCTTTTAAAACGAATAAGAAGTTCGTCTATAAGTTCCAGTTGTGTTTCTAAAGATTCTTTGCTTCTAAATACACCAGCATTTTTAGTCATACCAGTTTGAAGCTCTTCTCTAATTCCAGGAACACGCTCTTTACCATTTGAAGTAAGTAAGGTGTTCATTTCATTAATACAGTCATCAGCATCAGCTTCAGTAGCTGGACGTAGTGTAACACCTTCGTCGATTGCTTTTATCATGTTTTGACCAGCGTGACGACCAAATAGCATGGCTTCAAGTACTGAGTTTGCACCCAGTCTGTTAGCACCATGAACAGAAACACAAGAACATTCACCAGCAGCATAGAAACCTTCTACTAACTCTTTGTTAGCGTTTTTTTCTACTTGACAGTTAATATTGGTTGGAATTCCACCCATTGAGTAGTGTGCTGTTGCTGAAATATGAATGGCTTCATTTAACATGTCTTGCCCTTGGAATGCAATGGCAAGTTCACGAAGCTCTGGAAGTTTTGTTAAGATAATTTCTGGGTCAAGATGTGTTAAATCTAGGTTCATGGACTGACCATCTTTACCAACACCACGTCCTTGACGTACCTCTTCCATAATGGCACGAGAGACAACATCACGTGATGCAAGTTCCATAGCATTTGGAGCATACTTCGTCATGAAACGTTCACCTTCAGAGTTATAAAGACGACCACCTTCACCACGTGCAGCTTCAGAAATAAGTACACCAGAACCACCAAGTCCAGATGGGTGGAACTGTACAAACTCCATGTCTTCGAGTGGAAGACCTTTACGTGCTACAATAGAGAGTGAATCACCTGTATTGGCATGGGCATTTGAGTTAAATCTAAATGCTCTACCATGTCCACCAGTTGCAAACATGGTTACTTTTGCATTGAAAATAGCAGGTTCAGAGTTTTTAATGTCGTAAGCCACAACACCAGATACTTTCCCATCTTCATAGATGAGGTCTGAACAGTACCACTCATCAAAAACTTCGATTCCAGCTCTGTCTGCTTGTTCATAAATAGTTTGAAGAAGTGTAAGACCTGTTCTATCTTTGGCAAAACAAGCTCTAGGTTGACTTTGACCACCAAAAGGACGTATAGCAATGTTTCCTTCTTCATTACGAGAAAAAACAGCTCCCATTCTTTCAGCCCAACGAATGGTTTCTGGTGCTTTGGTACACATAAGTTCCACACAGTCTTGGTCTGCTAAATAATCAGAACCCTTTACCGTGTCAAACTCATGAAGTTCTGTAGAGTCATTAGCCCCAAGTGCAGCATTGATTCCCCCTTGTGCAGCTCCTGAATGGCTTCTAAGTGGGTGTAATTTTGTAATTACAGCTGTTTTTTTTCCTGCTTCTGTTAGCTCTTTCGCTGCTGCTAGACCAGCCAGTCCTGCACCAACAATAACTGCATCATATTCATGTATCTTAATGCTCATATTGCTATTTCCTTTAGTGGATGTCATTTTGAATTGATTATATCTGATGATTGTTTAATTTGTGTAAATAGCTTTAGGATAGCATAGGTATGATACTTATGATGTTACGATTATTCCATACAGATTAGAAATAAAGCTGAAAACTGTTACAATTTTTCCATATTTATTAATGAATTATGTTTAAAATTAATTTTATTTACTTTTCTTAATAAATTTCTTCTTCATTACCTTTTATAGTAGGATTAATGGTGCTGGAAGGTTGATAAATATTATTATATTTTTGTTTTTCAAAACTATCTAGGTAACTATTTATTCTTGTTTGGGTTTCAAGGATTTCCATATTATTTGTCCATTTTCTTAGTTCAGAAAAGTCCCAATCAGGGAATTTATAGTTTGCATGTTCCTTAAACCACTTTTCAAGTGATTCAGTTTGGTCTAAATTTTGAGCATTTCTGATGATATCAAGCATTTGTAAAAGAGCCTGTGTATCAGGTGAATCAGACATATATTCTGTGGCGAGTTCAATATATTTATCAGGGTCATTGGCTGTTATAATGGAGAGTTCAATATTATTCAAAATAGAAAACTTAACAGTATCAGGTAGCTCGGTTTGATTTTCATATTTTGCAATAATGCTATCAAGTACTTCCATTGCCCCTTCATCATCTACACCCATTAAGATAAAGCTTTTAGTAAAAAGCAGTTCTTCAATCTCTTTATCGAACCTTTTTTCTTTGTCGTTGGTAAATTTCTCTATCAGTTCATCATAAGTGATTAATATCTCTTCTTTTGAAATAAAGGGTGCTTGGTAGAGTCTTGATTGCATATAAAGTAAGAGTAGCTCTTTATTATTACTATTTTCAAGTCTATCTTTGACAAGTTCATAACTTTCGATTGCACTATCAGCATCATAATTAGGATAGATATAATGGATAATGGCCTTCTCAAAACAAGCTTCTGCAAAAATTTTTAATACTTTTAGCTCATTAGAGTTTTTTGATTTTTCAATAATTTTTTCATAAATTAAGAGTGCTTCTGAATCTTTATTATCCTTAAAAAGTTTTTTTGCTTTTTGAAGCAGTAGATTGAGTTCATCATGTAAATGCTTTGCTGTGCTTAGGCTTGCTAAAGATGGAATAGAAGGAACATCTTTTTCTTCTGGAGAAGCTAATATTTCTTCTTTTATAGATATTTTTATAGGTTCTTGTGTTATAGATGTTTCACTCGAAAAGTCGATATTTAATGATATGGCAACAAGTGTGACAATTGTAAGCATAAAAAGCAATGGCTTAAGCATTTTTAGTTCCCTAATTTCTACAGTATATGTTAAATTTTATCATATAAAAATTAAAGTTATGTTTTAAGTTAAAAGCTCTATAATTATGAAAAGGATAAATATGAACAAAAAAATCACATTTGTAATTTTATTTTTATTAACTTGTGTCACACTTCACGGAAATGATAGGCTTTCAACACTTAATAGCAGCTCATATACTTCGATTGCTCAAAAAGATTGCATTACTTTAGACAGTGACAATGTGGGAAGCATCCAGGAGTGTGAATCTTTTGAAGGAATTGGCGTAAAAGTTATAGAGGGAGATATACGACAAAGTATTATTTTAACACGAAATGAACATGAGTATGACTTGGATTTTTGGACAACTGTAAGTTCAGCATTCTCTTCTTTGGGTTTAAAAATTGAGTGGCGTCATCAATTAGGTAAGCCTCAAAATCTTAAAGGTATGATAGTACGGTTTGAAGCCAGTGATAATCATGAAAAAGCAGAAAAAAGTACTTCTTATTTAGTTGTGAGTAAGATTAATCATGAAGAAATTTGTGTGGTAGCCAAAATATTGCCTCAAAAAAATCAAAATGAAATAGCAAGAACAATTTTAGATACTAATGATGAAATACCATGTTTAAAGAAGCTTCAATATAAAAAGTGAATTTCTCATAAAATTAAATAAAGAATATTTATTTTAAATTCTTTTTATTTATCCTTGATAAGCATTATATATAGGGGCTTATAGAGTTTTTAAAAAATTAAAAACTTACACGATTAAAACACTTTTAGACCCTATACTAACCACATGAAAGAGATGGTTTTTCCTTCCTATTTTTACCATTTACCTTTCATGGCTTTTACTTTTATATATTTTTTACCCCATGCCCTATAGGCAAAAGTAAAAGCACTCATTTTAATCTTATTTTTTACTGTATACTTTCCTAATGAATCAAAAATATAAAGGCGATCTTTATGCCATACTTATTGCGTTTTTAGAGAGTTTATTTCCTGTTATTAGTTTTTTTATATTACTGCATATTCAGCCCTTGTTTACTTATGCTTTATCGATTATGGTTGCAAATGTTATTTTTGTTATCATGATTACTTATCAATGTTCATGGTCAGAGTTTAGGATAAAAAAGGCTTGGAATCATATGTTTTGGCTTACTTTTTATATTACACTTTTATTTATTTTGATGTTAGTAGGATTACAATACACTACAGCTGGGAACATGTCGGTTATTATTTCATTACAACTTTTCTTTTCCTATTTATATTTTAATGTCTTTGGGGCTGAAAAAATGACAAAAGTACACTCTTTAGGTGCTTTTTTGATGGGTATTGGAGCAATTATTATGTTGTTTCCCAATGATTTCTCTTTTAATAAAGGTGATTTACTTATTGCAATCGCAGCGATGATTGCTCCTTTAGTTTCAAAACATCAACAACAAGCACGACTTTTTGTTTCAGCTAAAACCATTTTAGCATTTAGAAACATTGTAGCTTTGCCCTTTGTATTGGGTTTGGCATTTTATATGGAAAATATTCCTACATGGCAAAATATTATGGATGTTTATTTTTATATTCTTTTAAATGGTATTTTAATTTTTGTATTTTCCAAGTTTTTATTTGTAGAAGCTTTAAACATCATTTCAATTACCAAACTTTTTTCATGGCTTTCATTTATGCCTGTGTTTACGTTGACTATCGCGTATCTTACATTGGGAGAGATGGCAACATTTATTCAAATTTTGGGGATAATTCCTATTGTTCTAGGTTCTTATTTTATAACTAAATAATATGACAATTTGACACTTTTTTAACTCTTTTAAATATAATTAGAGTTAAGAAAATATTATTAACCTGAGTTCGACAAAAAAGAAGCTTAAAAGAGTAGTCATCTTATAATTTTAAACCACTAAAATTATAGGATGACTAAAAAAATGTTAACAAAAATATTCTGTGAAATAGATGACTTTATGCAAGAGTTTGAAGATGAGTACAAAAAAAGATTGATAGCTGAGAAAAGTAGTAAGATAAAATATAATTCAAGATTAACACTTAGTGAAGTGATGAGTATATTGGTCTATTATCACAATTACGGAAACCGAAC
>CACVAX010000031.1 GCA_902727935.1 uncultured Sulfurovum sp. | reverse complement strand
ATGGTTTAGACATTCACATGGCAACAGCCATTAAACTCTTTGGAGAGGAAGAAGCTGCTGCTAAAAGGTCATATGCTAAGTCAGTAAACTTTGGTATTTTGTATGGAATGGGTCAAAAGAAACTTTCGGTTGAACTTGGCATTACTTCTAAAGAAGCAAAAGAGATTATTGTTGCTTACTTTGAGAACTTCCCCACTATCCAGAGTTTCTTAACTAAAATCCAAGATGATGTTAAAAACATAGGTTATGTTGAGACTATTTTAGAGCGTAGAAGAATCTTTGACTATGACAACGCAACAGGTATGCAAAAAGCTGCGTTCATGCGTGAGTCAGTTAATGCTGTATTCCAAGGTTCAGCAGCTGACTTAATAAAGCTTTCAATGCTAGAGATAGAGACCTTTATAAGAGAAGAACAAATAGATGGTCAAATGTTATTACAAATTCATGATGAACTTATCTTTGAAGTTAAAGAAGAGGTAGTTGAAGAAGTGGGTGAAAAGTTTAAACATATTATGAAAAATATTAGGCAACTTGAAGTGCCTTTAGAGTGTTCTGTGAGTATTGGAGATTCTTGGGGAGAGTTGAAATAAAACTATGTAAATAGTTTTATTTTTTACTCGCCCGAACATCAGCCACAGCTTTAACAGCAGCAGGTAAAAAGGCTTCGCTTAGAGCAGGGTGGATGTAGATCATCTCTTTTAAGTGTCGTATGTCATTGTCTAGGTGCATGATACTTAGGACTTGGTGCATCATGATTGAACTCTCTGGACCGATGAGGTGACAACCTAGAATTTCATAGGTATTTGGGTCGATTAAAAACTTGGTTCTTGGGTACTTAACACGTAATGACTGTGCTTTGGCACTGGCTAACCAAGAACGTGAACTGGCTACATACGCTATGCCCAGTTCTTGGGCTTTTTGTTCCGTTAAACCTACACTGGCTATTTCTGGATGGGTGAAAACAGCGTGTGGCATGTATTTGAACTTATGAATCTCTTTATTGTCTTTGAGTAGTACTTTAGCTAAGTGATTTACTTCGGCAGCAGCAGCATGTTGGAGCATGTGTTCTCCTGATGCATCACCCACGACATAAATACCTTTTACTGATGTTTCAAAAGAATCATCTCTTGTTATGAAACCTCTTTCATTCACTTTAATGTCTGTGTTTTCTAGTTTTAGTGTGTCAGTGTTTGGGTCACGTCCTGTTGCGTAGAGTAGGGCTTCACTTTGGTGTTCTTTTGTTGAACCATCTATGTTGATGAGGGTCATATGGAACATGTTGTCTTTGTGTTCTACTTTTTGGATGCTTGTGTCAAATTCTATGTCGATGTTTTTTGTAAACTCCTCTTTGAATATGGCTGCAATGTCTTTATCTTCATTACCTAAGATTCTTTGGCTTCGTACGAGGAGTTTAGACTCTATGCCCACAGCATCAAAAAAGTTGACCAATTCACAAGCGATGAAACCTGACCCCACAACAGTAATGGATTTTGGGACAGCACCTTCTAATGGGAAGATATCATCACTTGTCCATGCTTTTTCATGTTCAGGTGTTTTGGGTCTTGTTCCTGTGGCAATGACTATTTTAGGAGCTGTTAGTTCTTCTCCATTAACTGTGACGGCATAGTTAGAAAGAAAGGATGCTTCACCTTCAAAAGTTGTTACATTTTCGTTAAATTTATTTCGGTAAGCTGGGTCAACAGAGTAGATGTGTTTGTTCGTTTCTTCAAATATTTTTTCTACATTAATGCTGTTGATTTGGGCATCTATGAAATGACGTGATGCTTCTTTGATGCTTCTTGCAACATGGGCGTAACCTATGAGAAGTTTAGAAGGGACACAACCTCTATTTGGACAGGTTCCACCAAAGCTTGATTTTTCAATAATGGCTACTTTTTTTCCTGCTTTTCCAGCAGTTTTAGCCAAGTTACTTGCGCGTCCAGCACCAATAATAATAATGTCAAATGTTTTCATATATGTTCCTTATGTTCACCATATAAGCTTTTTAGAACTATAACATATAAGTGGTATGAGCCAATATGATAGATATCAAGTATGTTTAAATTTTTAAAGGTAAGATGCTTTAAAAAATTAGGTCGAATGATGATAGAAGAAAATTATGTAACTTTACCTCGTGGAACATTTTTAATGGGGTCAGAATATCAGCTAAATGAGATGCCTGTACATGAAGTTAGTATTGATTATGATATTGCGATGTCTAAGTATCAGACAACGGTTGAAGACTATATGTTATATGCACAAGCGACTGGTGTTGAGATCCCTGAAGATAAACATGAGCATTTAGGTGTGAATGTTCCTGTTCGTCGTGTTACGTGGATGGATGCTGTGGCTTACTGTAAATGGTTGAGTGAAAGAGAAGGAAAAACTTTTCGTTTGCCTACTGAAGCAGAGTGGGAGTATGCTTGTCGTGCTGGTTCTAATGCTAAGTATTCTTTTGGACATGAAAGTGCAGAGTTAGATGCATATGCATGGTATAAAGAAAATTCAGGGAAAGTAACCCATGATGTTGGAAGTAAAAAACCGAATGATTGGGGACTGTACGACATGCATGGAAATGTCTGGGAATGGTGTGTTGACCGTTATGCTGATAATTATGAAACGACACCAAATGATGGTTCTGCTCATAGAGTTAGAAGTGAAAAGGGTATGACACTACGTGGTGGTTCATGGTCTGGTATAGCTGAGAAATGTCGTTCGGCTTTTCGTATTAATTTGGGGGCGAATTCTCGTAATTATTTTGTGGGTTTTAGGGTTGTTGTAGAGCTGTAAATTTCATAATATTTTTTATTGTTTTAGATGTAAGTTTATGTTATGATGTTTCATCAATTTTAAAAAGGAATAATAAATGAAGTATATATACATACTAGTAGCAATGATTTTTATGGGGTGTTCACAGAAGAGTCCAGAAGTAATAGGACATCCTGATAATGCAACTAAGGTTCAAGTTGTTGAGGTTGCTAAAGTTCAAGAGTTTGTTAAACAGGAAGTAAAAAATATTAGGTTTAAAAATGAAATAATTGTTGATGAGCCTAAAGTGGTTAAAAATATTGATGCTGATATTCCTACTTCGTGTGCAATGTGGTCAGATGGATGTAATGTGTGTACACGTTTGGCTAAGGGAAAAGCTTCTTGTACAACTGGACCTGACTGTACTAATAGAATGTTTTCTTGTCTTCAGTGGCAATAGCGTTAGTCTAAAATACCTTTCCTTCCCTAAGCCAAATTAGCTATAATCACGGAAATTATAATTTCGTGATTAAAAGGTAATATAAACATGGCAATTTCAACAACAAACACAGCAGAAGAATTTAAAACATTAGTGGCAGACATTGAAGCACAAGATGGATATAAAAAAGCAATGGCTTTTGGTATCGCTAGAGTGGATAGAGGTCAAAAAAATGCAGACAAAATTTTACAAGCAAGTTTTGGACTAATTAATTGGAATGAAAATTTTGGTTCAGCAGCTGTTTATGTAAAAGCACTTGAAGAATCTGGTTGTAAAGTTGACTTTTCTGGGTCTGAATTTACTGCTACAATTAATGAAGAGTTTGTTCAAAATGCAATGAATGCTTTTGCTGTTTATGCAGATGATGCAGTTAGTGATGTGCATAGAAACATTCAAGTTATTAAGGCATTGTCAAATATGAATGATTTGGCTAAAGACTTTAGAATTGTTTTCATGTTTGAAGATGCAAACTCTCAAAGTGTAGAAGCAGTTTATTTAAAACTTTATGCTCTTTCTCAAGGGAAAGCAGAACTTAGAACCGTTAATTTAAATGGTGCTTTTGGAATTCTTTCTAATGTTGCATGGGTTGGAAGAACGCCTTATGAATTAGAATATTTAAGAGACAATGAAATAGAGATGAAACTTAATGGTACTTACCCAACAGTTGATTCAGTAGATAAATTCCCAAGATTTTTACAACATGTTATTCCTGCTGATAACACAAGAATTTTAGAGTCTTCAAAAGTTAGAATGGGTGCACAACTTGCAGCTGGAACAACTGTAATGCCAGGTGCTTCTTACATTAACTTTAATGCTGGAACACTTGGGGCTGTTATGGTTGAAGGTCGTATCTCATCTTCTGCTATTGTTGGTGCTGGTTCAGATGTTGGTGGAGGAGCAAGTATCTTAGGTGTTCTTTCTGGAACAGATGGTAACCCAATTTCTATTGGTGAAAATACACTTCTTGGAGCCAACTCAACTTGTGGTATTCCTTTAGGTGATGCTTGTATTATAGATGGTGGACTTGCTATATTCGCTGGAACAAAAGTAAAAATAGCTCCTGAGCAATTAGTATTAATTAATGAAGCAAATCCAGGGATTAATTTAGAAGCTAAAACAACATGGAGAGCAGATGCACTTCAAGGTTTAGATGGTCTTCACTTTAGACAAAACTCTACTACTGGTGAAATCATTGTAAGAAGAAGTACTAGAGAAATTAAGCTTAACGCTGATCTTCACTAAGACTTTTTTATGAGGGTGAGAATCCCTCTTCTTCTTTAACTACTTTCTTTTATTTTTTCTTTAACTTTTTTGTATTGTAATTGTTTATTGGGTTCTTCTG
>CACVAX010000030.1 GCA_902727935.1 uncultured Sulfurovum sp. | reverse complement strand
CTGTACCTCCTCAATTAGCAAGTGCGTTAGCTAAATCGTGTATTGATCTTTTGAGAAAAATAAATGAAGATAAACATCTTAGTGGTCATGTTTTATCAAGATCAGCTTAAGATATTTATCATGCAAAGAGTTTTTCTTGTTTTGTAGTAGCAAGTGGTGGATTTTCAAGACCTTTTAATAGATGCACGATGGTATCTACATTAAAAGCATTTCCAATCATTTTATATCGCTGGGTATCACTACAGCTACAAGTATAGTTATCGGGTATTTTTTGAAGTCTTTCAGATTCTAAAGGGGTTATTTTACGAATACGTTTTCCTTCCAATATTTTCGTTGTATCGGTACGTGCTAATAATGTTGGAGATTTACTGTTTAACGCATATATTCTGCGTTGTCTTTCATTGTCATTGATAATTGTTTTTGGTACATCAAATAATTTGACAATACCATCTTTTGAAGGTTCTTTATCAATGTTTAAATTTTGGTTAATAAATTCTGCTAAACCATTTTTTTTGAAATAATACTTCTCATCAACTTTTTTATCTATAATTGATGATAAAACTTCTTGATGATGTTTAGTTGGAATAGTAGGAAAATTGATATTTGTCCAATAATATCTAGGACGTGATTGAGCAGAAAAAAGGGATGAGTTTATTTCTATAAAATTTACACCTACAATATCACTCATAAGGTCTCCCCATTTATTTTTTACATTCTCTAATAAGAAATAGCTAGGATTTAGTTCTTCATATAAACGTATGTATTCATAAAATAATCCTGATTTTTTCCCCTCTAGCCCTAATCCATTTTGTGCATTACTCAAATCTTGACAAGGACTACCACCAATTAATAAATCAATTTTTGGTAAATTAGAAGCTTTAATATCTCTAATATCTCCTAAGTGAATAATATCAGGATAATTTTCTTGAGAAACTTTTATAGCGTATTTATCAATTTCTGATGCATAGTAGTTTGTTATTGGAATATTTAATTTTTCCAGTGCTATTCTTGCACATGAAATACCATCAAATAGACTTAGGACATTCATTGGTTCATACCTTTAGTAATTAAGTGCCAAATTATAGCAAAATTTTAGTTTTTTGCTTTATATGAGCTACAACAACTTTTAGCTATAATTCCAGCAATATTTAGATAAGGCATGACTATAATGGAATTTAAAGATACACTATTACTCCCAAAAACTAAGTTTCCAATGAGAGGAAACTTACCGAACAATGAGCCAAAACGTTATCAAAAATGGTACGATGATGGTATGTATGAGCAGATGAAGACAAAACGTGAGGATGCAGAAATGTTTACCCTTCATGATGGTCCTCCTTACGCAAATGGTGATATTCATATTGGTCATGCTTTGAATAAAACACTAAAAGACATTGTTTTAAAATACAACTATTTTCAAGGTAAATCAGTAAGAATGATTCCAGGTTGGGACTGTCATGGTCTTCCAATTGAGCAAAAAGTTGAAGATAAAATGGGAACGGCGAAGAAAGAGACCCTTTCTGTTTCAAAGTTTAGAGAGATCTGTAGAATCACAGCAGGGAAAGCAGTTGATGGTCAGAAAAAAGGTTTTAAACAATTAGGAATTATGGCTGATTGGGAAAATCCTTATATTACTATGGACTTTAAATTTGAGGCAAATATCTACAGAACATTGTGTGAAGTAGCCAAAAAAGGTCTTTTGGTTGAACGTCATAAACCTATTTTTTGGTCATGGGCTGCTAGAACTGCCTTGGCTGATGCAGAAGTAGAGTACGAAGACAAAGAAGACTATACACTGTATGTAAACTTTGAACTTTCTGACATGGCGAAAGAAAAACTAGACATTCATGGTGATGCTGGTGTGGTTATTTGGACCACAACACCTTGGACACTTCCTTCAAACACAGGTATTGCACTGAATCCAGAAGAGATGTATGTTTTAACAGATGATGGACACATTGTTGCAGAAGCACGTTATGATGAAATGATAAAAGAAGAAGTTGTTTCCGGTCATGCAAGTCGAAAAATTGCAGCCACGGAACTGGATGGAATGTTAGCACTTAATCCACTTAATGGTAGAAGTTCAAAAATTGTTCTTGGAGATCACGTTCTTATGGATGGTGGTACAGGGTGTGTTCATACAGCTCCGGGGCATGGTGAAGATGACTACAAAGTTGGATTGGCTAATAGTTTAGAAGTACTTATGCCAGTTGATGAGCGTGGTTGTTATGATGAGTCTGTAAAGGGTTTAAACTTACTTCCAAATGCTGATGACTTTGTGGGCATGCATATTTTTAAAGCGAATGAGCCTATTTTAGAACTTCTTGGTGATTCTTTATTAAAAGTAGGGAAGTTTACGCACTCGTACCCACATTGTTGGAGAACGAAAAAACCACTTATCTATAGAGCAACGAACCAATGGTTTATCTCAGTAGATGACAAACCTAGTGGATCAGAAGAGACACTTAGAGAGGCAGCACTTTCATCTTTAGATGATGTAAACTTTATTCCTAAAACGTCAGCTAATAGACTGAAACCAATGGTAGAAGGTAGACCAGACTGGTGTATCTCGCGTCAACGTTCTTGGGGTGTGCCAATAGCGTTCTTTAGAGTTAAAGCGACCAAAGAAGTAATTTTTGATGAAAAAGTTTTAGACTTTGTGGCGAATATTTTTGAAGAAAAAGGGACAGATGTTTGGTACGACATGGAAATATCTGAACTACTTCACCCCGAATGTACGTACAAAGCAGATGAATTAGAGAAGATTGGGCATATTTTAGATGTATGGTTTGATTCTGGTTCAACATGGAATGCTGTGTTAGAGTCGGGTAACTACGATGCAGGGGAATACCCAGCATCACTTTACCTTGAAGGTTCAGATCAACATAGAGGTTGGTTCCAAACTTCATTGCTTTTATCTTCGGCTATTCACCAAAAGTCACCGTATAAAACGTTGATTACGCATGGATTTACGGTGGATGCTAAAGGTGAAAAGATGTCTAAGTCTAAGGGTAATGTTGTTGCTCCAGACAAAGTCATTAAGCAGTATGGTTCAGAGATTTTACGTCTTTGGGTGGCACTTTCTGACTATCAACATGACTTAAAAATTTCAGATGGAATTTTACAGCAAACAGCTGAACAGTACAGAAAACTAAGAAATACATTTAGATTCTTACTGGCAAATGTTGAAGGTTTAGAAGAAGTTGTCGCACCAAGTGAATATGGAGAGTTAGATCGTTGGGTACTTGGACGTGCCAATGAAGTATTTACTTCGGTAAAGAACTCTTTTGATGAGTATGACTTCTTAAAAGGTTTCTCAACATTGAACCATTTCATTACTAATGACCTTTCAGGTGTTTACATGGACATCACAAAAGATAGACTTTACTGTGATGATAAAGATGGTGCGATTAGACGTTCAACACAGTCAGCCATGGTTGTTATGGCAAAAGCCATGATGGGACTTGTCGCACCAGTATTGACGTATACTTGTGATGAAATCTTAGACTATGCACCAACTATTTTCAAAGGTAACATGGAGACAGTGTTTGACTTAGTCTATGAGCCACTTCCAGAAGTAGCAGCTTCTTTTGATGATACACTTTTAAGAGAGGGTAGAGTTAAGTTCTCAGAAGCGATTGATAAATTGAAGAAAGAGAAGTTAATCAAAGCAACCCTTGAGCTTGAAATTGCTGGAGATGTAAGCATCTTCCCAATTACTGAGGCAAAAGATTTAGAAGATTGGTTCATGGTTTCTGCATTAAAAGATTCTTGTGAAGGTGAGCAAGTAGCTAGTTTTGAAGTAGATGGAAAAACATTTACTGTACATAAAGCTACAGGTGCTAAATGTCCAAGATGTTGGCGTTATACTTCAACTTCTGAAGAGCATGCGTGTGAACGTTGTGAAGATGTTGTTGCTAAATTAGAGGCTTAAGATGTTTGATTTAAGTCAACCGATCCCAACAGAAGTAATTGTTGGGTCTATTGTGTTTATTTTGGGACTTGTGGGTGTTGGGCTTTTGGTAGTTCGGCACTATAAGAAGAAACTTTAAGAGGTTTTACCTCATGAATTATGAATATCTACAAAATTTAAAATCCAATCATTTAGCGATACAACTTCTCAACGCTGATAATTTTGCCATGATTACAGGCTTTTTTCATTATGTTTTCAAGTCTACAGCTGGTCAAGCATTAAGGGAGTCTGAGGTTTTAAGTAGACTCGATGATTATCTTTATACCTTAAATGAAGGCTATGAAGAGCCTAAGTTTCCTAAAACAGCTAAATCCTATTTGGATGATTTTACCCATCAAAACAGTAGTTATTTACGAAAGTATTATGGTTATGAGAGTGACGAACCTATCTATGAACTCACCCCTGATATAGAGAAGCTTCTTACTTGGCTTAACGGATTACAAAAACAGGAGTTTGTGGCAACGGAATCTAAACTCAAAATTATTATGACTTTGTTAAAAGAGTTAGCGTTTGAGACCAATCTTAGTGATGAGCAGAGGATTCAATCGCTTGAAGCTGAAAAAAAAGCAATTGACAAAAAGATAAAAGCCATAGAGAATCGGCAAGATTTACGTTTTGATGAACGAAAAATCAAAGAGCAGTTTATGCAGATTCAAAAAAATAGTTCTGAACTTCTCTCAGATTTTAGAGAGATAGAGCATAA
>CACVAX010000029.1 GCA_902727935.1 uncultured Sulfurovum sp. | reverse complement strand
ATCTGTTGGTACTATTGTCCAAAAAGGAAAGAAACTTGTTTACTATTAGCTTTTGTGAAAACTATGAGTCGTTATTGTTTGACCAACCTTATTTTATCATTTGGTTGGTTATCTATTATACGAAGGAAACCCATGAGTGTTTTAGAGACTGCCTTTGAAAAGCGAAATAAAAAACAAAATAAAGTAGAGACCATCAAAGCCCTAAAACTTCCGATGGAAGTTCATGTCAAGCTTGAAGCCATTGCAGCAGCTGGATATGATGCGTTAGATAAAGAGGATTCGGCTTACTTTTTAAAATGTTTTGGGCTTTTTGACAAAGGTGAAGACTTTATGCTAAGAGTGCGTATTCCCATTGGTCAACTTAGCCACCGACAAGCTGTTCGTATTGGTGAAGTGGCTAAAAAATACGGTGATGACTACATCGACCTTACAACCCGTATGCAAATAGAACTGCGTTACCTCAAAATAGAAAACATTGCTAAAGTGCTACAAGAACTCCAAGAGGTAGGTCTTTCTACTTTTCAAACAGGCGTTGACAATCCTCGAAATATTGTGGCTGACCCATTGGAGGGTTTGGCTTTTGACAATATTATTGATGTTACGCCCATTGTCAAAGAACTGCAATCGTTGGTCATAGAAAACACCGAATGGATTTCTGCACTTCCTCGTAAATTTAACACAGGAATTTTGGGTTCACTCTCAAACTCTTGTAATATCTTTGGGCATGACTGCTGTTTTGCTTTAGCCAATAAAGAGGGTGAATTTGGATTTAACGTCTATCTTGGGGCAAGAGTGGGTATTCAGTCAAAAGATGCCAATGTTTTTGTGACGATCCAAGAAGTTCCAAGCTTTTTCATGGCACTTTTAGAGACCTTTAAAACCTTTGGTTACCGTGACAACCGAAACAAAAACCGTCTGCATTTTTTACTGCAAGATGTAGGGGTAGAAGCTTTTGTCCAAGAGGTTAAAAACAGAGCAGGAGAAACATTTAACACGGCTGGTCAAACTTTGGTACAATCTCAAAGCATTGCCTTAGGTGCAAACAAAGTTTTACAACGTAATGGAAAATATGCCCATAAAATCATTATTCCCTCAGGCATATTCTCAGGAACCGACCTCATTGACCTAGCAGACCGTGCCAAGAGTTTTGGTTCAGGAGATTTACGCTTAACTTATGACCAAAACATTTACGTGGTTAACCTTGATAAATCGGCATTGGATGCTTTTGAGTCAACCACCATCTTTTCTAAATACAACCAATACAACAACCTCTACTTCAATGACATGATAGCCTGTGCAGGAACAAAAACCTGTTCTTTTGGGGTCATTCCCAACAAACCCGATGCCATAGAGATGGCAAATTTTTTAAAGTCAGAAGTTGCCATAGAAAATGGCATGGTACGTATGAACTGGTCAGCGTGTCCCAAAGGGTGTGGCGTTCATGGCATAGCCGACATTGGATTTGAAGGGTGTAAAGCCAAAGATGACGAAGGAAACAAAGTAGACGGTGTACACATCTTCATGGGTGGAAAAATTACCCGAACAGCCTTGGAAGCCAAACTTTTACACAAAACTCTACCCATTACCGAAGCAAAATACCATGTAAAATATCTCTTAGAAGTCTATGCCGAGTTTAAACAAAGAGGAGAAACCTTTGAGACGTTTGAAAACCGATACTTCTCGGCGAATTACTCTTACCAAGCTTTGGCTTTTTACACCAAAATCAATTATGTATTAAATGATAAATTAGGCTTAAACACTAAACTAAAGCTTGATAAAACTCCCAAAACCTTCAAAAAAGAGAACCTTGAAATTTTTGACTTTGGACTCAAACTCTTTAAACTGCTCACCAATGAAAAGCGTTATGTTGCTGTAGAAGATTTTGAACCTGTATTAGTCCAAGCACGTCACATAAAACGTAATGAAGTGAGTACTCTAAACCCTAATGTTCCAGCTAAACTAAGTGAAGTCATCTACATGATGACCGATAACGACAAAAAAACAAGAGCAGCTGTTTTTTCAGAGTTGCTTATGGCGTTGAAAGCTTTATAAGATGGAAAATCCAACACCCTTAGACTCATTTCTAGGTCACAAAGCCGACACTGGAATGCAATGTGGTAACTACAGCATTGATGTTCCTGAACTTAAAGAGGGAGAGCAGTACCGTTTTCACTTTGATGCCACTGCCTGTGTGGGCTGTCACTGTTGTGAAGTTGCCTGTAATGAACTGCAAAACAACCCCGACGACATCAAATGGCGACGTGTTGGTGAACTTGAAGGGGGAATTTTCCCTGACGTTTCTCAACTCTTTAACTCCATGTCTTGTAACCACTGTATTGAGCCTGAATGTCTCATTGGTTGTCCTACTGAATCCTACATCAAGTTTGAAGACAACGGAATTGTTTGGCATGATGATGACTCGTGTATTGGTTGTCATTACTGTACGTGGAATTGTCCTTATGAAGTACCCATTTTTAACCCTGACCGTGGAATCGTGACCAAGTGTGATATGTGTCATGACAAGCTCGCCGTGGGTGAAACACCTGCCTGTGTACAAGCCTGTCCAGCAGGTGCTATTGAGATAGAAGCCGTACACAAAGAAACATGGATTAAAAATGACATGGCAAAAGAAGGAGTAGCCCCTCATTTACCAGATGTAAGCATTACCCAACCAACCACGCGTTATACCCTACCTGACAACATGCCTGACTATAAACCAGCCGATGAGCATATTTTAAAACCTGCTCATGCAGAATTACCATTGGTTTTCATGACTGTACTCACGCAAATCTCTGTCGGAGCATTTCTAGCACTCTTCTTAGGTCAATTACTCTTTTCATTAGGATTCAATTTACCAGAACCTACCCTAGCCATGGCACTTGTGGCTGTTATTCCTTCGGCTATTGGCTTGCCTCTTTCGGCACTGCATTTAGGTCGCCCCATTTTAGCACTTACAGCCATGAAGAACTGGCGAAGGTCGTGGCTCTCCCGTGAAGCCATTGCTCTAGGGGTCTTCACAGGTTTAGCCACTGTTGTTGCTGGACTCTACTTTTTGGAAGTTCAAGGCTTTTTCCTACTCTTACTCATGAGCATTACCTTAGCACTCGGTATCTTCGGTATTTACGCTCAATCCATGATCTACCGTGTACGAGCCAGACCAGCATGGGACAGAGTTTCAACCACCAAAAGGTTCTTTGGTTCAGGTTACTTAGGATTTAGCCTTATTGCTCTTTTACTACTAATCTCTGGTGGAACAAGTGGCGTAATGGTTCTCTTAGCCGTAGCCCTTTTAGCTGGTATGGGTCAAGTCTTATTCATTTACGAAGAAGTTCTTTTCTACCGTAACCTCGACAAAGAAGGAAGCCTATATTACCAATTTAACCGAACGAAAACGCTCTTAACTGAGCATTTCGGACAAGTGAAAAAAGCACGTCTTTACTCATTGTTGGTTTCAGCATTAGCTCTACCACTTTTAGCCATTTTATTTACAGCTAGTGGTCTAATTGGCTTAGCTACGTTTACTTTGATTGTCGCGATTATTGGTGGTGTACTTTCTGAGTTGGCTGGACGGTATTTGTTTTACAGAACAGTTGTTCCTTTGGGGTTAGCTGGGAACTTTTTTGCTGGGAATCAGAGGGGGTAGCTATCAAACTCATTCTTAATCAGTTTTGAAGTTACAAGTTCTTTCTTTAACTCTTTTTAACTAGCAGTTTGAGTGATTTTATTATCTTTTCTTGTTCGTGTCGTGAAGTAAGAAAAACATAAACGCAATCTTTCTTAACTTATAAAAGTTATAATACGTTAAAATATAAGGAACATCCATGATAAAAACAGAAATGATAAAAGCACTCAACAGTCAACTTAACAAAGAGTTTCATTCAGCCTACCTCTATTTAGGTATGTCAGCTTATGCCAGTGAAAATGGCTTTAATGGTTGTGCAAAATGGTTTAACCTACAATACCAAGAAGAGATAAGCCATGCAATGAAACTTTTTAGATATCTTGAAGAACAAAATGCCAAAATTAAATTAAAAGATATCAAAGCACTTAACGTGAAAGCTAATTCCATTGTTGATGTATTTAAAAAAGCTTATAAGCATGAACAAAGAATGACAACAGCACTCAATGAGTTAAGTGATTTAGCCATGAAACAAAAAGATCATGCCACTTACAGCTTATTACAATGGTACATCAATGAACAAGTTGAGGAAGAAGCACTTTTTAATGAGATTATCGATAAGTTAGAGATGGTTGGAGATGATGGTTATGGACTTTACAGCATCGACAAAGAGTTAGGTTCAAGAGTATTCGTTGATCCCACAACTGAAGCATAAATATAAAAGAGGCAACTCCTCTTTTATATCGCTTCTCCTTTACAAAGTAACTTCTTATTATTACTCACTCTTAAACACTTTCTACAGATAAATTTTGGCTCTTTTGTATGAAGTAAAATAAATGCTTTATTTTCTTCAAATTTTTTATCTTTAAATTTACATAATTTTTTCATGACGAATACCTTTTAGGAGACGATATATTTTAATATAGCATCTTCACATAGAATAAACCCATAAAGTTCATCATTTTATACTTATATTTCTTAGCATAAAAACAATCCTTAATAATATATTAAATATAATAATTAAAATAATATATAAAAGGAGGTTTAATTGAAAAATAAAGCTTTAATCATAGGAACAATTCTTAGTTTATACAGTACAAGTAGTTTTTCTACAAATATGGATTTTTTATCAGTTAATGGTTTTGGAACGCTAGGTGGTGCGTATCAAGATAATGACCAAGTACTTTATCGAGATTCTATACACACAGACAAAGGAAGTCAAGGAGATTTTTCTTTTGACAACTACAGTGTTTTGGGTCTACAATTAGATGCTCAAGCAACCGATAAGTTGAGTTTCACCGTACAAGGGATAGCAAGTCCTACGAATAGTAATGATAAAGCCGTCAAGATAACCTGGGCAAATGCAAAATATAAATTAAATAACAACTTTGATATTCGAGCAGGGTTAATGATTGCACCAAACTTTATGTTTTCAGATATTTTAAATGTTGCCTACTCATATGATACTGTTAGATTACCAGATATGTATGGATTAGTTACCATAAATGACTATACGGGTGCTGAACTCATCTATCATAATGATATTGGTGAAGGATACCTTAGTTCGTCTATATTTTATGGAAAAACAACCGATACCCTTAAAGCCGTTATTCCAGGACAAGGGATTTTTGACATTGATCTTGATGCCCAAAGTGTTTCTGGTATTTCTATTAAGTACATCGAAAATGATTTAACACTCAAAGGTTCATACATTCGTTCTACTATGAGTGTAGACAGTGATAATATCAATAATATTTTATCGTATTTAAGCACACTCAATCTACCAATCATCACCAATACGCTCGGTCCAGCCAATACCAGAGATATTGAAAGTGACTACTTTAATCTTGGTGCTCGATATGACTTTGAAAACGCTTATGTTCAGGGGGAATACATCCAATTTAAAATTAATAATTTTTTACCTGACTTAAGCTCATGGAATTTAACCTCAGGATATATGCTTGGTGATTGGACACCTTTTGTTAGTTATTCTGAAGTAGAGAGTAAGACAAAGTTCACACCCATTTCAACACAAGGGCTACCTCCACAAGTTGCTGCTAGTATAACTGCTGCAAACCAAGGTCTATCTCAAGTGTACCGAGGATGGCTAACCGTAGATATGCAAAAAGTATCTGTAGGCACAAGATACGATATCAATGATAACTTTGCATTAAAATTTCAATATGACAAACAAGACTCAAAAGATGCAGATGATTTAGAGATCTTTAGTACAGCACTTAACTTTGTGTTTTAAAAATTATGGAGTAAGGAGTTTAGTTTAAATAGTAAAATTTTTACTATAAATTCTTTCCCCTTATTATTCTAACTCAAATCAAATACATTCGATAGGCTATTAAGAGTTATTGATGTACAATTTCCTAAATAATGTTTTATATTACACCAAGGATTACAATCATGAGATATTTACTGCAAGTCGACTTTCCACACAGTGGACCCTTTGGAGAAGAACTTACAAATGCTATGAATGATTTAGCAAAAGATATTGCAACGGAATCAGGCTTAATTTCTAAACTGTGGACAGAAAATGAAGCAACAAAAGAAGCAGGTGGAATCTACCAATTCACCAATATGGATGATGCACAACGGTATTTGAAAAAACATACAGAGCGTTTAACTTCATTTGGATATAAAAATATTAGAGGAAAAATTTTTACTATCAATGAAGCGTTAAGTGCCTTATCCGTTCCCCAAAAATAGTCATAGCAAAAGAAGGTATAACAATGGAGATTATAAATTTTCAAAATCTTAGTGTAAGTGTTACCTAAGATAGAATTTTACCTAACAATTAATCTTCCATTGAAAAAACTGGAAAAAAAGGTAATCAAAATGTATCAAAAATTAGATCAACACAAAACGGGTGTACCAGCCATTGAGTTGCCATTATTGTATTTAATCTTATCGGTTGTTATCTTTTTCATTGGGGCTGGTAAATACAGCTTGGATGAACAAACGAAAAAAGATTAATCATGATACCTAGAAAATACGAAATGTTACTCTTTGCATTTTTAATGAGTCTACTCATGTCATGCTTTATGAGTGCCGTTATTACCTTTATTAATTTAGGACTGGTAGAAGGATTCTTTCTCTTTTGGATGACAGCATTCTGGAAAGCGTTTCTTATCGCCTTTCCAAGCATTTTGCTTGTCATGCCACAGGTCAAAAAGTTAACGCAGAAATTACTGGTTTCATAAGAAAGAGAGATACCCTGATGAAGGGTGTTCGGAGGGTTTGATGACTTTTACCCTCGCCATTTAATAGAACATCCCATACTTGGAACTTGTTCTTTTGGTCCTTGACCTGTGCTAGCAATTTGTCGCATGGCATTGACGAGTTCAAGGGTTCGTTCAGACGCATCACCCATCCGAGCATCATCAAGTCGTCCACGGTATTGAAGTTCACCCTTTGCATTAAAACCAAAAAAGTCAGGCGTACAAACAGCACCATAAGTTTTACCTACGGATTGCTCTTCATCTACCAAGTAAGGAAAGTTGAAACTATGCTCTTTAGCGAACGCTTTCATATTTTCAGGAGAATCTTCTTCATAAGCTTTATAGTCATTGGACATAACAGCCACAACATTAATGCCTTCGTCCATAAGAACTTGGGTATCTTCTGCTAAACGTTGGGCAATGCGAATAACATAAGGACAATGGTTACAAATGAACATAACCAACAGCCCTTTTTCGCCCAAGTTTTCACTCATGGTAAAACTTTTACCATAAGCATCTTGTAATGTAAAGTCAGGGGCTTTCCAGCCGAAATCACAAATAGGGGTATCGAGTAGCATCTTAGTTATACCAAGAAATTACATCTTCAGATTTAAGTCTGCTTTTCCCTCTTGGTTCGTCTACTCTGTACCCAAAAGCCACCATAATAGCTGGACCAAACTCATCCGTGTCTAGTTTTAGTTCGTCTCTTATAAATGCTTCCGTAGCTTCAATGTCAAAACCTTCCATTGGACAAGAGTCAATGCCCATGGTCGCTGCACCTGTCATCATGTTTGCTAAAGCGATGTATGTTTGTTTTGTTGCCCAGTCAAAGATGTATTTGTCATCAGCAAGAATGTCAAAGTCTTTCTTTTGAAACTGCTCATAAAACTGGTGGTAAAATGCTATTACATCTTCTGGAAGCTCTTTGTACTTTAACATGTCATCAATGTAGTCTGCACTGTAGTGTAAATCTTTTACCTTACGTGATAAAATTAGCACAACATGACTTGCTGTTGGCAATTGCCCTTGCCCACCCCATGTTGTCTCTTTTAATTTTTCACGTAGTTCACTATTTTGAATAACGACAAATTTCCAAGGTTCAAATCCAAATGAACTTGGGCTGAGTCTTCCCATCTCTAAAATATCTGCGAAATCCTCTTCGGTGATTTTCTTGCTTGCATCAAATGATTTACACGCGTGTCTAAAGTTCATTGCTTCTAAAAAGTTGTTTGCCATCGTAATTCCTTGTTATTTTTATTTGAAAATTCTATCTATAGTTAACTTAAATATCTCTTACAGTAATTTAGGTAAGTATTGTTAAATTAGCTCTTTTAACATTGATTCTAGTACTTCTGTCAGTGCTTTACATTTCTCTGTATTTTGTCCGTCAGGGTGTGGTGATGTAAAACTTCCAATGTCATTGTCGAAGTAGTCACCTTTTATGTTTGCAAAAGCATCATCCAACACCATACGCGTTAAGATGCTTGACCCAATGGTAATGTCTTTTCCAGTAATTCCGTAGCCCTCTTTCACCATTTTACTGGCAAGCAATGATGCTGGGTTCACAGCAATTATGGATGAAACCGATGCACTTAACTCCTCTGCCATGGCATAAGTAAACATGGTCAATGCCAATTTACTTTGAGCATACGCCTCACCTGCAGAGATTTGTCGTTTACCCAAAAGTGCATCCATGGACACAGGAGCTTGTGCAGCCGAAGAGAGGTTCACAATACGTGAATGCTCACTTAACAAAGGCATAAGCTCTTTGCTTAAAAGATACGGAGCTAAAGTATTCACCATAAAACGGACATCAAGCCCCTCTTTGGTCATAGGGTTTGCTGTTTTAAAAATCCCTGCATTGTTAATGAGTACGTCCAATGATGCATGCTTTTCCATGACTGCTTTTGCCAAGGCTTCTACCTCTTTCATGTCTGAAAAATCAGCTCGGTAGGCTTCAACTGTTCCAGCATTTTCTAAAGCTAAAAGCGTTGTTTTTACCTCGTTTAACTTGGCTTCATTTCGTCCATGGATTAAAACATTGTGTCCTTGTTCCACCAAAGCTTTTGCTGTTTCAAACCCAATACCATCGGTTGAACCTGTTATTAAAATTGTTTTTTTCATACTCTCTTCCTTTTTTAGTTAAAGTCTGGCAAAACTTCTTCTGCCAAACGTTTTAATGTTGTCTCTATGTCAGCTTGGTTAAACCGTAAGTTGATAGCAACATGATTCACCCCAATGGCTTCAAGCTCTTTTAAATGTGCTTTCAGATGTTTGGTTCCTGAGCGAAAACCCAAATGAATGGGCGTAGCTTTTGCGTCAGCATCTTCCACCAAATCAATGTAAAGCGACTGCGAAACAGGCTTGTTATAGCCACCCAACGCTTTAGCACTTGAATGCCATTGATTAATAATCTTGGCTTGTAAAGTTGGATTACGTGGATATGTCACCCAACCTTCACCATTGGCTGCTAACCATTCAGGACTCTGTTGACTCGCCCCCGTAATGAGCATGGGTACTTTTTTACCCACAGGTTTTGGCAACATGTCCAAACCACCATAAGGACTTCCAAAACTGTTTTCAAACGAGGGTGAATCTTTCCAAACCTCTTTGATGTACTCAAAACTCTCTCGAAAACGTTCACCTCTATTCGTAAATGGTAAATTCATGGCTGGGTACTCTTGTGGTCGGTCACCTGAAGCTACGCCCAAAAGTAAACGTCCACCCGAAAGAGCATCCACACTCGCAGCCGACTTTGCCACATGAGCTGGATGTCTTAACGGTAAAATAATGCTTCCCGTTCCCAAAGCAATGGTTTTCGTCTGAGCAGCCAAAAAACCTAAGTAAACAAAAGGATCATGCATTTGACCAGCATCCCCAAAAGAAGGAACGTTAAAAGGAATGTCACGCAACCAAACAGCTGAAAAACCCAATGCTTCAGCCAACTGTATGCGTTCAATCTGTCGCTCCATGGTTGGGATGGGACTTTTTGGATAGTTCTCTAACGGCACAACCAAACCAAGGGTTAAACGCTCTGGCTTGAACGTACTGTTGTAGGCTTGGTTAATGCTCTCAAACTCAGACTGAGGTGTTTTCATACTTTTATCCTATGGCATTCTCTAAAAAACTACATTACAGTAATTTAGGTAAGTATTAAAATCATAGGGAATCTTTAATTAGAGTTTCCTTACGATACTTTAGGTAAGTAATGGAAATTAATATCTTTTATGTTAAAATAGTGTTCATCAAAGGAGCCACTATGTATAAAATAAATGATAAAGAATACCAATGTTCAGTAGCCGTTACCTTGGACATATTTAATGACAAGTGGAAGCTCTTTATTATTTGGAATTTACTGGATAATGGGAAACGCTTTAAAGACCTACACCACAGTATTTCTGAGATTACGCAAAAGACCTTAACGGTAAAACTCAAAGAGCTTGAAGCAAAAAACATCATCCACCGTGAAGTCTTTGCCGAAGTTCCCCCACGAGTAGTCTACACCCTAACCCCAGCAGGAAAACGACTCACACCTGTACTTAAAGAGATGTTTCATTGGGGTATTGATTATGTGGAAGAACATGGTGAGATTAGTGATGACCATGTTTGTTGTGAGCTTGAGATTGCTGGGAAGATTGGATTACAAAAGTAACTTAGTCACCTAGCGATGAACTTTTATATTTCACTTCAATAATTTCAGACTAAAACAATATAATAAAATAAAGAAGATAACTCAGAGGTCAAAAAATGATAAAAATTGATGGTAATTGGAAAGCAGGTTATGCCATTGACCTACACACCATAAGTTCTGTTTATCTCGGTGAAAACCTTGATGGACAACCAGAATTTGACAATGACCGAAGTGAAATGGGTGAACTGATAAATCGACTAAAGTATCATTCTGATGAGACTGCTATCCCAAAAATAATTGAGCTGATTAATAAAAACCTAAAAAACATTACAGCTGTTGATTTTATCATTCCTGTTCCTCCTTCCAACCTTAAAAGAGTATTTCAACCTGTTTACAAAATAGTCGAAGAGCTTAGTAAATCTTCAAGAGTTCCTCTACTAAAAAATGTGCTTTCAAAAAACAATGTCGAAGAGTTAAAGTCCATAATCAATCCAGCTCAACGAGAAGCTCTTCTTAGAGACTCACTAAAACTTAATCCTCAAATAGATATTGAAAATAAAGTTATACTGCTCATAGACGATGTCTATCGTTCAGGGGCAACCGTGAGAGCTGTTACCGACCTACTCTACAATCAAGCCAAAGTAAAAAGTGTTTATGTTCTCACCATGACCAAAACTAGGAGTAAAAGATGATAAAGAACAGCGTCTTTATTTCAGGTTCAATAGCAATTAAAACTCTACCACAAGAAGTAAAAAATAGTATTGATAAGATTATCCAAAACAATATGCAAATCTTAGTAGGAGATGCTAACGGCATTGATAGCTTGGTGCAAAACTATTGTTTGTCTTTAGAGTATTTTAATGTCATGGTTTACTCTATTACGTCTCAGCCAAGATATAAAGCAAGTGATAAATTTACTCTAAAAACTATTAGCGTTCCTCATGCAATACAAAATGGAAGAGAAAAACAACAACAAAAAGACAAAGCCATGACAAATGACAGTCAATACAGTTTTGTCATATGGGATGGAAAAAGCAAAGGAAGTTACGCCAATGTACTTCGTGCTTTCGAACAAGACAAAAAGATTAAACTCTATGCTGAACATAGGTTTTTAGAACAGAGTGAAGTTGATAGTCAAAACATAGAAACTATCTACCGAAAAAACTCTGGTTACACAGCTTTTGAAGTAGTAACACAATTAAAAAACATCTTTACTAGAACCCAAGATTTAAATAGGTATTTGCTTCAAAATTCGATTATTAAAAAAGATGACAATGTCTATCAACCCATGAGTCAATATGAAGATTTATTTATTGTTGATAAATATAGAGGACGCGTTAAGGGGATTAAATTTCGTAGTGAGTTTTTGGGTTGGATTGAAGGAAGCTTGAAAAGGGATAGGATGGTTCAGAGTGGGTTGTTTTAACCTATCAGTTAGAAAAAATTAATTTCATTGGGGCAAGGATTAGCTTCAAGAAGATACCTCCAACAAAAAAGAAACCAAAGAAACAAGCTCAATACTCACGCCATCTTTCTCATAACTACCCTCTTCTTCATACGTTATAATGAAACCTTTATTTAAACCATATTGCTTACATGCATTCACTAAACCTTTAAACTCCCGTTCTCGTGTCTTCTCATTTTCCATCTCATAAGTTACTTGTATGGCTTGTCTTACGCTACCCTTTTCAACGACTACAAAGTCACATTCAGATGTTCTGTCGGTATGATAATATATCTCTTTTTCACGTCGTCGTAGCTCCAAGAAAACAGCATTTTCCATTGACTTTCCAATGTCATCCGAAAACTTATAGAGTAAGGTATTGTTAAATCCTATATCTATGGAGTAGACTTTTTTGTCGGTTTGGGTGGTGATTTTTTGACTGTATTTATCAAGTGTTAGACTCAAATAAATATCTTCTACATAGCCCAAGTACGCATATAAACTATTTTTACCCACTTTAAAACCACTTGATTTAAGATCATTATAGATTTTGTTAATGGATACAAGTTTTGTTGAAGAGGCTAAAATACGTTTTAAAAAGAATTTTAACGCTTCGGTATTTTTAATAGAAAATCGTTCTATCAAATCTTTGTAAATCATCACATTATAATAGTCTTGAAGAATTTTCGCTCTAATTCTCTCATCAAAAAGAACTGTTTCAGGAAAAGCCCCCTCACGTAAAAACTTCTCTAAACGGTTATGAATAAAAGCCAAACTTTTCGTGCTATGGAGGTCAATTTCTATTTTTTCAAAAGCCAAATATTCACGAAATGAAAGAGGAAAGACTTCATAAGTAATGGTTCGTCCACGTAAAGAAGTAGCAATGTCTCGGCTCAACAACTTAGAGTTAGAACCTGTAATAAAGATATTTTGACTCATACCATCATAAACACGTCTTACAAACTTTTCCCAACCATCCACATTTTGAATTTCATCAAAAAACAGATAGGTATCTTTCATCTCTATTTCAGGGTACAGTTCCATGTAAGCTTGAAGTATAAGGTCTAAACTCTCTTGGTTTAACTCAAAACGTTCATCTTCAAAGTTAAAAAATAAAATTCTTTTTTTATCAATGGTTTCAGTCAATCGGTTAATGGTCTCATACAAAATAGAAGTCTTACCACAACGACGTACTCCCATAAGCGTAATGATTTTTTGAGTATCTATAGGAAGTTGAAGCTCTCGACTATAGACTTCAAAAGGCTTTTGTAAATGAAAATCTCGAATTATTTGTTTTATTTTCTTTTTCATAAGGAAAATTGTACCATATAGTTTCCTAAAATATTATTTTAAGCGTACATGGACATTTACAATGATGATTATTTACGGTCGAAAAACAAAAATATCCAGCTCTTTAATAACTTTATAATGTTTATCATTAGCTGTATAAAGTGTCATTCCATGAGTGGCACAAGTAGCACCAATAAGTGCATCAGCCAACTGCATAGAATGGCTTAAAAAATATTCTTCAACATAAAAAAGTGCTTGTGCTGAAATCTCTTCATTCATATAGATAGTTTTAACTTTCCACTGTTTTAATGCTCTTTTTAAGGCTCTAAGTTCATCTTTGTTTCGCATACCTTGAACCAATTCCATATAGGTTACAGCAGAGATAGTAAACTCACCAATGCTATGAATAAGGTCATAAGCATTTTGATTACCTCTAAGATACCAAATCAGTACATCCGTATCAAGTAGTTTATCATAGACCAAAGTTACGCCCTTATCTCATATTTCGTACCATGGTGTCCACATCTTCTTCTCGGTCTTGCCACATTCCAAAAATGCTGTCTGTTTTTTCTTCATTTGATGGCTCAGTATAAGAGATTAGTTTTGCTTTTGCTTTGCCTCGGTAAGTAATAAGCACATCTTCACCTTTACTCAATACATCAAAAAGCATTGAGATATTAAATCTTAGGTCTTTTGCTGTTACTGTCATGTGATTCCTTTGTAAGTTTATAGTTTAAGTATAAACTTTTATAGATTAAAAGTAAGTAAATTCAAATCATCATTTTTTGGGAAAACATAATAATGGTATATAAAAGTCTTAACAAAAAAATGCTATACTCTATTAAAAGTGCCAAATTGGCACACCTAAAAGGAATCATAAATGAATGCACAAACACCACGTATTACAGCCAGAGTAGACCTTGATACCCAAGAACTGTTGTCAAAAGCTGCTGCTCTTACAGGTATATCCAGTATCAATTCATTTGTTCTTGGAGCTGCGATTGAGAAAGCAAAAAAAATTATTCAAAGAGAGAATGCTTTAAAACTGAGTAATAGAGATGCCATGCTTTTTGTGGAAGCACTTGATAAGCCTGAAGCAAATCCTAGACTCAAAAAAGCCCTGCAAAACTACGAGAATAAAACTCAATGATAAGCGTTCCTCTTGATAAAAAGAGACATGACCGAAAACGTTTTGATTGTGCTGTTCCAGCACTCAAAAACTACTTACAAATGATGGCGAACCAGCAGTCAAACAAAGACAACACACGAACCTTTGTTTTAGAAGATGTGAAAAACCCAAACTTTATAATCGGTTATTATACGCTGACCATGAGTACTTTGGATTTAAGTTCTCTACCTTCAGCTTTACAGAAAAAACATCAGAATGCTAATTCAGCAGGTCTTATTGCCCGTTTGGCTGTTGACAAAAGATATAAAAAAGAAGGTTTTGGAGAATGGTTACTCATAGATGCATTAAAAAAACTTCTAAACACGAGTGATTCTGTAGCATTCCCTCTAATCGTTGTAGATGCTAAAGATGGAGCTTCTGACTTTTATAAAAAGTTTGGATTTGTAGCATTTTTTGATGAAGAGAATAAACTGTTTATTACGGTGGAGAGTGTTCGGAAGAGTTTTAAGGTTTCTTCTGAACATTTCTAATTTTACTATTTGACTAGCCTAAAACTACCCTCCAACCTCAACAGCCTCTCTTCAAAATATGCGTCAAGCTCTTTAAGTGTTTGTTTTCAGCTATTCTTTATAGGATGGTTCACATTTATAAAGAACCATAGTAGCACTTTATAACTCTATCGCTCCCTTGGCTTTTACGCGTTAAGCTTAGTAAAAAAAATTAATAAAAAAATAAGTATGAGTGCTAATACATTTTTGAGTATTCTTATAGCTTAATTTATCAAAAAAGGAAAACTTATGAAAAAAACAATAACACTGTGCTTGGCTTTACTTTTAGGAACCAGTATTTATGCTTTAGCTGAAGGTGGGATTGAATGCAAAGAGGATGGCACACAAATGGAGATGAATAAGTGTGCTTATGATGACTTTTTAAGGGCTGATAGGGAATTGAACCATATCTATCAAGCACTTCGAAGAGCTAAAAGGGAAAATATACTTTATTTGAGAAATCTTAGAAAAGCACAGAAAGCTTGGTTGGTTTATCGTGATGCTGACTTAGATGCACAGTTCAGTTGTGAAGGGGGAGATTTACGCAGTTGTTTTGGAAGCATGTATGGGCTTTCATTGAACAGTGCTAAAGCTGAACTGACCAATCAAAGGATTAAAATCCTTAGAGAACAATTAGAAGAAGCCAATCTTTAGTGGATTTTATTTGTTTAAAATATAGCCATATAAACGCTCCCAAAAAGCCAAAAAAAGATTATAATAAATTTTAGTAAAATTTATTATAAAGGCTTTTGAATGGGCAAACAAAACATAAATACTTCAGGCTTTTCCCTTGCTAAAAGGAAAGAGCTAAGAGGTGATGACTACTTTGATGTTAAGACCATTGAGAATCTTAGCATTGCGATTGTTTGTGACGGGGTAGGTTCAGCTGAAGAAGGGGCTCAAGCTGCTAAAAGAGTGACAACCCATTTAATGAGTAATTTTAAAAGTCGACCTCTCTCTTGGAGTATTGAAAAATCTATTAAACTTTTTATCAAATCGATTAATGCCATTTTATATGAAGAGTCCATAATTAATTATGAACGTCCTGAATTGGTGACAACCTTAACCCTTGTTATTATTGAAGGTAATAGGCTTTATGGTGCAAATGTTGGCGATAGTCGTGTATATCTTAAAAGGGAGAATATCTTAACACAACTCTCTAATGACCATGCCTTGGAAGAAGAAGGCTACGAAGGTGTCTTAACCAAAGCCATAGGAATCGATGCCGAAGTTGAGCCGTATTATTTTGAAAACATTATTAATAAAGATGATAAAATTTTACTCTGTTCAGATGGACTCTATACGGTTATGAATGATAATCAACTTGAAGATGGTATTGGAAATGGAGCACACTATTTGGTAAAAAAGGCTTCGAGTTTGATGGAAGATGATCTACCTGATGACACAACAGCTGTGACCATTGATATTTTAGGCATTGACCAAGTTCAAGAGTTAAAAAAACAAAAACTTATTATTCCTAAAATCTTAGAACTTGGCATGGAAATCGATGGTTATAAACTTGAAAAATCACTCATACAAAATGATCGAACTTGGCTCTGTTCGAATAAAGGCAAAAACTATGTCTTAAAATTTGCTCCTCTTGATGCTATAGAGAACCCTAATATATTGGACTTGTTTGTGAAAGAAGCTTGGAATGCCAAACGGCTTAAGGCTGGATTTTTTCCAAAGACGGTTATTCCTAAAAACCGTACACATCGGTATTATGTCATGAAAGTGGTTGAAGGCATTGATTTAAAAGCGTATTTAAAAAAGCGTAAACTCTCGGTGGATGATACAATTAATCTTGCCAAAATGTTGTTAAACATGAGCCAGTATCTTATAAAATTTGACCTTGTGCATGGCGATATCAAACCTGAAAATATTATGATTTATAAACGTGATGGGAAACATGTTTTTAAAGTGATTGATTTTGGTTCGGTGACGGAACTCTATAGTATCAATTCTAATGCTGGAACACCCTCTTACCTTGCTCCAGAACGTTTTAGAGGAGCAAGTATTAATGAATCGAGTGAACTCTATTCCATTGGAGCGACACTTTATGAATCCTTAACCCAAGCTTTTCCTTTTGGAGAGATTGAGCCGTTTCAACGACCTGTTTTTAAAAAAGTGACACCTTTAAGTCAGTATAACAAAAACATTCCTGAGTGGCTTATGTCCATTATATTAAGAGCAACCGAAAAAGAGAATAACTTACGCTATAAGTACTATTCTGAAATGATGTATGAATTAAAAAACCCTTTAAAAGTTAAACCCTATTTTGATAAAGAGGCAACGCTTTTAGAGCGTGAACCTATTTTGGTTTACCGTTCTTTATTTACCGTGTCATTTATGCTCAACTTGGTCTTATTAGGATATTTATTGGATTAAATTTTAAAATAGATAATTCTTAATGTTTTATTTCGTTATAATTAAAAACTTAATCTAGGGGAGGCTTTGCATGAAGCATCAATTTTTTTATACTCCTTTAATCGTAGTTTTTATGTATTTTTCTCCTTTACTTGCTAATGAAAGCAAAAAAGATTTTTCGCTTATTATTAGTGGAGGAATCTCTTTGGGTGCATATGAAGCTGGGTATAATTGGGGGCTTATTAAATATCTTAACCAACAAAAAAAGAAGCCAAATAGAGCATCTATTCAACTGCATTCCATTGCTGGAGCATCAGCAGGAGCAATCAATACCATGATGTCAGCCATAGCATGGTGTCGTAATCCTAATGCCTCACAAAATGACAACCTTATTGAAAATAATCTCTTTTATAATATGTGGACGGCTGTAGATTTTGAAGACTTGTTTATCGACAAAGCATTTGGGGTGCTTGATAAGCATAATAAAACGTCACTTTTTAGTCGTCAAAAATTAGAAACCCTCTCTTTAGAAATGTTTAACTCGCTAGAACAGCCCTATTACGACCCTGAGTGTCGTGTGCCTTTTGGTTTTGCTGTAACAAGGGTTCAGCCCAAAATTTCTAAAATACAAAACATCGAAATATCCAATAAACTTTTCCATATTCCTCTTGTTTTTTCAGTCAATGCTGAAGGAAAAGCTAAAATTTTAGACAACTACTCTTTAACAAGAGACAACATTATTAACCTTTCACACGATGGTTTTCCAAGTTATGAACGCATTAAAAAAGCACTCTTTGCCTCAAGTGCTTTTCCCATTGCTTTTGAACAGGTGGAGCTGGAATATTTTCATCATAAACAGTTTGAAAAAGCCTTGTTTCAAGATGGTGGAGTCTTTGACAATGTTCCTTTAGATTTTGCCATTCGACTCTCTAAAGGAAAAGCTAAAAATTATATTTTTATGGATCCCAAACACCTTCGGCGTACCTTGGTTGCAAAAGAGTACAAAAAACAGGAGCAACAGGTTAGCCCTCTTAACAGTGCGATTAATCTTATTGCTGATATTTTTTCTGCTTCGGAATCGAGTATTTTATACAATACCTTAGCCAAAGAGTTTAAAGATTCTGAAAAAAAAATACAAATTTCATCACGCTATTTTCCCATTACAGGGAAATTTTTAGAACATTTTGGGGCATTTTTAGATGAAGGGTTTAGAACTTATGATTATTATGTTGGGGTATATGATGCCATTGTGGAAAGTACTAAGTATCAATGTCCCAATAATAATGACACGACTTGTGTGCAAAATACAAGAATCCAAAGCTATGAGTTACTTTCAAAGGGTTCAGACAAAGCGAAATATATTTTAAACCTTTTACACGCTGAAGAGTTTGGTTTTCCTCTTGACAAGCAAAGCTATCCGATTCAAAAAGATTTACTGGCAATTTTTGAAGCCATTAAAACGCTTCATTATCAAGACATGGAAGAGTTTTATACGTTAATTAAACGTTTAAATAAGTTTAAATATCAAGCTAAAAGTCCTTTTTTAAAACATACGCTAAAACATCCGAAAGCCTGGTACAGACAACCTTTGTCAAGCGTAATGCATCGCATTGTAAGTTTAGAAAAAAAGAACTCACAAAACCTCACCAAGACACTCTCTTCCATGACAGCTTACGGAGCAGGAACATTTTACCGAACAAAAAGTGGGTATACCTACAATCCTGTATCAGCACCGTTGGATTACGATAAACTTTGGGTGAAGTATTTCCCTTATGAAGTGGCATTTTCTAAAAATATTATGGCTTTGGGTTACGAACACTATTATTATTTTAACGAAGATAAATTTTTAATGCCTAAAGCCATTGAACTAAAGCCTTCTGGCTCTTTTCAGTTAAGTAACCGTGAGGGTAAAAGTGATTTTTTAAGGCTTGATTTGAATCTTAATTACGAACTCTTTGAAGACACACTGAGTTTAGGATTTGGTCCATCACTTTATCAAGATCTAAGTTCCTCGGCTAATTTTAAGCGTCAATTAGGGATGAACGCTTATTTAGATTTTTTAAACGTATTTCGACTGACATACGCTAAACGAGGTCAAGGGAAAGAGGATTATTTGTATGTCGGTATTAATGATATTCCGAGTTTTCTTTATTGGATTGGGGATTAAATGTTATTTGTTATGAGGTCATTTTAGTATAATAGCTTAAAAAATTATAAGGGTTAAGTATGAAAAAAGATTCACCATATTATGAAAAAAGTTTAAAAGTTATGCGTGATTCCTTACTTTTTAAAAATGTAGAAGAGGATTTTTTGAAAGAAACACTCTCTTGGTTTGAATTAAAGCACATTAAAAAGGGAACACTTATTTATCCAGAAGAGACTTTAAAATGGATGTACATGCCTATTTCTGGTAGGGTTAAAGCGTCACAAGTAAATCCACATACAGGCAAAGAATACATTGTTTTTTTACTCTCACCTGGGGATATCTTTGACATTATTGTGTTGATGGAAAAAGTGGAAAACAGCATTATATTAGAAGCCATAGATGATGTGGATGTTTTACGTGTTGATGCTGATGCTGCTCGGGCATGGTTGGATGATAATCCACAGTTTAATAAAAACTTTTTACCTTATCTTGGAAAACGTATGCGTTATCTTGAACAAAATGCTTCTGATTTGGCACTGTATGACACCACCACTAGACTCTCTAAACTTATTTTACGTAATGTTGATGAAGGAGAACCTTCAAAAATAGATGACCATACAGTCTCTTTAATTAATGATTTGTCCAATGATACCATTGCAAAAATGATAGGATCAGTCAGGGCTGTCGTCAATCGAAGCATTCAAAAATTAAAAAGTGATAAGATTATTGAAATTACGCGTAAAGAGAAACGCGTTAAAAATTTAAAAAAACTTATTAATCGTTGTGAAGATGCACTTTTTCATAAAAATAAGGAAAGTATTTAATGCTATTGATTATTGTTTCAACCCTATTTATTTCATTGCTTATTAATATTTTTTTAAAAAAAATAAATTTGCCTACGATTATTGGGTATATTATCACAGGTACTAGCATCTCTTATCTTTTTGGGTTACATGAAGCTGTTAACAACCATACCCTCAAAGAGATAGCTGAATTTGGTATTGTATTTTTGATGTTTACCATTGGTTTAGAGTTCTCATTAAAGCATTTAAAAGAGATGAGATACGAAGTGTTTTTAGTTGGAAGCTTACAAATTATTGCAACGGCTATTATTGCTTTTTTAGTTACCTTTTACCTTTTTAGTTTAGATTTAAACAGTGCTTTAATTATTGCCTTAGCCCTAGCCATGTCTTCTACAGCCATTGTTTTAAAAACTTTCAATGAAACAGGTGAAATCAATAAAAGATATGGGAAAAATGCCTTAGGTATTTTAATTATGCAAGATATCGCTGTTATTCCAATTTTGATTTTTATTGGTATTTTGGGTTCTAAAGAGAGCAATATTAGCAGTATTATTTTACAAACATCGGTTAGTGTGCTTATTTTATTTGTCATTCTTTTTGTGCTAGCAAAATATCTCCTAGAGCCTTTTTTAACACAAATTATCAAAACGCGTTCAGATGAACTTTTTATGAGTTCGATTTTATTTTTAGCCATAGGGGCTTCTTATTTGGCTTATGTGGTTGGATTCTCTTACTCTTTGGGAGCTTTTGCAGCTGGTATGCTTATTTCGGAGACCAAGTACAAACATCAAGCTGAAGCAGAATTAATTCCTTTTAGAGATTTACTCTTAGGAGTCTTTTTTATTACCGTAGGTATGCAAATAAAATTTGACATTGTTTTTAGCTACGCCCCTATTATTTTGCTCCTATTATTGCTAATCATATTGGTAAAGTTTGCGATTATTTACTTTTTTGTTCGAAAAAAAGATGATAAACGTACAACTTTAAAAACGGCATTAACCTTGGTACAAGTGGGTGAATTTGCTTTGGTGATTTTAGAATTGGCACGTGTGAATTCGCTCATCGTTTCACCTTATGGTCAAATTATGATTGTTACTATTATCCTCTCCATGGTCTTAACCCCTTTTATATTACGAAACCTAAGTGTCATAACGGATTTTTTCATGAAACTTGATGATGCAAAATCAGAGCAAGAGTTTTTAACAGCACCTATAGAAGGACATGTGGTTGTGTTGGGTTATGGAGAGTTTGGACAAAATGTTGTCTCCAAATTAAAAAATGATGGTGAATTTTATATTATTGTGGAAAATAATATTGATAGATATACCATCGCAAAAAACCATCATGAATCGGTTATTTTTGGTCAAGCTGAAAACAAAAGAATATTACAAAAAACCTATATTACAAGAGCCAAAAAAGTTATTGTTGCCATTGATAACCCCAAAAAACTCTATCATCTTTGTAATGAATTACAAAAAATAGTCCATGCCAGTAAAATTGTGGTTAAAGTACATGCCCTTAGAGAGAGACAAGCATTGCTTGATTTAGGCATAAGTAATATTATTGTAGAAAATGAAGAGAGTAGTAAAGCGATGCTTGAATATGTTTAGTGCCTCATTGCTCTTTGTTAAAACTTATATTTAAGATTGACCATAGACTCTGTATCACTTTTTTCAATTTGTTTATAGGGCTTACTATTGTAATTATGGCTAATATCAAGCCCAAGGGTAAATTGTTTGGTAATGGAAGTATTGAGTTGTACAGTTTGAGAGATTCTAAAGTCGGATAGGTCTTCAGAATTAGGTTGGTAATATCCAAGATAAGTAATAAAGAAGTTCTCATTAATCTTTTTTAGAAATGAAATGTAGCTGTTTCCATAAATATCTTTACGGATGGGGTCAAGTGCGTTTACACTGCTAGGTTCGATATAAGAATAAAAAACTCCTAATCCTACATAAAATTTATCAAAGGGAAGTTCTAACTTTTTTCGGATATTTGCACCGAGTAGATTTCGTTGTTTAATGTCCTGAAATTCATCAAATTCAGTTTGGAAAAAAAGTTCATAACTGTAAAGGGTACTGTTTAGATTTTGTAAATAACGAAAATGTAAATGCCCATTGTTTTGATCTCTTTGGCTGTCTGTCTCTTGATACGATTGGGCTGCAAGAAGATAAAGAAGCCAATCTTCTTGAGTGTACTCTATTTTCCCTCCTAAACCAAGTGAAGTAGCGTTTGTGTTTCCTGCACTGTATTTAGAACCAATGGCTACTTCACCCGTTATCTCTTCTTTTTCACCAGGTACAAGGGGTTCAATACTAATAAATCCATAAGCATAGTTTGTGAGTAGAAAAGAAAAAAGAAAAATTTTTTTGAGCATGGTACACCTTGATTAATTTGGCGAAATCATAGCATAAGAAACTTTTTCTTTTTTAGCACTGCTACTTAAGTAACAGTAAAAAAATTAAATTAGGCTAGAATACGTGCATGATAATTTAATTTAAAAGGTAAACCAACAATGTTAAAAATGATAAACCGTAACTTAGTATTAGTAGGAGCGTCTGTATTGCTTTTTTCTGCTTGTTCAAGTAAAGAAGCAACTATGGGTGAGATGATGATGAATTCAGCTACCTTGGTAGAAAAAGATGTGAAGTTAAAAAAAGAGCTTTCAGCACAATGGGCAAAAGGCTCAAAGCTTGTTAAAACAGGTAAGGAACAAGTTGAAGAGGGTGAAGACCTTATTGACGATGGTGAAAAAAACATTAAAAAAGGTGAAAGCCTTATGAAAGAGAGTGAAAGTAAATTTAAAGAAAAGTTTCCCAACACCCTACTTAAAAAATGGCACTGACCAAATAGAAGATTAACCTCTTAAATTCAAATTAACAAAGAACATAGCTAAACGATGATCAAGCCATTCTATAGACTTAGCATGAGCTTTAGATTTTCGAACCAAATAAGATACTTTATCCCTAATTTGGGAATTAACATTTTCAACAATATTAGTAAATTTAGACTTCTGCATGGTTGGAACCTTATTACCATCACAATATATCTTATCTACTTTGGGTAAAGTTAGCTTGAAGTTTAAAAGCTCTTCAGCACTTTTAAATTTTGATACATGATAAAAATAAAACTTTCTTCCTCTTGTCGTTACTACTACACTCACCCATACATAACACTTTTTAGATTTCTTTTGGACAAACGTATAGAGCTCATCTATTATCATGTAACTCAATAATAAACTATATTCCTTGAATTTCCCTATGAAATCTTCATAGATTTCTTTGTACTCTTTCGTTTTTTTTAATGTGGTATTGTATTGTCCATAACTTTACTCCCATCACTCTTGCTATTTTTCTTAGCTCCATCTTCTCTTCATGCATTTTATAGATCATCTCTTTTTGTACTTCTGTCAATCTCTTGTACGGTTTATATTTTCTTGGCTCTTTTTTCATACTTTTATTATACTCACCCAAACTGCTAGTTAAAAAGAGAATAAAGAAGAAAGAGAGTAAAGTTCCATAAAAGCTTGAATGGCAAATTATGGAACAAAGAATGATAACAATATACTGCTTAATAGAAGAGTTTCTAAAAGGGACATTAGGAAAAGAAGAACATGCATTATCAGAGATAAGTGATAGTGAAGTATTGTTTTTAGGCTATTT
>CACVAX010000028.1 GCA_902727935.1 uncultured Sulfurovum sp. | reverse complement strand
AAGCTACTTCTATTCGTGGCTTTCTAGTCAAGCTAAAATCATTTATCTTAGCTTATAGTGTTGATATGTTTTTTAAGCTTTCCAAAGAACATCAAAAACTCGCTTTTAACTAGCAGTTTGGGTTAAACTGTTAACTTCATCTAATGTTATTGTTGTTCTGACACCCATTATATACCTTGAATCAAATTTTATAAAAGTATAATGCATTAAACTAAAAAGCCATAAGGAAACCAACATGTCCCAAGAACTCATAGAAACCATAGACAGAGGTTCCATAGAAAAACTCGTACGTAGCTTTTATGCCAAAGTATTAGAAGACAAAGAACTCGCCCCATTTTTTCTCAATGCCTTAGGTGATGACATGAACAATGACAAGTGGTACGAACACCTCATCACCCTTGACAACTTTTGGTTGGGAATGATACTTGAAGAAGGAAGGTACATTGGTGACCCACTCCTTCCTCATGTATTTTTACCTAACCTTACTCCTGAACTTTTTGACCAATGGTTAAAGGTGTTTAGGGAGACACTTGAAGAAATTTACACGCCTTCCAATGTACGAAAGATTCATGGAAAAGCGAAAGCCCTCTCTACACGATTTATAAAAGACCTAGAACTGGATGAAGACGATGATGACTACTAATTTTGTACCCATAAAATCGGATAAATTTGATTTTTACATTTCTAAATATCAAGTGACCATGCAAGAGTATTTAGCTTTTGCCAAAGAGACCCATAGCCATTACCCCGAATGGATACAAGAAGATCATAACTGTAACCTTGAAACGGGTTCTGATGACTTGTATGAAGAGGTAAACTTTGAAGATGACGCTCCTGTGGTAGGGGTTTCGTGGGAAGATGCTCAGGCTTATTGTGTTTGGTTGAGTCAAAAAGAATCTAAAAACTACAGACTCCCCACCGAAGCTGAGTGGCAATACGCTTGTAAAGCAGGTACAAGCAGCCCTTACTCTTGTGATGAAGATGAAGTAGCTAGACATGCCTGGTATTTTGAAAATGCACTGGGTGAAGCACATACGGTAGGGTCTAAAAAACCAAATCCATGGGGACTTTATGACATGAATGGAAACGTATGGGAATGGTGCCAAGACACATGGAGTGAAAGTTATGACGAAACAGCAACAACAGAAGCTTTTAGCAATGCCAATGATGACCGAAGAGTACTCCGTGGTGGTTCATGGTTTGACTCAAAAGAAAATGCTTCTTCTACAGCACGTCATAAATATGCTTTGGACTTTTGTTATGTTGATGTTGGGTTTAGAGTGCTTTATGAAAAGGCTTAGTGTACCACAAAAGAAGACATTAATTTACTCTCTGATTGTGTTTCTCACCCCATAAATAGAGTTGTTTCAAGATGGGTTTGAGTGTTTTTCCATATTCTGTTAACGAATATTCAACCTTTGGAGGTACAACAGGGTAAACTTCTCGATGAACAATACCATCATGTTCTAACTCTCTTAATTTTTGAATAAGCATCTTTTGCGTGATGCCGTAAATACACTTTTGCAATTCGTTAAACCGTTTTTTATCATCTTTTAAGTACCATAAAATAAGAATCTTCCACTTCCCATCTATGGCTTCCATAGCGACTTCAATATTGCATTTTATTCTGTCTTTTTTTTCGCTTTTTGACATGATTTTCCATCCATAGTATCTTTTTAGTAAGTACCTATACTTTTCGTTAGTTCTTGACATTATAGCACTATTATTATAAGCTTACAACATAAAAAATAAGAGGATAGAAAATGAAAAACAGTGCATTTGTAGTAGATAAAAATGAAGACGGAACATTTACTTCAGGAATTAAAGAAATTAGCGTACCTACTATTGGGAACAATGAAGTACTTATTAAGGCATCCTATTCAAGTTTGAATTTTAAAGATGCTTTGAGTTCAGTGGGTAACCCTGGGGTCACTCGAAACTTTCCACACGTAACAGGTATTGATGTGGCTGGTGTTATTGAAGAGAGTAATTCAGCAGACTTTGCAAAAGGTGACGAAGTTTTAGTAACAGGTTATGACATGGGAATGAACAGTGATGGAGGACATCAATCATTTGTTAAAGTTCCAGCTACTTGGGTTGTGAAGAAACCTTCAAACATAACGGATAAAGAAATCATGACCTATGGAACAGCTGGATTAACAGCTGGACTTAGTGTAAATGAACTTTTAAATAATGGTCTAACACCTGAGTCAGGAGAAATCTTAGTAACAGGTGCAACTGGTGGTGTGGGTTCCATTGCTGTGGCTATTTTAAGTAAATTGGGATTTGATGTCGTTGCCATTAGTGGGAAAGAAGAGAAAATAGGCTTTCTTAAAGAGCTTGGAGCAAAAGAGGTCATCTTACGAAAAGACTTTGACATTGAAAACAAAAAACCAATGGTTAGAGAACGCTTCGCAGGTGTAGTTGACACGGTAGGTGGTAACATCTTAGCCGAAGCACTTAAATCTGTCAAATATGATGGCGTAGCAACCTGTTGTGGACTAACAGCCTCTTTCAAATTAAACACCAATGTCTTTCCTTTTATCTTAAGAGGGGTAAGACTTATTGGTATTGATTCTGTTGAGTGTAAACTGGAAAAGAAACTTGCTGTTTGGAACAAACTTGCTGATGAATTCAACATCGATTCTCTGGCTGAACTTACTACTGAAATTACCTTAGGAGACTTACCTGAAGCGTATCAAGTCTTACTTGATGGTCAAGCTGTTGGAAGATACTTAGTCAAAATTTAATTTTCTTTTATGGGGGTTTATGAACAGATTTTATTAAAAAATATGGAAAATTTGTAACACTAAATAGCCCCAACACTCCCTAATATGGAATATTCGTAACATCCCAAGTATCTAGCTCATGCTATTCTAAAGCTATATATCCAAATTTAACTACCATAAGATATAATCAATTCAAATTAAACCTATAGGTTTTTATAAGTAGAACCTATTCCAAAAAAAGGAAATAGCATATGGGCATTAAGATACACAAGTATGATGCAGTTATTGTTGGTGCTGGATTGGCTGGTCTTGCAGCAGCTAAAGAACTAACAGAAGCAGGAAAGAAAACAGCTGTGATTACAAAATTACATCCTTTAAGATCTCACTCAGGTGCTGCTCAAGGTGGTATTAATGCTGCACTTGGTGCTGATGATTCTACAGAACTTCATGAGTTTGACACGGTAAAAGGTTCTGACTATTTAGCTGACCAAGACTGTGTTGAACTTATGTGTACGAAAGCACCTGAAACCATTCGTTGGGCAGAAAGAATGGGTGCTGTTTTTTCTCGTAATGAAGAGGGAAACATTGCTATTCGTCCTTTTGGTGGACAAAGTCAACCTAGAGCTTGTTTTGCAAAAGACAGAACAGGACTTACACTATTACAGACCATTTATGAGCAAGCAGACAGAGCTGGAATTGAAGTTTTTGATGAGTGGTACTGTTCAGACCTTATCTATGAAGATGGCAAAGTATCTGGTGTTGTGGCTTACAACATTAAAGATTCTGAACCAGCTATCTTCAATGCAAAAGTAACCATGTTTGCGACAGGTGGTCATGGTAGAGCTTATAGATTTAACTCAAATGCCCATGCAAATACAGGAGATTCACTTTCTATTGTGGCACGTAAAGGTCTTCCACTTGAAGACATGGAGTTTGTACAGTTCCACCCATCTGGACTTGGTGGTTCTGGTGTACTTATTTCTGAAGCTGCACGTGGTGAAGGTGGTCGTCTCTTTAACTCTGAAGGTGAACGTTTTATGACCAAGTATGCTCCAAATGCTATGGAACTTGCATCACGTGATGTTGTAAGTCGTGCCATTATGGAAGAAGTACGTCAAGGGCGTGGTGTTGGTAAAGATGGTCAGTCCATGAATCTTGATTTAACCCACCTTGACCCAGAGATTATCTTAACTAAACTTCCAGAACTTCGTGAACTTTCTATTGCCTTCCAAGGGCAAGATATGTTAAAAGAAGCCATTCATATTTCAGCAACAGCACACTATTCAATGGGTGGAATTCCAACCAACATAAACTGTCAAGTAGAGAAAAATGGAAACAAAGAATTGGTAGAAGGTTTTTACGCTGCTGGTGAGTGTGCTTGTGTTTCTGTACATGGTGCAAACAGACTGGGGGCAAACTCTGTACTTGAAGCCATGCTTTTTGGTAGACATGCTGGTCAAAACATGATAAAAGCCATAGATGAAGGTATTACACTTCGTCCTGCGAAAGCATCTGATGCTGATGATTGTGTAAATGAAATGAATACCTTACTCACATCAAATGGTAAAGAACGTGTTCCTGGGATTAGAGAAGAGCTTCAAGCTGGTATGACTAAAAATGCTGGTGTATTTAGAAGCGAAGAGTCTTTAAAAGCACAGTTAGTAATTATTGATGACTTACTTATTCGTTTTAAAGACATTCGTATTGACGACAAATCAAAAACCTTTAACACTGACCTTCAAGAAGCTACAGAGCTGGGTCACATGTTAGAGTTTTCAAAGTTCATTGTTGATGGTGCTTTAAACCGTGAAGAGAGTCGTGGTGGTCACTACCGTGAAGATTTTACAACAAGAAATGATGAAAAATTCATGAAGCATACTTATGCTTACATGGACAAAGATTTTAAAATGCGTTCTGAATGGGGTGAAGTAACTCTAGGTAAATTCGAGCCAATGGAAAGAAAATATTAAGGAGCAGATGATGGGTGAAAACATTGCTGGTGCAACCACCAGAAAAGTAACAATCAAAGCATTTAGATTTAATGCTGAAACTGACTACCTTCCTAGCTATAAAAGCTACACAATGGAAGTGGGAAAAGATGAG
>CACVAX010000027.1 GCA_902727935.1 uncultured Sulfurovum sp. | reverse complement strand
TTTTTGTAAATTTACACTTCTACTTCTTATTAACGATGAGATGAAGTTTCCCATAAATTCCACTCTTGCCTCATGCCATGGGTAATATTCCTCTAATATTGACTTTATTTCTTTTATATGTTTCATTTTTTCTCTTACTTTTCTCTTATTTTAGCATCTTTTCTTGTTGTTGTCGTGGAGTAAGAAAGATTTTACTAAACTCTATGATTTTTAACAAAGAACTGCGTATCTTCTCCATAACCTAACGCACTCAAATCCTCATAAATTTTTTGAGCCAAAACATAGCCCAAATTAGGAGGAACAGCATTTCCTACCATTTTGTAACCAGCTGTTAAATTTTTATAATAAAACTTATGTTCATCTGGAAAAGTTTGAATTCTTGCACACTCTCGAATGGTTAAGCGTCTATATAACTCCTCTTTTCCCTCAACAAATTTTCGTTTATCTTTCTCTACTTCTTCCATTTTAGGAGCTTGTGGATGAAGTGGTGCATGTCGCCCTCCTGCTTGGATGGTAAAAGAGGGTTCATTCCAAGCACGAACTCGGTTACGTGACATGTACATAGATGAAAATCCACCTGTCATGTACTCATGGTTAAACAATTCACACGCATCATCATTGCTATAAGTTTTATTTTGTGCAGGAAGTGCAGAACCTTTTAAATCGTCAATGACATCTTCTAAATACAACTTATCATCCAGTGCTTTTGGAAATTCAAACGTGATGTTTAAATCCTCTCTATAGCCTACAAAAAAGATTCGTTTTCTATCTTGTGGCACACCATAATCATGAGCATTTAAAAGTTTAAAGGACAAGGTATAACCACTCTTGGTAAAATGCTTTTTGATATTTTCTAAGGCATCTTTATGACGACTTGCCAACATACCCGAAACATTTTCAGCCAAAAAGAACAACGGTTTTTTATCGCGTAAAACCCGTATAAACTCAAAAAAAAGTTGCCCTCTATGGTCATCAATCCCTCGTGACTTCCCTGCCTCACTCCAACTCTGACAAGGAGGCCCACCTATAAGACCTAAAGTTTGGGGAATTTCACTTGAAGGAATATTTACAATACTTCTTCTATCTAAAATAGTGTTCATAAAATTATTTTCAAATGTTTCCCAAATCTCTTTGTCATATTCATTCGCCCAAATAGTTTGGAAACCTGCTTTTTCAAACCCAAGGTCTAAGCCACCTGCTCCTGAGAATAGGGATATTATGTTCATTGTTTAAACCTTAAAAATTAACAACTTAGCTTCCATCAATCTAACAGGATTATCAGGATTCTTAATCTTAACATCCAAAACCTCAACCCCATCAACATCTAAATTTTCAACCATGTCTCTATCTTCCACAGAAAAAGACTCATACTTCTCTTTCGTCATCAGAGCCATCAATTGAAACTCTTTACTATCATCATATTCATAAATATACTTAAAAGTCTTATTTGGATTCTCAATATGCCACATGCCCTACAAGCTTTTGTTATCATAGGGCTATCAGCATAGATTTTAGCTTTTGGATAAGAGCTATTTAAAGCAATGGCTGAGTTTTTAGATTCTAGTTTTTTAATTTCTATTGCATCTGAATTTTTGAGCATTAAATCGGGTGGATTATTTTTGTTACCTTGAAATGAATATACTTTTTCAAACTGTTCTAGCTTTCTTTGTTCATCACTCTCATTTATGGTTCCAGCAAACACATCTTTAATATAAGCCTCTAACCCTTCACCCATATTATTGGCTCTATTATTCCCATGTGTCAAACTATTGATATTCACTTGATAATTCTCTACAATATTTATAAACGCTCTTAAAATATTTGACATTTTTTCTCACTTATTTTCAATAAACCTATTTTAGCCAAAAGTATAAAATAACCATAGGAATATGTCAAATTGTAATTATTAAGCTAACTTAAGTAAAATTCACCCAATAAAAAATAAGGACATACCATGGCAGAAGAACAAACACAACCACTAGACGACAAATTTTATGAAAGAGCTGACAGTTTTATTAACTTAGCCAATGAAGCAATCACAAGAGAAGAGGCAAGTGCTGGACAAATAGCTAACTCTTTAATGTTTGCAACCTCACGCTTTAATGCATGGGTCACAGCAGCTGGTTACCAAAAAGGTGAAGACTTAGCGAAAGAAAAAGAGGCAATTTTAGAATTTTTTACAGAACAATATAGGCTAATGCTTTCTGAAAATATTGATTCTTATGTTACAAACTTTAATGAATACTTAGGATATTCAAAAGAAAATTTTAAAAAATAAACATCCTCTTTTTACTCCTAAACAACACTTGCTAAAGTTAAAGCAAATAGAACTTCTACCCCATTTTGCTTTAACACCTTAACAGCCTCTTTAAGGGTTGTTCCTGTGGTCACAATGTCGTCTACCAAAATAACCTCTATCCCTTTTTTACCATTATAAACAAAGTCTCTAGGATTTTCTAAGCGAAACTGTAAGTTTTTCCCTGCATAACTATTTTGATTTTTAGCCATCAGTTTGGCATGTTCTACTTTGACATTTTTTACTTTCATCTCATGCGTAAGCAGTGCTACATGTGCATAACCTGACTTTACATTTTCATCAATGCCTACCACATAAACCATACGTGAATCTTCTTGCATAAACTTTTGCATAAATGGCTTAAAGGAGAGTTTAGCTAAGGCTTTGTAGAGCTTAAAACCTTGTGGCGTGTGTTTGGTGAGGAGCAAGTCTTCAATGTTTTGATATTTAAAAAAACTGTATACTTTTAAATCACCAAAATCTCTTTGAAGAATGGTGGGTTGTAATAAATTTGTTTGGCATTTCTTACAAAAAGTTGATAAACTTAATTTGTGACACGATAAACAACGCATTGATAAAAATAAATATTATAAAATGTCTCTTAAGACAATGGCATAATGTAAAACAATAAAATTTAAAATAAAAATCCCCAAAGAAGAACCACGAGACAAAAGTGTTTCTAAACGGGTTCTCTCTTTACCATTGGTTCTAAAAGCTATGCGTAAATGAATGGCTGTAATTACCGTCATAATCGCTACCAATACCAACTTTTCACGCAAAGCATCTATCACTTCACTGTGTGCGTCAAAGTTAAAAAGAACGTGTATCATGTTGTTTTCAAATATCATCCAAATACCTGTAGCAATGAGCAGTACCAAAACTACCATCTCAAAGTACCCAAAAATAGGGCCAATTCTTGGATAAACCAGCTTTTGATCCTCTTTATTGCGTAATGCAACGCCCAAAACAAACATGAAAACAGAACCACCAATCCATGAAATAGCAGCAATAAGATGTAAATGTATTCCCCAACCCAACTTGTGTACCCTTTTAAAAATAAACTAATGCTATGATTATACACAGTTTAAAACAGATACAAAAGGAAAACTCTTGAAAAGCACCAAAAGTTCGATGGCTCACCTGCTCCTAAGCACCTTTTTACTAATACTCCTAACAGCGTGTAGTACACATTCACCCCAAATAAATGAGGTCAAAAGTGACAAATACCGTTTGGTTTGGAACGACAATCCCATGAGTACCATGACCATTGCATGGAATCAATATAAAGGTAAACCAACCTTGCATTATGGACTAACAACGCAAACAAAACAAACAGCATTGCCCAACCGTCAAACAAACTACCGTGGTATGAATAATAATTTTGTACGTCTTCAAGACTTAGAAGCTGATTCAAAATACTATTTTAAAGTCTGTACGCAACAAAATTGTAGTGAAATTATGTACTTTAAAACAGCCCCTTCCAGTGATGCCTCTTTTACTTTTATAGCAGGTGGAGACTCACGAAGCATTCCAAAAGGAAGAATACGAGGAAATATATTGGTCTCTAAAATTCGCCCACTTTTCATTGCTCATGGGGGTGACTACACCAAAGATGGAACAGAGAGTGAATGGAAAAGATGGTTCACCGAGTGGCAACAAACCAAGAGTGAAGATGGACGTATGTACCCCCTACTTGTTGCCCATGGAAACCATGAAAACCGTGATACCGAAATGCTCAACAAACTTTTTGATGTACCCAATAAAGATGTTTACTCAAAATTAGATTTCAACTTTTTGTCTCTTTATACGCTTAACACCGAGCTAGAACCCAGTGTGGGTTATTACGACATGGTGAGCAAAGAGAAGTGGGACAAATACAAAAAATGGGACGAACAAACCCAATGGCTCAAAAAAACCCTAAAAGAAGATATCAAACCATGGAAAGTTCTCTCTTACCACCGACCTTTACGTCCTCACAAAAAGAGCAAAGCAGAAGGACGATTACGCTATTTAGAGTGGTCACCACTTTTCTACACGCATGGGGTACAACTTGCCATAGAGTGTGATTCTCATTTGGTGAAATATACCCACCCCTTAAAACCAGACCTCTTTGGTGAAGAAGGTTTTGTTATAGACAAAGAAAAAGGAACAACTTTCATAGGTGAAGGGAGCTGGGGAGCACCCACGCGTAACAACGATGATGATAAATCATGGACATTAGACTCTGGTAAGTTTTGGCAATTTAAACTAATAACAGCCTCTCCAAAAAGTCTGGAGATTCGTACCGTAAAGTTTGGAGATGAGGAGATAGAGTACAATCCTAATGCAGTAGAAGCCCTTAGCCAAGAAGAGCAAAATGCTAATCCTACGGCTATTCCTAAAAATTTAGATTTATGGGATTCTAAAGCTGGGGAAGTTTTGACGTTAGAAAAGAGATAAGCAATTACTAAAAGGTCTATTTTCTAAAACGTCTAAAGACCTTTTCAAAATCTATCGTTCCCCCACACTCTAAATCATCAAAGTTCATCACTTCATTGGTAAAGTCATTGACCTTTGTATACTTATGATTCTCTAATTTATAAACTTTAGCTTTTAAATCATTTGGATAAACAATAATATAATAAGGCACTCGTTCTTTTTCATAAAGTTCAAACTTTGTCACCTCATCACGCCGTGCTGTACTTTTTGAAATAACCTCTACAACTATTTTAGGTGTTTTAGAAATATAAGCTTTATTTGTTTCATTACAAATCATCACGACATCAGGTTTTACTACTGTATCATCACTTATTTTCCAATCTTGCTCAGATACTATAAGACATTTTTCACATTCATAAATAGACTGTGTTAACTCAAAAGCTATTAAATTAGCCAATGCTTGGTGCGTAATTAAAGGACTTGGTGCCATCATTAATGGATGACCATAAATAAGCTCCCAATTACCTTCCCATAGTACATAATCGTTGTAACTGTAGTATTCTAATGCACCCATGGATTTTCCTTATATCTATTTCTATGTATTATAACACAAGTTTATCTTGAAGAAAAGAGAGTTATAAAAACGTAAGCATCTCTTTCTCAATATCTTCTTTTTCTACAATTACCGTGTGTTTAATGGCTTTGGCAAAAAGACCATCAATCATCTCTGGTGAAGTGACATTGGTATTGTTTTTAATCCATGCAATCGCAGCCGTATCTTCACTAATATCAGCTTGACCCAATGCTCTGGCAACCGTTGGAGAAAACTTTGTCCACTCTGCTGTAGAGTAGACAATGGTTTTTAAATCTTTAACAGCATCTTTTTCATACGACTTCATACAGGTAGCCGTGTGAGGGTCCATAATGTAACCACTCTCATTAAACTCATTGCCTTTAGCGTATTTAGCAATGTACGCTTCACACTGGTCATCTTCTGAATAGGTAGCAGAAAAATCGGCTTGAATAGACGCTATCTCTTCTTGGGTCATGCTAAATTTATTTTTGCTATTTAAATCATCCATAAGTTCTTTGGTACGCACTGCTCCAAACTTATGAAAAATAACTCTTTCAATGTTTGAACTTTTTAAAATATCCATCGCAGGAGATTCCGTTTTAATCAACTCCCGTGTGGTTAAGTCGTACTCACCTTTTTCAATCCAATCAGTTAAGATGTTGTTGACATTTGAAGAGATAAGAATTTTTTCCACAGGAAGCCCAGCTTCTTTGGCATAATAACCCCCCAAAGCATTTCCAAAATTTCCTGATGGCACAACCAAATAGACTTTTTCACCCATTTTTATTTCGTTTTTACGAACCAATTCAAGATACGCATGAATGTGATAAATGGTTTGGAAGATAATTCGACCAAAGTTCACAGAGTTCGCAGCTGAAAGTTTAATGTTGCGACTTGCCAACTCTTCTTTAAACTCATTGGATGCCAAAAGTGCTTTAAGGGTATTTTGCGTGTCATCAAAATTTCCATGCACCCCAATAACTTTAAGGTTTGCTGCCTCTTCGGTTACCATTTGAAGACGTTGAACATCTGATGTTCCTCCGTCTGGGTAAAGACACGCTACTTTGATGTTGTCTTGATTTTTAAAGGTCTCTAAAGTAGCTGGGCCAGTGTCGCCAGAAGTAGCAGCCATTATAAGGTAATTTTCATTTCTTTTTTGTGCCTCTTTTGCCAAAACATAACCAAATGGTTGCAGTGCCATGTCTTTAAAAGCACGTGTTGGTCCATGGTAAAGTTCAGCCACAAAACAATCTTCTTCTATCTTAGAAAGAGGAACAGGATTGCTAGGGTCATCAAAGTCATCATAACGCTTTAAAGCTTCTCTTAACGTCGCCTCATCAATATCAATCTCAAAACCTTGCAGTACAGCTAAAGCCAGTGTTTTATAGTGAGAATCAAGATGAGTAGCCAAAAACTCTGTGTCAAAAACAGGTAAAGATTCAGGTACATAAATGCCCCCAAAACTAGCACTTGGGCTTAAAATAGCCTCTGAAAAATTTATCTTTTTTGCTTTTTCTCCATCATTACCACGTGTCTCTATAAATTGCATATATATTCCTAATAAAAGTCATTTAAAAATTATTTGAAATTATAGCAAAAAATTAAAAGTAGTAAATTAGTTCTTTTCAAAATAGGCAAGTATCACTCTAATAAAACTCTTTAAGAAAGGTATCTCTTATATTTTCAAATTGAAAATAACTTTTTTGTTTACAACCATTAACAATAATAATACGATTTAAGATTTTTAAAAACTGCATAATTTGATAAACATTGTTACCCAATTCTTTTTTGATATAATCTATTTTTTCATCCGTACTACGATTATCCTTGGCAAGTAATTTTTTAAGACTTATAAACTCGTTCTCTTCTATGTTCAAGTTTGTATTAAATACCTTGGCATAAAGTGAAAAGTTCTTCTCATTAATCTCAATAATAGGAGAAATCAAAGCAATAATGGTCATTTTAAATCTTTGTTCATCTTCAAAATTTTCTGGATTTTCAATTAAATCGGAAACTTGATTAACACTAGGCATCCTCTAAGCCTCCATTTTTTTCTCGATTCATCTGTACATCTAAAGCCATAAAATTCAATGAGTTAAAAAATTGTTTTCGATCAAGAGGTTTTAACATGTAAGTTTCAATGCCAATATTGGCTGCTTTTTCTAAATATTCATCTTCATTAAAAGCTGTAAACAGGGCAATGGTTTGCTCTGGATTAATGGCTTTAATAGCAGCACTCATTTCTAAGCCATCCATAATAGGCATACGAATATCACTCAATACCATATCAGGTTTCTTTTCTGTATAAAGAAGCAAACCTTCTTCTCCATTGTTTGCTACAAAAACTTCTTTACAATAAGCTTTCAGTATCTCTTCAATTAACTCTTGTGTTGGAAGATGGTCTTCCACATATAATATTGTTAATTCCTCACTACTCATGATTGACTACCTTTATACCTTTTTTTGAATCATAGCAAAAAAAGCTTATTTATGCTTTATTATATATTTTAGTTATACTTTTAGAAGAATTATTTCTTCATGTTTTCACTCAAAGGGATACAGTGTCTAAAATAAATAAACAAAGATTTGAAATTGTCGCCATAGGTGCTAGTGCTGGTGGATTTGAAGCCTTACAGTTATTTATAAAAAACTTAAAAACTGATACGGATATAGCTTATGTCATTGCCCAACATCTGGACCCAAAACAGCCTACCATGTTGCTTGAATTACTATCTAAATCAACCCAACTTCCTATCTTAAGAGTTAAAGATGGAGAAATTCCTCAAAAAAACCATATCTATATTTGTCCTGAAAACAACAACATAACCATCGTTGATTTTAAATTTAAGCTGACCTTACCTGAAGCAAGAATCATGCCTAAACCTTCAGTTAATATTTTCTTAACCTCTTTGGCCAAGGACTTAGAAGACAAAGCTGTTGGGATTATTCTCTCTGGAACAGGTAGTGATGGGGCAGAAGGTATTAAAGCCATTAAAAATGCAGGAGGCATCACCTTAGCTCAAGATGAACGCAGTGCAAAATACCCTTCTATGCCCAAAGCAGCGATTGAAACTGGTTACGTAGATGCTATTTTAACCCCCGAACTTATGGCAAGTGAATTGCCAAGAATTATTAAATATCCTAGAATTTTAGAAGAGGTCTCAGATGTCCCTAAAAACCTTGAACGTATTTATGACCTACTTTTAACCAAACACAATGTCGACTTTAGTGACTATAAACTCTCTACCATCCAAAGAAGAATTGAACGACGTATGAGTGTCAACAAAGTAAACTCCCTTGAAGAGTACGTGACCATTTTGGAAAAATCTAAAAATGAACTTCATCTTTTACACAAAGATTTCTTGGTCATTGTCACCTCTTTTTTTAGAAATGAAGAAGCATTTAACTCACTAGAAAGCAAGATTAATGCCATGGTTCATAACTACAGTGAAACCATTAGGGTTTGGGTAGCAGGTTGTGCCACAGGAGAAGAGGCTTACAGTTTAGCCATGTTATTTTACAAAATTTTACAAGAGCATAATCTCAATAAAAAAGTACAAATATTTGCCACAGATATCAGTGATGATGCGATTCACAAAGCCCGAATTGGAATGTTTCAAAAAGAAGAAATTGAACATATATCCGAATATTATCTTGAAAACTGTTTTGTAAAAAAAGATGATTCCTATGAAATTTCTAAACATATCCGTGAAATGATTATTTTCTCAAAACATGATATTATCAAAGACCCAGCTTTTTTAAACATCGATTTAATAAGTTGTCGAAATTTACTCATCTATTTTAATAACAATCTCCAACGACGAGTTTTTTCTATTTTTCATCATGCCTTTAACGGCAATGGTATTTTATTTTTAGGTAAAAGTGAAAGTACTTCTAACTTGGTTAATTTCTTTAAACCCATAGACAGTAAATGGAAAATTTTTACTAAAGATACGGCTTTACTTTCTCCTGCTTTAGAAAACATTGTCTATTTTCCAAAGAGATACCCTAAAAATTATATTCACCAAGAACCTAAAAAACCTTTAAATCCTCAAGATAAAAAATCGCTTATCTTTAATGCCATCAACAATTCTATTTTAAAATCATTTGCTAAAGACTTTCTAGTCATTGATCGGAATAACCAGATTATATTTACCAATGGTGAGATTAATAAATATATCAAAATCCCTGTAGGTAGTTTTAGTAATGATGTTTTTTCATTTATTAATGAAGATATACGCATCGATTTACGAACTGTTTTATCAAAGTCTCGAAGAGAATTGGTCTCAACCAATCAGCGTGTTAGAACCATTTTAAATAACAATGATACCATCCAATATATTAACATTTTAGCATTTCGTTTAGACCATCCTAATTTTTTGGATAATGCTGTTTGTGTGATGTTTATTGAGAGTTCTGACGAAATAGAGACACAAAATTTAAATATCAATAGCAACAGTGACAGTGCTTTATTTGAAATGGAAAATGAACTTCTTTTAATGAAAGAACGACTGCAAACCACCACCGAAGAGTTAGAAACTTCCAATGAAGAGTTGCAATCAACCAATGAAGAGCTTCAAAGTTCCAATGAAGAACTACAATCAACCAATGAAGAGCTAGAAACTTCCAATGAAGAGTTACAAAGTTCCAATGAAGAACTCACAACTGTTAACGATGAACTGGAAATGAAAACACAAGATTTAAGGGTCTCAAACAGTGACCTTGAAAATATCTTTAACAGTTTAAAGTTTGCTGTTGTAATTATTGATAGAAAATTACGAATACGAAAATATACTAAAAAAGTCAATAAACTTTTTGATATTCGAGCTTCAGATATTGGTGAGACAATTACTTCAATTGCATTTTATTCTGAAATTCATGACTTTAGAAGCTTACTCTTAGAATGTCTCGAAAAAGAAGAATCCAATACTTTTGAACTGCATTCAAGAGGTGAACAATACAATGTTTTGTTTCAACCTTATATTAATGAAAATGGAAAAGTCAGTGGGTTAATTTTGAGCTTTTACAACATCAGTAAAATCAAGAAAAATGAAAATGCTTTAAAAAAAGCCAAAGAATCTCTAGAAGGACATAAGCTAAACTTAGAAGAGAAAGTTAAATTACGAACTAAAAACTTGGAAGAGGCCAACAGTAATTTAGCCAACCTTTTAAACAGTGTCAACAGCATTATTATTGTTTCACGTAATGGAAAAGAGCTGATTAATGCCAATCAGAAATTTTTTCATTTTTTCTCTGACTATTCAAGTTTAGAAATGTTTAATGCCAAAAACACCTCTCTTTGTGACCTCTTTGAAGTCTGTAATGATGAAAATTTTGTGTACAAAAAAGATGAAACTTTTATTTATAGAGAAAAAGATATTCAAGCACATAAATGGATTGACTTTATTTTACGTTCTCAAAACAAACTTTTTAAAGTCAAAATAAAAAAAGATGGAAAAATTTTTATTTTTGATTTAAAAATTACACTTTTAAATGAAACCCATTCTGACTATCTCATTGCTATGAATGATATCACTCTTTTACACTCTTATCAAAATTCACTGGAACTAAAAGTTGAACAAGAGACCAATAAACGCATTGAAAAGGAGCAATTTTTAATACAACAAAGCAAACTCGCTTCAATGGGTGAAATGATAGGTAACATCGCCCATCAATGGCGACAACCCCTGAATACTTTAAGTGTCAATAATATTTTACTCTTAGAGAAGTATCATAATCAAAAATTAAATGAACAAGAAATAGAAAAGTTTTATGCAAAATCGAATGTTTTAATTCAAAATATGAGTACAACCATTGATGATTTTAGAGATTTTTTTCGACCCAACAAAAAAATGGACTTCTTTGATATTTATGATGCTATAAATGAGGTTGAGAAGTTTATAATCGATGGGTATGATAATTATAATATAAATTTAAATATCAAATATAGCTCAAAACCATTGATGTATTTGGGGTTTAAAAATGAACTCACCCAAGTACTTTTAAATCTCTTAAATAATGCTAGAGATGCCATTATTATAAACTCAACCATCGAACAAGGCGAAGTTAAATTTTTAATTAATGAAGAAGCTACTTCTATTCAAATAGAAATAGAAGACAATGGAGGAGGTATCGAAGAAGAGATTTTATTAAAAGTATTTGAACCTTATTTTAGTACCAAGTTTCAAAGTGATGGAACAGGGCTTGGACTCTATATGTCTAAAATGATTGTTGAAAACTCTATGCATGGGACACTAAAATTAGAAAATATCAAACAAGGTGTTATTGCAAAAATAAATTTACCAAAAAATCTTTAAAATTATTTTTTATTTTTTAGATAACGTTCAATGCCATTAGCAATTCCATCAGCTAAAAGCGAACGATAATAACCATTCATAAGATTTTTTCCTTCTCTAGGATGGGTAATATACCCTGTTTCAACTAAAATAGCAGGCATTTGAGCACCAACAAGTACCCAAAAGTTGGCTGTTTTTACCCCACCATCTTCAACTGCACCATAATGCTGACGCACACTTTTTAGCATATGATTACTAACATCTATGCCTAATTTATGCGATTCAACAATTTTCTCTCTACTAATCAAAGATAAATATGCATTTTTTGTATAATAGTCTTTATCCTCAAACATCACCGAGTTTTCTTTGGCTGCTGCTTCTTTGGCACGTTGTGTTTTTGCTGGAGAAAGGTAATAAATTTCTATCCCTTTAAATACTTTTCTCAAACTCTTTTTGGGTGCTGCATTGGCATGAATAGAAACAAAGATATCTGCTTTTTTCTTGTTTGCAAAAGCTGTTCTTTTTGGTAATTTAACAAAAGAGTCACTCGTTCGAGTCATATAAACTTTATAACCTTTGTCCTCTAATTTACTTTTGAGCTTTTTCGCCACAGAGAGAACCACTTTTTTCTCTTTTTTATTACCACAACAAGAAGCACCTCCATCTCTTCCACCGTGTCCAGCATCAATCACCACCGTGTATTTTTTATTTATACGAGAATAGATACTACTCATAATTGAACTTGTACGTGTAACCATTCCAATTGTTGATTTTTGTCCATTAATAAGAGGGATAGCCAAAACTTTAGCTTCATAACTGTGCTTTTTATTGAGATTTTTTTCTTTAGACACAATAACAACACGTAGTTTATCAGGAGAGTTTTGTCCCATTCTAAAGGAGTCAATGGTACGAAAGCTATGTTGAGAAATACCTTTACCTTGAGGAAGTACAGCACCATGGATATCGAAAACATACTTTATAGCACCCTCCTCTTTAGCAGGAAGCGTAAAAGAAGTTACACGCTGAATGTCAGAAGTAAAATAAAGTCTCAATTCTCCTTGACGAATTTTACTTTTTAGAAAATTATTTCCTGCAAAAACTTGATTCGAAAAAGATAGTAGTAGAAATAGTGATATTAAAAATTTATATATTATTTTTTTGCTAAAGATTTTACTCTCCGTTCATTAGTTTATGCATCAACTCTTTTACAGTAATTATTTCTTTTAATTTATAGCCATTTGCACCTGTAAAAAAGAGACCAGATTCAGCGATTCCATCATAAGCATCTGAAAGTCTATCAGCAATACAATAACCAACTATTTTAGCCTCTTCACCACGATTACACGGGGCAACACAGTTTGAGATACAAGCTACTTTAGGTGCTATACCTGTTTCAATATCTGCATGAAGTTGACTTTTAACCCCACGTGCTGGGTAACCTACTGGTGATTTAAACAGTTTAATGTCATCAGCATCAGCTTTAATAATCATCTGTTTCATGACTTCTGAAGTATCACACTCAACTGTACCAATAAATCGTGTACCCATTTGTACAGCATCAGCACCTAAGTCCATCATTTTTTGAATATCATCATGATCCCAAACTCCACCAGCTGCGATAATTGGCATTGAACCCCAATTTTTTGCTTCCTCTACTACAGGAGGTAAAATCTTTTCTAATTGGTTTTCAGGCATAAAACATTCATCATATTTAAAACCTTGATGTCCACCAGAAAGAGGACCTTCTACAATAACAGCATCGGGTAATCTGCTATGTGTTTTTTTCCACCGTCTACATAAAATACGTAATGCTTTTGCTGTTGAAACAATAGGGATTAAAGCAACATCAGGATAATTTTTAGCAGCTTCAGGCATGGTCAAAGGTAAACCTGCTCCTGTAATAATCATATTTGCACCAGCTTTACACGCATCTTCAACTACTCTATTATATTCACTTTGAGCATAAAGTACATTGGCTGCTAATGGTCGGTCACCACAAATTTTTCTTGCATTGTCAAAAATCTTTTGTAATGCTGGATATGAATAAAAATTGATTGCCTCTAAAGGTCGTTCATCTTTACCGATGACTTTATCTGCATATTCTCTATTTTTATAGACACCAGTACCCACAGCCGAAATAACCCCTAGTCCACCCTCTAAACTAACATTTCCAGCCAATTGATCCCAAGAGATACCAACACCCATACCACCTTGGATAATTGGTTTCTCTATGGTATATTTTCCAATTTTGAAAGATTTAAATGCCACTACTTTACCTTTATTTTTGCAAATTTACGTTTACCTACTTGAAGAGTGTATTCACCTAAACTTAAATTCATCTTTTCGTCTATAACCTTCTCTTGATCAATACGTACACCACCTTGCTTAATGTCGCGACGTGCCTGTGAAGTTGATGGTTCTATTTTTGCATCTACCAATGCCTGACAAATCCAAATACCCTCTTCCATCTCAAACTCTTCTATGTCTGTAGGAATATTATTAGATTTGAAAACATTATCAAACTCACTTTTGGCTATCTTAGCAGACTCTTCATTATAAAATCTAGCAGTTAACTCTAAAGCCAAGTTTTCTTTAGCCTTTTTGGGGTGTAAGGTTCTATTTGCTACATCTTCTTTTATTTGTGCTATCTCTTCAAGTGAACGTTGACTTAATAAGTCATAGTATCGCCACATTAATTCATCTGAGATAGAGAGTGTTTTACCATAAATATCTTTGGGTGCATCGGTGATTCCAATGTAATTATTTAAAGACTTAGACATTTTTTGAATCCCATCAAGACCCTCTAAAATAGGCATCATAAGTACAGCTTGTTCTTTACCCACGGCATAAACACGTTGTAGATGTCTTCCCATTAGTAGGTTAAACTTTTGATCAGTTCCTCCAACCTCAATATCAGATTTTAATTCTACTGAATCATAACCCTGAAGTAAAGGGTAAATAAACTCTGAAATCGAAATGCTTTGTCCCCCTTTATAACGCTTTTCAAAATCATCACGCTCTAACATTCTAGCAACATTATAAGTAGTGGTTAACTCAACCATACCTTTTGCTCCTAATTTTTCTAACCAATCATTGTTCCACACAACTTTAGTTTTTTCTTTGTCTAAAAGTAAAAAAAGTTGTTCTTGATAGGTTTTGGCATTGGCAATAATTGTCTCTCGATCAAGTACTTTACGTGTTTCAGATTTACCTGTTGGATCACCAATGGTGGCTGTAAAATCACCAATAAGCAGTTGAACAATAGCCCCATGCTTTTGAAAAACTGAAAGTTTTTGAAATAGTACAGCATGTCCCACGTGCAGGTCAGCTCCTGTTGGGTCAAAACCAGCTTTAACCGTATAGGGTTCACCTGTCTCATAAAACTTTGTCACCAGCTTTTCAATTCGCTCTATATCTATAATTTCAGCAGTTCCTCTGCTAATTTCATCTAATGCAATTTGTATGTTTGACATCAATCTACCCTCTATTTAGTTTTCTAACTATTATTTATTATAAGCATCATTAAGAGAAATCATCTCTATCAATTTAAACTTATGGCTTAATTTTTCTTCCAATTTTTTTCTATTATCTTCTTTTGTTTCAACTTCAAGTTTACAAAACTCTGCTGAATCCGAACTCTTAATACCCAATTCAATGTTAAGAACATTGAGGTCTAATTTGGCTAACTTTACCAATAGGTCAGCTAAAATACCTTGACGATTTTGCAAAGAAATAATAAGCTGATAACGCACCGACTTAGTATCAGCCCAAGTCACAAAGACCATGGGGCTTTTAGCTTTCATTTTTTTGTAAGCTTCTTGACAAAGCTTATGATGAATCACCACAGAACCTTGCTCTACAAATCCAACAATCGCATCACCCATTTTAGGGTGACAACAATAGTCAAACTCAATCTTTGATATTCTTCTATTCGAAATCAATCTAAAATGCTCTTTAATAAACTCTTTTGGTCGTTTGCATCGCATGTTAAATGAAGAGAGTACGCCAAAAAGTTTACTACTGACTTCTTCATAAATCACTTTATTAGAAGTCAGTTTGTAAGCATTTTCTTGTAACAATATCTTTTCAATTTCTCCAGCATCAACCCCTTTGCAAGAAGAGGTCAATTGTGTCAAAATATTAACAGCAGCCAATTTATCACAAGCCTTAATTTTATAATTACAAGCCGAACGTATGCCATCTTTTGCTTTTGATGTTTTTACCGTGTCATGCCAAGAACAATGTACTTTAGCATTTTCATCGGTGATAATACGTATGATATCACCATTTTTTAAAGTTGTTAACAGTGATTTTTGACGCTTATTCACCAACGCAGAAACAGCTTTGTTACCAATATCAGAGTGAATCGTATAGGCAAAATCTAATACTACCGATTCACGAGGTAGCGTATAAATATCACCATCAGGTGAAAATACTGAAATATCATCCACAAACAAATCACCCTTAGCCAAAGAATAACACTCTTCTACGGAATCATTTTGATATTGAAGTCCTTCTAACCATTCTAAATTAACCGTTTGTTTTGCTTGACGACCATCTTTATATCGCCAATGAGCAGCCACACCAAACTCTGCTGTGTTGTGCATCTCAAAAGTACGAATTTGTGCTTCTACAATACCATCGTCATTAAACAAAGTGGTATGAATGGTGCTGTATCCATTCTCTTTAGGTAATGTAATGTAATCTTTAAAGCGTGAAATAATTGGTCTATAATTTAAATGTAAAGCACCTAAAATTTTATAGCAATCTAAATCTTCTTCTACCAAAATACGAATGGCAATTAAATCTAACACTTCATCAATGCCCACCCCTTTACGTTGCATCTTTTGATAAATAGAATAATAATGTTTAACCCTACCAAATATCTCAATATCACTCTCAGCAAAACCATTTTCTTTCATTAATTTCTTAATGGTACTCACAAATGTATTCAATTTTATCTGTAAGTTTTGACTATTATTTTCCATATAAGTATCAATATATTCATATGCTTCAGGATAAATATAAGAAAAACTTAAGTCTTCTAAACGGTTTTTAATTTGAGAAATACCTAACCTATGTGCAATAGGAGCATAAACTACCATGGTCTCTTCTGCAATTCTCTGCTGTTTTTCAAGAGGTAATGCTTCTAAAGTAGTCATATTATGTAATCTATCACAAAGTTTGACCACCAGAACACGTACATCTTTAATGGAGGAAATAAGCATTTTTCGAAATGTCATTGCCGAAGAGATTAATTTTTGATTAGAAGAAGATGGAATCAATTCAATTTCACGAATATCTTCAATTTTAGTTAATCCTTCAACCATATGTGCCACATCTTCACCAAATATCTCTTCTATCTCTTCAATAACATAGTCGGTATCTTCCACAACATCATGAAGCAAGGCAGCAATAATCATCGATTCATCATTAGATACCAAAGCTGTAATGGTTGCAACCAGAATAGGATGAACAATATAGGGCTCTCCACTTTTTCGCGTTTGAGGGGCATGTGCCTCTTTAGCCAAATTTAATGCAGTGTGAAAAAGGGGGGTGGGATGTGGGTGATATTCATGAAGAAGCTTGTCAGCCTCTTCAATCGTTGAGACATTAAGTGCTTTGTCTAATAAAGCCTCCAAAATGCTTACTCTTCGTAGGAAATAATAATTTTACCTTCTGCAATCTCTACCAATGCAATATCTGTAAACTTATCAACTTTAGGATCCATAGCCACCATAGGTGCTGCACCATTAGCAATTTCATTTGCTCTCTTACCCACTGCTGATGCAAGTAAATATCTATCAAAATCTACTCTCTCAAGTGCTAATGCTGTTAATTTTTCAACTTTCATTTTAATCCTTATTCAGTTTTATCTTATTTTACCACAGAGCATAAATCTCTGTTACCTTCTACAATCGCCAAAAGATTACCCTTTTCAAACATGTCACAAACAATAATTGGTAAGTTATTGTCTTTTGCTAATGCAATAGAAGTATCATCCATTACTTTAATATGATCATCTAAGGCTTGATCATAGGTTAAAGTTGCTAATTTAACAGCATCATCAAACTTTTTAGGATCTTTGTCATAAACACCATCTACTTTAGTCGCTTTAATAATACAATCAGCTTCAACTTCAGAAGCTCTAAGTGTACCAGCTGTATCTGTGGTGAAGTAAGGATTACCTGTACCACCAGCAAACACAACCACACGACCTTTTTCAAGATGACGCTTTGCACGACGCACAATAAATGACTCACCAATCTCTTGCATATCAATAGCAGAAAGCAAACGTGCATCTAATCCAGCATGTTCAAATGCTTCTTGCAGTGCAATCCCATTAATACAGGTTGCTAACATCCCCATATAATCCCCTGAGGTTCTTTTAATAACACCATCAGCAGCAGCAGAAACACCACGAATAATATTTCCACCACCAATTACTACAGCAACTTCAATATCATTGTCTATTAGAAGTTTTATCTCTTTTGAAATAAAATGTAAGATTTGAGTGTCAATTCCATACCCATTCTCACCAGCCAATGCTTCACCAGAAAACTTTACAAGTACTCTTTTTTTTGCCATATTTTAAGACCTCTGTTTTAAGACGCAATTTTAGCCAAAGGCTCTTAATCTTGGTTGACTTTTGTTATACTGCCAATAAATAAAACATAATTTAATATAAAGGTTCTCAATGTCAACATTAAGTCAAGAAGACAAACAAATCATCGAATCAAGCATCAGAGACATCCCAGATTTCCCAAAACCTGGTATTGTATTTAAAGATATCACAACCATACTCAACACTCCAGAAGCTTTCAATACACTAATGAATCACATAGAAGCACGTTATAAAAATTATAACTTAGACTATGTTGCAGGTATTGATGCCCGTGGATTTATCTTTGGTGCTATTCTAGCAGACCGTCTAAATATAGGATTTGTACCCATCCGAAAAAAAGGGAAACTTCCCTACACCACCGTTTCAGAAAAATATACTTTAGAATATGGTTTTGATGAAGTAGAAGTCCATATCGATGCTTTTCCCAAAGAAAATGCACGTGTTCTTCTTATAGACGACCTCATCGCCACAGGAGGAACAGCCAAAGCAGCAGCCTCTCTCATCAACAAAGTAGGTGCTAACTGTGTCGAAGCTTGTTTCATCGCTGAACTAGACTTTTTAAAAGGACGTAACGGAATAGATGCTGAAGTTTATTCTGTTTTGCATTTTGATTAAATCGGTCGCAATAACTTCTTAATCTCTTTAGGAAGGTGAGCAAAAGCCATTTTGCTTACCTTCTTTTTTTCACCTTCAAAAATAATAACCTCCACATCCATCGAGTTTTGATTTAAAGATAACACTTTTATCTTTTGTTCTTTCATTGTAAAGCTAATATCTTCTGCTGAAAAGTCTAAGCTTTGTTTCTTTTTTCCCATTTTATACTCCTATTTTAAAACATCTTTAATTATTCTCAAACCATTTTTATAAAATATCTTCTCCACTTCATTAGAAGAAAATCCATTTTTTAAAAGTGCATCAGAAAGCTTTGACATTTGCGATGCATCTTCTATCTCTACAGGATTAGGAATGCCATCAAAGTCAGAGCCTAACCCTATCACATCAATACCTGCTACTTTTTTAATGTGTTTTATATGTCGTATCATATCTTCTATTTTGGCTACTTCTAACTTTCCTTTTAGCTCACCATTTACTAAGAAGTTATTAAAAAAGTTTATACCCGTTAACCCACCAGCACCAGCTAATTGTTTTAACATTTTATCGGACAAATTTCTAGGATGGTTTGTCATCGCTCGTGCGTTTGAATGGGTAGCGATGAATGGACTTTTAGAGTGTTGTAATACATCTTCAAACCCACCATCTGAAAGATGTGACACATCAATCAGCATGTTTAAGTGGTTCATCTCTTCCACAGCTTCAAGCCCCTTTTTTTTCAAACCTTTATTTTGATGCTCCCATTGAAAGTTTGGATAACCCAAAGCATTGACGTAGTTCCATGTAAGGGTAACAGCTGAAATACCCTCTTCTTTAAAAAAACGTAATTTATCTAAAGAACCCTCTAGGGCTTCGCCCTCTTCTATGGTTAAAAAGGCTGATATTTTTTTTTCTTTTTTTGTTCTTATTAAATCATCATACGTTTGACAAAGGCTCATAGTATCTTTATTTTTATCTAATTCATTTTTAAATTTATTAAGCATTTTTAAACAATAATCATAAGAACTATCTACTTTTGAAGAATCAATGTACATGGCAAAAAACTGTGCTAAAGCTTCACCTTTTTGTAATTTTTTTATATCAATTTTTAAATTATTCTTTTTAAGTTCTTCATTTTTTTCAAGTATTAATGTCGCTGTGTCACAATGGAAATCTATAAAGTTCATCAAAATATTCTTTTTTAATTTATTGTAGTATAATTTTCTAAAAAAATGAGTATCCTATATGACCATTATTACCCCAAACTACCTCTACCTCAACAACAAATTTCAAGAGAATCTAGCCGTAGCTTTTGATAAAAAAATCCAAGCCATCGACAGCCTAGAGAAGCTACAAAAGCAATACCCAGAAGCAAAGATAGAAGAGCAACAACCAAACTCTGTACTCTACCCTGGTTTCATTAACACCCATGTACATTTAGAGTTCTCTAAAAACCGTACTACTTTAAAGTACGGTTCGTTCATGCCTTGGTTAGACTCTGTCATAAAAAACCGTGAAGAACTCATAGGAGCTTGTGACAATAACGTGATGATGAGTGCATGTAAGCAAATGTTAGACTCAGGAGTCACTACTTTTGGGGCTATCTCTTCTTTTGGAACGGAGTTAGAAGTTTGTACTCAAACGCCTCAAAAAGTCATCTTTTTCAATGAACTCATAGGGTCACAAGCTGTTACTGCTGATATGCTTTATGCTGACTTTTTAGAGCGTTTAGCCGAATCGAAAAACTGTGCTAACAGTGGTATTATTCCTGCCATTGCCATTCATTCACCCTATTCTGTACATCCTATTGTCTTACAACGTGCTGTTTCTTTGGCTAAAAAAGAAAGGCTACCTATTTCGTCACATTTTTTAGAATCCCAAGCAGAACGTGAGTGGTTAGAAAGTGACAAAGGTGATTTTTTAGAATTTTTTGAAAAATTTTTCTCTACTTCACGTGCTGTTACAACAATTGATGAATTCATGCACTCTTTTAACCAAGTACCGACACATTTCACTCATGCTGTTCAAGCCACCAAAGAAGAGTTAGCATTTTTAGGAAACAAAGGTCATAGCATTGCCCATTGTCCACGCTCTAACCGACTGTTAGGTTGTGGAAGACTCGCCATTGAAACGCTTATTGAAAATGACATGTCGTTTACCACAGCAACCGATGGACTTAGTTCTAACAACACCTTAAGCATACTTGATGAACTGCGTGCTGCTCTTATGTTGCATCATTTAGCACCCTTAGAAAAGTTAGCTTCCCTACTTATCAAGTCCATCACTTCTAATCCAGCTGAAATTTTTGCACTCAACTCTGGCAAAATTGAAGTTGGGAAAGATGCTGACTTTGCCTTAGTAAGTTTACCTGACAAACCCTCTTCTTTAGAAAGTATTGCTTTACAAACCATTTTACATGTTCATAAAGTAGACAAGCTTTATATTGGAGGAGATAAAGTCCTTTAAGCTTTTAACTTTTTGCTTAACTTAGCCCAAAAAGTATCTTCTACTAATAAGCTCTTTCCATATAAAGTTTCTGTTCCTATATTGGGAAAAAGAATTTTTTGTAATGCCATGCCATAATAGCTGTTAATAGAAAATTCATGTACTGTATGATTGTTAGCGTATTGGGTTAAGTCATCAGAATATTTTAAGATAACAACCGATGGAAATTTATTTATATCAATTTTTTGAGTCAGCAGATTATCAAAGCAGATAAGATGAGATAATTTCATATTACTTATTTTTTTATAATTACTTGCAATAATAATCTGTGATTTTTCAATTAAAAATTCATCTAAATATCGTCTTAAATTTGCATAAGCATATTCATTCTCTTCACTCACCAGTATCCCTATCTTTATTGGCTTTTTAGATTTAAATTCTTTTTTCTTTTCAACAAGATTTATTTTTTCAACAGGAATAATGGCTGTAAAAGAGTGTTCATTTTGGCTTTCAGTGGTTAACTTTAATTTAGCACCCAAAATATTAATTAAATTACTACTAATACTAAGACCTACCCCTATACTATTAGAGCTTAAATTGTTTGAAATAACTTTAGGTTTAAAGAAATTAGAAACTTTTTTTTCTTCTTTTGGCTGAATTCCCTTAATGCTTATAAGCAAATTATCTTCTTTTTCTGTAAATAAGACACTTAATTCAGCAATACCATTTTTATGAATTAAACCTTTTACATTATTGAGTAGATGCACAATAATACTCTGTACTTTTCCCATATCTAAAATCATTTTACTCGGAAGTAAAGGATGAATAAAAATATTAAAAGTAATCTGTTCATCTGATAAGATTTTTGAATATAAATTGCCCACAGAAGCAAAAGCTTCAAAAGTTTTATATTCTTCATTTATTTTCGATATTCTTTCACTATTATACAAGTTATCAGAAAAATGATTAAGCAATTGAGACTTCTCCAACTCTTGATTGATAAATGCTAATAACTCTTTATTAGGAAGGGAGTATTTAATCATTTCTAAAAAAGTATACAAGACATGATGTTCACTTGAAAAATAACTCACTTCATTCATTAAAAAGTCTAAAATATTTTGTAGTTCATCTACTTTATCAACCGATTCAAGAGGCATCTCATCAAGAAGCACAATATCTGTCTTAGGTTCATTTAATTTTTTTAATTCTTTATCTTTAGAAAGTAATAATTGTTCTAATTCGATAAGCTTTTTTTCTTGAGCTTTTAATTCATTTTCAAGATCATTTTTTGTTTTTCGTATGACTTTTCTGAGCGTTTTTTTAGGGCTTAAAGGCTTCTTTATTAGCTCTTTTTTTTGCTTAGGTTGAATCTCTTTTTTAACTTCTTTCTCTTTTTTTATGCTCATATTATCTTCAGATAATCCCATGGCTTCATAAGCATACTTATCCAATAAAGCTATTAAACGTGTATCATAACGTTTAAATTCATGCCCATTCTCCATGCTACTAAATGCAGAAATAAAACCAATAACCTCACCTCTACTTTTATCCAAAATAGGGGCTATTAGTATGGATTTAATGTCTATATTTAAAAGGTTATCAATGGTTTCATTATACTTTTTATGACTTTGCACATAATTCTCAAAAAAAACTTTTTTAGATAATAAAACCGTCTCTAAAATACTATCAGTCATCAAGAGTACCTTATTTTTTGTTGTTAAGGTATTATTTTTTTTATTATATGTCCAAACTAAACTGTACTCTGCACCACTTATCTCTTTAATACTCTTCTCTAAGGCTAATATCAATTCTTCACGATTTAATGGAGTATTCGTTTGTAAAAATCGTTGAGATATAATATTTAAACACTGCTCTTTACTTTTACTCATTGAGAACTTCTTTTCATCAAAATTTAATACTGATTTTAACATAGTAAGCATAAAAAAATAATTAATATATTAATATATTTAAAAACATAAAATATTATTTTTATTATTATATTATTATTATATATTTTATATTATTTTAGATACAATTAACTTACGAAAAAAAATCTTAAGCCTTAAAAAGGATGTCAAAATGACAAGACCAACCCCAACTGACAATGAACGTGAAGTTACACCTGTTGACATTGTTGTCTCTAAAGCTGATGAAGAAGGCAATATTGAATATGCCAATCCAATTTTTTATAAATTATCTGGTTATAGTAAGAAAGAATTAACATTTGCTCCTCACTCAATTTTAAGACATCCAGATATGCCAAAGGTTGTATTTAAGTACCTTTGGGATGAATTAAAAAAAGGAAATGAAGTTAATGCTTTTGTTAAAAACTTAACAAAAGATGGTGCATTTTACTGGGTTTATGCCTATGTCAGACCTGCATTTAATGCTGATGGAACGTTAAGAAATTATATATCAACTCGTAAATTTATGTCAAAGAATGCACGAAAAACGATTGAACCACTCTACAAAGAACTACTAGCATTAGAAAAAAGTGCTGGAGTTGAAGCTTCAGAACAAGCACTATTCAAACTGCTTGATGGCAAAGCATTTAACGATGTTATGGACTCAATTCAAAACAACTAAACCATACTAAAATAAAAGGATAATAATGTTAGATTTTAATGATCAAATGAAAAAGTTAAAAGGGGTAAAAGGTTACCTTGGTGCTGCAATTTTAAATAAAGAAGGAGAAACGCTTTATTTAGATGAAGAAGGAACCAACAGTGATATTGCCTATTCAGCAAGTATTTTTAATGATGCATTCTTAGAAATTGGTGAGTCTTCTATGGATATCGGTTTTAGTACAGCTAATATGCTTGAAGCCAGAACCGTAGATGGTCATGTTTTCTTAGTAAAGAGTGTTGAGGGTGATGAAAACACCAGTAAATTAACCTTCTTCAGTATTTTTAAAGATGATGGAAACGTACCTTTAGCCAAAATGGTCATCGACCGTTCAGCTGTAAAAATTTTAGCTGTTATTAATGATATATAATCAACGAAAAGCTTATATCTTTTTATAAGCTTTTTTACTTAAAAAAGTACGCTACAATTCTTACATGAAAAACTTACACAATGCCCTACTCTTAAAAAGACTCTACCAACTCAAAGAGTTAGGCTACAAATATACTTCAGAAGAACCCTTTAAAGAAAATGAACAAAATACATTAGAACTTCCTAACTCCCTTTTAGCATTAAAACAACAAGCACAAAACTGTCACCTCTGTTCACTTTCAAAGAACCGAAACCATATTGTGTTTGGAGAAGGAAATGAACAAGCTGACCTTATGTTCATTGGTGATGCTCCATTAGAAATAGAAGACAACACTGGTAAAATATTTCTAGGACGTGGTGGCGAAATGCTAACAGCCATGATAGAAAAGGTTATTGGCATTTCACGTCAAAAGGTTTACCTGACTAATCTTTTAAAATGTCATCCATTAGTAAACAAAGCCGTTCATGAGCCTGAGTACCATACTTGCAAGGCGTATTTGTTCAAAGAGATTGAATTAGTAAAGCCAAAGATTATTGTAACCCTTGGTGAACAAGCTTACCACTACTTAACGAACGACACTACGAAACTCACCAACATTCGAGGAACCGTTATGGTGAAAGACAACCATAGCATCATCCCTACTTATCATCCGAATTTTTTGCTTAAGAACCCTTCTTTGAAAAAGGATGTGTTTGAAGATTTGAAGAGGGTTAAGGGGCTTTTAAGATAAGGTTAATAAATGCTTACCATAACCAAGACTCTTACGTCTAAATTTAACTCGAAGTTCTTCTAAAATGTCTGTTGGGATTTTAAGAACCCATCTGAGAAAAAACTAAACACATTTTTTGATAGTGATCCTAATCATAGCCACCCTAACCATATTTTCAGCAGAGAGAAGTAATTTTTCATAATCCTTAGAGAGCCTACGATAGTTACCTA
>CACVAX010000026.1 GCA_902727935.1 uncultured Sulfurovum sp. | reverse complement strand
AGTAGCTGATACCACAAATGGCACAAGTGAAATCATAGATTCAGATGATAATAATGAAGTAGCTGATACCACAAATGGCACAAGTGAAACCATAGATTCAGATGATAATAATGAAGTAGCTGATACTACAAATGGCACAAGTGAAACCATAGATTCAGATGATAATAATGAAGTAGCTGATACCACAAATGGCACACGTGAAACCATAGATTTAGATGATAATAATGAAGTAGCTGATGATATAAATAATACAACAACCCCAACATTACCTATCGAGTATAAAGCAGATGCAGGACGGTTGCTAGGTTCACAATGTGCACAATGTCACGGAACAAATGGGATTTCTGTTAACAGTTGGGATAGTATTGCAGGAGAAAGTGACTTGGCTGATGAAATATTTGATGATGAACCTATTATGACAGCTCAGGCTCATGGGTATACAAGTGAAGAGATTGCTCTTATAGGTACTTGGTTGAAAACACTTAATCAAGGTAATGAGTCAGTGGAAAGTAACTTTGAAGAAAATGAATCTGAAGAAAACGAAAACGATTAGGAGAAAAAAGATGAAAAAAGTAAATTCAAATTCAAGAAGAGATTTTATGAAGTTTTTGGGGCTTGGTTCTTTAGCAGCTGTTGTTCCTACAGTTGCTAGTGCAGCAACGACTCCTCATGTAGTGGTGGTTGGTGGAGGGTTCTCAGGAGCTACTTGTGCGAAATATTTAAAGATGTGGGGTGGAACAAGTGTGGATGTAACGGTGATTGAACCAAATGCGACTTATGTATCACCCATATTGAGTAACTTGGTATTAAATGGTCAAAAAACAACGGAGAACTTGTCATTTACATATGGAAGTTACAGTGGTAAATATGGAATAAATATGGTTCACAGTACGGTCAATAGTGTAGATAAAACCAATCAGACACTTACGTTAGCCAATGGAAATAGTATTAAATATGACAAGTTGGTGTTAGCACCAGGTATTGATTTTATAAAAACAAATGACTATGACATGACTAAAATACCTCACGCTTGGAAAGCTGGAGAACAGACCAATCTTCTTAAAGCACAGATAGATAGCATGGTTGATGGTGATACGTTTACCATGACCATTCCAGCAGCTCCGTATCGTTGTCCTCCTGGACCATATGAGAGAGCTTGTGTGGTGGCTGATTATTTAAAAAACAAAAAAGGTTTTCAGAATTGTAAAGTGCTTGTTTTAGATGCGAATGCAAAGATTATTGTAGAAGAAGAGACTTTTTCATCGGTCTTTGCTACTCATGGGGTAGAGTATCGACCAAACAGTATGGTAACAGCTGTTGATGACACAACAAAAACGCTGACGTATACTGAAAATGATGTTTCTAAAACATTAAGTTCAACGGTGTTAAATGTGATTCCTAATCAAAAAGCAGCACCTATCATTTTTACAGCAGGAGTCAATTCTGGAAACTGGGCACCGATTAATCCACTCAGTTATGAGTCCGTGTTAAGCAGTGGTATTTACATTATTGGCGACTCACAAGCAACAGGACAACCAAAAGCTGGACACATAGGAAACTCAGAAGCCAAAGTATGTGCTGATGCTATTTTACGAACATTGAGTGGTGTTGCATTGTATGCTTCTCCTAAAACCAATTCTGCTTGTTACAGTCCAACTTCAGCCACAGAAGCTTCATGGTTAACAGGAGTCTTTAAATATGATGCTCAAACACAAACCATGGTAGCTTCTAATACAGCTGCTGGAGGTACATCAGTGGCTAATTATTCTAAAATGTTTAATTGGTCTGGTAATTTATTTGCTGATACTTTTGCTCAAACATAAGTTTTAGAGTAGAAGAGAATCAATTTTGTGCTATCATTACTTTTAAAGTATGGGACTCATTAGGACGAAGTAAGACAAAATCTTTAAGGACATTGGCTGTTTCTAAACAGACCATGGTTTGGTAGCTCTTGTCTGGCATATCAGACATTTGTTTGGTTTTTTCATGCCATGGATTCCAAATTACCAGAGAGTTTGAGCCTTCTGAATTGAGGGTTATGGCTCTTTCAGACTCTTCTAAAATAATCTTGGAGGGTGCATCAAAATAGACTCGGTCTACTTCCTCTTTGATGCTAACTACTCCATGTTGTTTTCCTAATTGCCTCTCTAAAGTGTCATAATAAACACTCTGTTCCAAGCCTTTAATGGCAATGTTTTGGATGTTTGAAACATTGAAATAGGTGTGGAGTGCTTGGGTGATTTCAAAGGCTTGGGTATCACAGTTGATGGTGGTGAGGCTTAGGGTAAGTTCTGCTCCAATCGTGACATTAAAAATGAGTAAAAAGTTGTAATCCCATACTTTTCTTGTCTCTTTATTGGGGGTTAGTAGCAGTTGTAGGTGGGTTGAACCATCGGCTAACTCTTGCGTTAACATGAGTTTCCACTGTTGATTTCTTGCAAATCCATGTTGTGCTAAGGTCTTATCTTCTCTATTTTTTCCAAACCATGGAAAGCAGATGGGTATGCCCCCACGGATGGCTTTTCCTTCTTCAAAGTGGGCTAAATCAGAAAGCCATAAAAGAGGTTTTTTCTCTTTGGCTTGGTAGTGAAATAGATGTGCTCCTTGTAGGGCTATTTTGGCATGGGCATGAGAATTTTTTATCTCTAAGTATTGGAAGCCATTTTCAAGTTCTTTTTGTATGGTCATCTCTTTTTCCTTTTTTATAGAATGAATTCACGTATGAAAGGCAAAATTAATAGTAATAGATAAAAACCAATGCCCAAAAACATAAGAACAATGCTAGGTTTTTGTGTATGAAGTGCTTTAAGGGCTTGTTTTGCCATAGAACTTTTTTTAGCCAAAGAGATTTCTTGATAGGTTTTTTCATGGCTAAGTTTCTCTAATACACGCTCTTTTAAAGGTGTTTCACTGGGTTCTTTCATAATGCTTTGAATAAGTAGAGAGGTTTTATAGTTGTGGTTAATGGCAAAAAAGAGTAGCAGAGCAAAGAGAGCCACAAGAATACTTTCGAGTAGAATAGCAAGGCTAACAATAAGGACAAAACTTATTAGAAAAAAATAAAATTGGGCTTTAGGGTAACGGGTAAAGAGTAAGGATTGCACAATCCTACCTCCATCAAGAGGATAAATGGGCAAGAGATTTAAATAGTTAAGTAGAATAGAAAAGAGTGCATACTCTTGAATCCATGTCACTTCTCTTAGTTGGGGGTTCTCAATACTCATGATAACTATGATAATACCAATAATTATTCCAGGTAAAGGCCCTGCTAAGAAAACAATGTACTCTTCAAATGGGACAACATGTTCTTTTTCACCTTTGGCAGCAGCACCAAAGAAGGGAATAAAAAAGATACTGGTGTCGTTATAGCCAAAATATTGCATGGCAAAGTAGTGTCCTAATTCATGAATAATAAGCACAATAAGTAAAATAGGAAGGGTACTCCACGGAATTCCTAGAAGTCCATAGACCAAAACAAAAGCGAAACCTGAAAAGATAAAAGTTTTAATTTTTTGTTGACGACTTGCCTCTGTTGGTTTGTCATTAAGTTGTTGTGCCAATGCTTTCATTTCACTGTTATGATACGATATTGCTTCTTGGGGTTGTTCATTTTGGGTTTGTTGATTGTTTTGTTTTCGTAACTTTAATGCTTTATTTGCTTTTTGGTAGCCCTTAACACTCTGTTGAATGTATTTCAGATAGGGTAGTGATAGCCTAAATTTATAGCCATCTTCTTTTTCATAGATAATATTCTCTTCTAGTAGAATGTTAAAAAAAGCATCGGTTTGGTATTGCAGATAGTTAAGGCATCCCTCTTCATTAAATGCTTCGCTACGAATACTTTGAGTTACTCTTTTTCTATCTTCCATGTGTGAGGTCAAAGAGGCTTCAAATGAACCATGATAATGGTCAAAAAGAGAAACAGATGGGGGAACTTTCATATGGTGTGCAAAACAATCATAAGTAGCCACAATCTCGTAATTTTCATACAGCGTTGTGTAGCTAATGGTGAGTGCTTGTAAACACCCCAACATTGGCGTGGTTTCCACAAAAGCATGAATATGTTGCTCTTCATTATAAAAGTAGAGGGTATGTTGAAGAGAATTCTGTTTCTCCAACATATTGTTACTTTGGTAACTGTAGAGATAGTTAAAACCTTTTGAGCTTAAGAATGCTTCATAAGGTTCAATAATGGTTTGAGTATTAGTAGGAATTTCTTCTTTTGTGAGAACTTTCACCGTTACTTTTTGTATGTTTTGAAAAAGTAAAATGACAGCTGTTAAGAGTGTTTGAATATTGAGCAGTAATAACCCCACAATAATGATGAGCAGTATATTTTCTGGTGTAAACATGATGTTTCCTATTTTAAATCTCTTTTAAATTGATGGGTGTAAAGTTTTTGGCTTTATAGGCTTCAAGTTTATCACGTTTATCCATATCTTTTGCCCACTCTTTGAGTTCATTTCTCTCTGATTTATATTCCATAATGGGTACAGACATACCACAACTTGACTCAACAGCATAGATGTTAAATTCAAAGATATCTCTAATAAGAGTCTCATGAATATTAAAAAGATTTAAATACGCTTGGTATTTTTCATGCTCTTCATTAATAACTTCGGCTTTACAAAAGAGTCGAACAATTAACGCACCCCCTTCAAAGGCATTAAACACTAAAGTAAATTCACCATTATTCACAGCATCTCTATGCGTTCGGTTACCACTACCAGGATAACTGGCATAGACCAATCTATTCTCATCAATAACTCGGATGCTATCATACCCTTTGGGAGAAAGATTGACTTCTTTATCACTACAAGAAGCAATATAAAAAAGTTTTTGTTTTTTGATAAACTCGATGTCTTGTGGTTTTAGGCTTTTGTATTGTTTTCCCATTCTATATTCCTGCTTTTGGTTTGCTCTCTATTGAATCTTTGTATTCTTCATAGCTTGGTCTGTTCATTGGGTTTTCTCCTCGTTGCATGGTAGTCACATCAGCACTTGCTTTCGTTCTTTGCTCAATGGAAAATGGATTGTTTTGGTTTATGTAGGCATCTTTACAACCTAAAAAGAGTAGGGCTACAAGAGATAAGAGAGAGATGATGCTTATGTTTTTCATGTTGAATTCTTCGTATAATAGATAACCAACCAAATGATAAAATAAGGTTGGTCAAACAATAACGACTCATAGTTTTCACAAAAGCTAATAGTAAACAAGTTTCTTTCCTTTTTGGACAATAGTACCAACAGATAA
>CACVAX010000025.1 GCA_902727935.1 uncultured Sulfurovum sp. | reverse complement strand
CACGGTAATTCAAGTTTAAACTCTAAAGAAGAAAAGTCTGTAAATTAAAAAGCCTATGAGGACTCCAAGCAAAGAGTTTTCTAGCTTGTTTTATATTGGAGAACTTATTAAGATTGATGAAGTTTATAGCTAAATTTCTAAGCATAGTTTGAACCAAGGGAATTTGACCTGTTCGAGTACGACAAGCATCTTCTTCAAAGCTCACATCTTTAACATAATGAAGTGAGTTCTCAATTTTCCAATGGCTTCTGATAATATGTAAAAAGGTTTTGGCATCAACATTTAAGCTTGATATGTAACGATGCGTCTCTTTGCTATATTTTCCATAGGAGAGTGTTGTCGAAGTTATTTTAATAATTCGTTTAACATTTTTCCAGTCGTTTTCAATTTGATAGAGATCATCATATACTTGACAAATTCTTTCTTCGTATCTTCCATGAGTATTATGCTCATAAGTTATATGTTCGTCAATAGGTTCAGATATTGAGCTATTGTAGTCGACCCACTTTAATAACTCTCTTGTATTTCCTTTAACTTGGGCAACATAATCATGACCTTTTTTCACTATCTTGTTGAGTGTTTTTTTGGGTGTGCATCGCATCCATGGTAATCACACAGTTTTTAAGATTCAAGTTATCAAGTAATGTTATTAATGCAGGAATTTCATTACTTTTATTATCTACTTGATTTTGAGTAAGTACCAACCTACTATCTGTTAAAAATAGAGAAACAATATGTCTTGCCTTTTCATTCATCTCTTTACTTTTTGAACCTCGCATTGTTTTTCCATCTGAGGCAACAATCGTAAGCCCTTCATTACCTTCACTTAATCCCTCTACCCATTCTCTTTGTAATTTCTCTATCTCTTTTGAATCCATATTTAAAAACGTATTTCTTATCGTTGTATACGCAGGTGCTTTAAATGGCTTCTCTAAAAACTTCGCTATCTCTCTTTTTCGCTCTTTCATCCACAATGACATATCTTCAAAGCTATTTGCTCCTGACATTACTGCTAACAATGACAAAAATAGTATCTCACTTGGATTTGTATACGCAACCTTGTTTTTTCTATAATCTTTTAGTTTTCTAAACTCTTCTAATAATCTTTTCATCTTATTATTTTACCAACTATAGCTTGTTTAATTATTAAACTTGAATTACCGTGTTTTCTAAGGGTTAATGCCATTGATATCCCCATAAAAATCCCAAAAAACGATGCCTTCATCTCTAATACCTTAAATAAAACTTAATATAATTTTACATATTTTTTTTGAATCAAAACTTAATTTAAAATAAAACAATAATTTTTAAAATATTTATTTTCCCTATTAAGCCTAACCCTGTATAATATAAGCATTTAAAAATCACATCCCGTTACGTATTACAGGATGACACAAAGGTTAATTTTGAGTGAAAATTTAATTGGTTATATTGATGACCTAGGAAACATTATAGATACACAAAGTGCTGGAGAAAACCCGAGCGCACAAGCTATTGAGTACGATAACTCAGCAGCTTCTTTAGAGATTGTAAGACACTCTACTGCACACTTAATGGCACAGGCTATTACCGAACTTTATACCAATGCAAAATTTTTCGTAGGACCAAATGTTGATGAAGGTTTCTACTACGACTTTAGAGTAGACGAAAAAATTGGTGAAGAAGATTTAAAGAAAATCGAAAAAAAGATGAAAGAACTCATCAAGAAAAAGCACAAAATTGAAAAGTACGAAATGACTAAAGCCGAAGCTTTAGAAAAGTTTGCAAACGATGATTTAAAACAAGCCGTACTTACAAAGATTCCAGATGGTGTTATTTCTGTTTATAAACAAGGTGACTTTGAAGACCTCTGTCAAGGACCTCATGTTCCTGCCCTTCGATTTCTTCATAACTTCAAACTAACACGTGTGGCTGGTGCTTACCTTGGTGGTGATGAAAAAGCTGAAATGCTAACACGTATTTATGGAATCGCTTTTGCTGATAAAGAATCGTTAAAAGATTACCTTAAAATGATGGAAGAAGCGAAAAAACGTGACCATAGAAAGATTGGTGCAGAAATGGGTCTCTTTATGTTTGACGAAGAATCTGGAGCTGGTTTACCATTCTGGATGCCACAAGGAACAAAGCTTAGACAAAAACTTGAAAATATCCTACACAAAGCACACCGTAAAAGAGGTTACCAACAAGTACGTGGTCCAGAGATTTTAAAATCCGACATGTGGAGAACTTCGGGTCACTACGCTTGTTATGGTGAAAACATGTACTTAACCTCTATTGATGAGCAAGAGTATGGGGTGAAACCTATGAACTGTATTGGTCATATTCAGATTTTTAAGCAAACTGGAAAGTCTTATCGTGACTTACCACTAAAATACTATGAATATGGTGTGGTTCATCGTCATGAAAAATCTGGTGCTTTACATGGTTTACTTAGAGTACGTGAGTTTACACAAGATGATGCACACATCTTTTGTACACCTGAACAAATTGCAGGTGAAGTTATTGAGATTATCGAATTTGTAGACTCGGTCATGAAACTCTTTAACTTTGACTACACCATGGAAGTAGCGACTAAGCCAGAGAAAGCCATTGGTGAAGACGCTGTTTGGGACTTAGCAACCCAAGGTCTTAAAGACGCATTGGATGAAAATAACTTACCATACACCATTGATGAAGGTGGTGGTGCATTTTATGGTCCTAAAATTGACATCAAAATTACCGATGCTATTGGAAGAAAGTGGCAATGTGGTACGGTACAAGTAGACTTTAACCTCCCAGAGCGTTTTGAAGTAGAATATGTAGATGAAGACAACACACGTAAACAGCCTGTTATGATTCACCGTGCAATTCTTGGTTCATTTGAGCGTTTTATTGCTGTGTTAACTGAACACTATGCTGGTGAGTTTCCACTGTTCTTAGCACCAACACAAGTTATTTTTGTGCCTATTTCAAACGTACATGTGCCTTACGCTAAAAAACTTCAAGCCGAATTAATGGACATTGAAATTGACTGTGAAATCTATGATAAGAACGATTCTTTAAATAAAAGAGTAAGAAATGCTGAAAAGCAAAGAGTTCCTTATGTTGTTATTGTAGGTGATGAAGAAGTTGAGAATAAAAGTGTTGCATTACGAAATAGACGAACAAAAGAGCAGTATAACCTTTCTTTTGATGAATTTATGGTAGAATTGAGTCAACAATTAAGTGAAGGTAAAATTTGAGTAGACAACACAACAAAAACAACCGAGGTAGAAAAAAGCCAGACGACACCATTATGAATGATAAGATTCGTGCTTATGAACTCCGAGTTTTAGGTGATGAGGGTGAACAGATGGGTATTCTATCTCGTGATGAAGCACTTCAAATTGCTGATGATAAAGGACTGGATTTAGTACTGGTTTCACCAGAAGCAAAACCACCTGTAGCCAAAATGATGGACTACGGTAAGTTTAAGTATGAGCAAGAAAAAAAGAAAAAAGAAGCCAGAAAGAACCAAAAAATCATTGATGTAAAAGAAGTTAAGTTTTCTTGTAAAATCGCTGATGGAGACATTGCTTACAAAGTTAAACATGCCATTGAGTTTTTAGAAGCTGGTAAACATGTAAAATTAAGAGTATTTTTACGTGGTAGAGAAATGGCAAACCCTGAATGGGGTGTGGATGTGCTTAACCGTGTATGGCCAATGCTTGAAGAAGTAGGTGTACTAGAACAAGATGCAAAACGTGATGGTCGTTATGTGAACATGTACGTCACCCCTAAGAAAAAATAGTTTATAAAAAAATAGTTTATAAAAATAAACGCCCTAATATCATTATAAAAAATTAAACTCTTTTCTCTTCCCTTTTTAGGGAAGAATCACCACAACCGTACCGTTGTTCGTTTGCTCCCAAACTTCATCCATATCATCATTCGACATGGCAATACACCCTTCTGTCCAATCAATTAAAATATTCATCCAATCACCATAAGGGGAGAGTGACCATGAGGGGGGTGTACCATGAATCATAATCATACCACCAGGGCTTTGACCCAAGCTTTTTGCATGGGCTTTATCACTCTCATTAGGATAAGATACATGCAAAGACTTATAATAATCAGCCGAAAATTGTCGGTAATCGACATGATATCCCCCTTCAGGTGTCTTCATATCACCCTCAACTTCTTTATCTCCCACAGGTACTTTTCCTAATGTAATATGATACTTATTAAAAATTTCACCTTGACTTGATAAATAAAGCATTCGTGTGGATTTTTTAACAATAATTTTATCTGCCAATAAAAATGACTCTGCTAAGATAACGCTACTGCTGATTATTAATAAACTCAAAATTCTAAATATCATTATATTTCCTTATAATTAGTAATTATTTTATCTTTTACTTTAGCACATAAAAGCTGAAGATTTTTTAGATTCCCTTGATTATCAATGAGATAACTCGCTTTTTGTTTCTTTTTTTCTATGTCCATTTGTGCATCAATTCGCTCTTTAGCCTCTTTTTTTGAACTACCATCACGCTTCATTAAACGTTCCAGTTGTAATACTTTAGGGACATAAACCACAACACTCTCTTTGATAGGATACCGATTTGTCTCAAAAAAAAGAGGAATATCAACCAAATAAGGCTTCTTACCTTTATCTAAAAATAAAGCTTGTCGTTCAATTTCTTTAAAAATAAGAGGATGTAACAAAGCTTCTAAACGCAATTTTTCTTGCTTATTTCCAAAAATTAATGTTCCTAATTTCTTACGGATAACTTTAGTATCTAACACATACTCATCCCCAAACAGCTTAATAATCTCTTGATATTGCAAATCTAACATATCATGTGCTATTTTATCAGCATCAATAATTTTAAAACCATACGCTTTAAATATTTTTGCTACTGTACTCTTACCTGTTGCAATACCTCCTGTCAAAACGACTGCGTACTTAAATGCCATACTACTCCTTCGTATAATAGATAACCAACCAAATGATAAAATAAGGTTGGTCAAACAATAACGACTCATAGTTTTCACAAAAGCTAATAGTAAACAAGTTTCTTTCCTTTTTGGACAATAGTACCAACAGATAAAACGTCTTGTGTTAGCTTTAAAAATCATCTATAGGATGCTAAGGAGAGTGTTAAAAAACTCTACCTTTTATACACGAAGCTATGAGAACGTTAGAACTAACACAAAGGTTGATAAGATGTATTATGTAGGAATAGATGTAGCAAAAGAGAAGCATTATGTTTGTATTTTAGGCGAAGATGGAGAAATAGCAAGTA
>CACVAX010000024.1 GCA_902727935.1 uncultured Sulfurovum sp. | reverse complement strand
CCAGCAGCAGATGAGTTGGGTTCTGGGTAGACGTAGCCTATGACTAATACTTTTTTCATGAATGAATTTTAGCGTAATTGGGTAAAATTAGACAATTATATAAATGTGACAATAAGGCGATACTATGAGCAAAGAAATTATTAAAATATTTGACACAACATTAAGAGATGGGGAACAAAGCCCTGGGGCTTCAATGAATACTGAAGAGAAGATTCAGATTGCCATTCAGTTAGAAAAGTTGGGCGTAGACATCATAGAAGCTGGGTTTGCAGCTGCCAGTCCGGGTGATTTTGATGCCATTGAGAAGATTGCACAGCGTGTGACAAAGTCAACGGTTTGTTCTTTGGCAAGAGCGACGGATGGCGATGTAAAAGCAGCCGGTGAAGCCATTGCTAAAGCTGAGATGAAACGAATCCATACTTTTATTGCTACGTCAAAAATCCATATGGAACATAAACTAAAAATGTCTCCTGATGAGGTGATAAAAAGAGCCATAAGAGCTGTTAGCTATGCCAAAGAGTTTGTGGATGATGTTGAGTTCTCTTGTGAAGATGCAGGACGAAGTGACATAGGGTTTTTAAAAGAGATTTCAGATGCTGTCATAGAAGCAGGAGCTTCAACCATTAATTTACCAGATACTGTTGGGTTTAGACTGCCTTCAGAAATAGGTGAAATGGTTAAAATAATGTCAGAGTACACGAAAGATAGAGCCATCATCTCTGTACACAACCATAACGACTTAGGGTTAGGGGTTGCGAACTCGCTAGAAGCCGTGGTTAATGGAGCGAGACAAGTAGAGTGTACCATCAATGGATTGGGTGAACGTGCCGGAAATGCTGCTTTAGAAGAGATAGTTATGGCACTTAAAGTACGTGGTGATGTGTTTGCGAACTATGAGACAAATATTAATACCAAAGAGATTTATCCTGCAAGTCGTTTGATTGCAAACATTACCAGTATAGAACCTCAACCAAACAAAGCCATTGTGGGTAAAAATGCTTTTGCGCATGAGAGTGGGATTCACCAAGATGGTATGTTGAAAAACCGTGAGACGTATGAGATTATGAGTCCTGAGAGCATTGGTTTGGTTAAAAATGACACCTTAGTTATGGGTAAACACTCAGGACGTGCTGCTTTTAAAGATAAGTTAGCAAAATTAGGGTTTACTTTAGAAGATGATGCATTGAATGCCTCTTTTGAACGGTTCAAAATTTTAGCCGATAAGAAAAAAGACATCTATGATGATGATTTAAGAGCGTTGGTAACCAATGAGATGACCAAGGCTGAACAGGTTTATGAGTTAGTTTCTCTACAATTAATGGATTTTTCAGAGGGAACTCCGAGTTCAGTAGTTAAGATTAGGAAAGATGGTGAGACCATCGTGGAAGCTGGAATAGGTGAGGGAACCATTGATGCTATCTTTAAAACCATAGACAGAATCTCTGGTTTTAACGGTTCGTTGAAGAGCTACAAAGTTAAGGCTGTTACCGAAGGAAAAGATGCTTTAGCCTCGGTTACGGTTAAAGTCTCATTTTCAGACGACGAACCAGCTATTATTGGACATGGTTTACACATCGACACCATGTTAGCATCTGCTAGAGCCTATATTGGTGCATTGAATTCCTACTTGAGTATGGAAGGAAAATTGAAGAAGAGGTATAGTGATTCGAGTAAGACGGTATAATTATTAAATTTTTATTTTATGTATCTAAAGAAAATAGCATTTGGCATTATAGAATTCCTATCATCTTAAGGATATGTAAAAAATTAATAAAATTCCGATATAGTTAACTATTATTAATATAATTCCGAAAAAATTAATAAAATTCCATTTGGTGGATTTACTATGGCAATTGCTTTTCAAAACTCAATAGTACCTAATGGGGCTGAACTCATTGGCTTTTCATGGTTGTTAAATCATTTTAATTTAACTGTACCCTTAAGAGACTTATCTTGTATTAGTACAAAGCGACTCTCTTCTCAAAAACTACAAAGTGGTGATTGGACACTGTTTGATACAAAATTAAAAATTGACAATAGAGCATTCTCTCATTTAGAATTTGCGCTTAAGCATGAAGTCCTAGATTTATTGGTGTTAAAACATATTTTGAAGCGTTTTTCAGAAGAAGAACTTACGCAAGAGATAAAAGAGAACCCTAAACGGATTTTTTCAAAAAAGATATGGTTTTACTATGAATTTTTATTCAATAAAGAACTACTATTGGATGATTTACCTACAGGGAAATATGATAATCTATTAGATGAAAAGAAGTACATAGTTTCTAATAATCCTATAAAGTTTAAACGACATAAAATCAATAATAATCTTCTTGGAACTTCAAAGATGTGTCCTGTCATTTTGAGAACCAAAGTATTAGAACACTACATGGATTTAAATTTAGAATATGATATATCAAGGCTTATTGGTACGGTTTCTAAATCTTTGGTTAGAAGAGCAGCGAGCTTTTTACTCTTGTCTGATTCTCAGGCATCATTTGAAATAGAAGGTGAAAGAGCCAGTAAAAATCGTATTGAAAATTGGGGTAAGATAGTTAATGAAGCAGGTAAGACCCCTTTAAGTATTCCTGAAATAGAAAGACTTCATGCCATTCTCTTAGAGGATACAAGATTTATAAAAATAGGTTTGAGAGAGGATGAGGTATTTTTAGGAGATAGAGATAGGGACAACTTCCCTATACCAGAGTTTATTGGTGCGAGAAGTGATGATTTGAAGCTTTTAATTACGGAGTGGATTTCCTTAGACAAAACACTAAGTGCTAATAGTATTGATCCTATTTTACATGCTGTCATTATTGCTTTTTCATTTGTATATATTCATCCTTTAGCTGATGGAAATGGACGAATACATAGATATTTAATACATCATGTCTTGGCACAAAGAAGTTATTATCCTAAGGGGATGATATTTCCTATATCCAGTGTTATTTTAGATGAAATTGAAAAGTATAGAGATGTTTTAGTTACGCATAGCAGACCATTAATGTCTATCATTTCTTGGGAAGCAACAGCTGTTGGAAATGTTAAGATACTGAATGAGACTTCGGATTTATACAGGTTTTTTAATTGTACTCAGAGCTGTGAGTTTATTTATGCTGCAGTAGAAAAGACCATTAAAGAGACTTTACCCAATGAATTACAGTATTTGGATGCGTTTGATAAAGCGTATGGGGCAATTAATGAGATACTTGAAATGCCTGATAATCAAATAAAGAGTTTAATTACTTTTATATTACAAAATAACGGTAAGTTGTCAAAAAAGAAAAAAGAAAAATATTATGAAAAGTTAAGGCTAGAGGAGATTCAAGAGATAGAGAGTATTATTGAAGAGTACTTTGGCTTGAAGTAAGGGATAACCCTAACTACTTCCCATTCAACAAAGCAAGTTTTTTGTTGGTATATATTTTTAAATAGATAGCCCCACTGTAGATAATAAGAAACATACTCACCCATAAATACTCAATGGGTAACTCATAAACTTTTACCACTAAAGTAAAGAGAATAAGAGGCATTAGAATTTGTCGATAAATAGCAACAAAAGGTAAAATAAAAGGTTTTTTGATACCTTGAAGTGTTGAGACCGAGATAAAGAGTGTAATAAATGCAAAGAAGATTAAACTCTCAACCACAATGTAGATGTAGGCTGTCTCTATGACTTCTGTGTCGTTGTCAAAAATCATTACCATGTACTTTCCAAATAAAACAATAAGCACTACACCAATGGCACTCATGATGTATCCGTATTTTAACGCTTTGTTAATGACTTCATGTATTCTCTCAAAGTTCTTAGCCCCAAAGTTGTTTGACACAATGGTCATAACGGCTGTGTTAAGCCCTAACATCGGTAGTAAAATAATCTGCTCAACCCTATAACCAATACCAAAAGCTGCTACAGATTTAACCCCATAAAAGGAAACAAAATAGATAGTAATAATGCTTCCAAAAGACATTAAAAACATGTTTAAACTGGAAGGGATGGCTTGTATAGACAAGTGTTTATAGGCTTTTAGATTGGGCAGTTTTTTGAAAAATAGTTTGATGTCAAAAAGACCTGTTTGATAGAGTTTTGAAATGATGTAGGTATAGTCTAATGCTATCTGAAGTACTTCGCCACTTGCACCCATGAGGCTAAAGATGGTTTCTAAAAGTAAAAAGCTCACAACGCTCAAAAACAATGAGATAAAGAAAAGTAATCCTATGCCATTTGAAACATAGATTTGAGCCATAGCTTTTTTATGTTTTCCCAATGCTCCACCCACATAAGCCGTAATGGCAGACGACAATCCAAAGCTAACAGAGAGTAGTAAAAAGAACACCATAAAACTGTAAGACAAAGCTGAGATGGCAGCTGTAGAAATTTGACCTACATAAAAAGTGTCAACCACGTTGTACATGGTATTAAAAAACATCCCAATACTCGACGGTATGGCAATCTGAATGATGAGTTGACGGATGTCTTTAGTAAGGAGTTCATTTTCTTTTTTCATAGGGCATTGTAGTGTTAATGACTAAAAGTTGAATGAATGTAAAAATCTAAGAATTTAAGAAGCAATCTCTTCCATAATAGGTTCGTTTACAATGGCTTCAATAGTTGGCATCATTTGTCTATTTTCTTCTTCATGTATAGGATACCTTTTAGCATAGTCATAAATTTTTGGTGTATGTGATTGAACAAGAAAATCGGCAATCTCTTTGGCTTTATCCAAGGTCATCATTTTGCTTATGCTTTTAAACATAGCAAGTGGACTCATGTTCTCAATACGCTCATCCCAGTGGGTTGTAAATGAATCAGCCCTTGCAAATCCTTCGGGTAAAGTGTTGTGCGTAATGGTGGTTTGAGGGTTAATAAGCACTGTCGATACAATGGGAACCCCTAATAACTTTAAATTTGAAGGAAGTGTTATGTTTGCTTTTATGAAATCTCCCAAAATCTCAGCATGTCGTTTGTTTTGTTCGATGGGGTTTGGAAAAGTTTGTGTTTTATTTCCATATTTGACATTGAGTGCGCCATCCCCTTTGATGGTGAGTGTTCCTGTAAAGCTTTTACTTTCTAGTATTTCGATACCAAATCGGTTAATAATAATATGATCTATTTGAGCTACTTTTCCCTCATGCTCAATACGTACATCATGCAATAAAATACTTCTTGGACTCTCTTTAAAACGAAAACCAATGTAGTATGCATTATCTTTTTCTGCTTCATAGCCATTGACAACACGTGCCAAATCAGTTTTGATAAGGTTTTTTTGTTTGGGATTTTGGCTTCTGAGTATGAGT
>CACVAX010000023.1 GCA_902727935.1 uncultured Sulfurovum sp. | reverse complement strand
CAAATATTGTTACTTTATTTTATTTAGTCATTTGAATACTCTTTTCAAATACTCAAATAATTAAACAAAATAGCTCTGTCTTTAAAAAATAGCTTAGACTTCAGCTATTCTTTATAGGATGGTTTTTTTAACTATAATTATTATATCGTAAATTCAAGAAACGTGACAAATTGACATACTTTTAACACAAAAAAATATATTTTAAATAAAGTGAAAGGTTATCAAAAAGGTGGTACATAGTTAAAGCTAACTATGCAAAAATCCATAAGTTCAAGAAGGTTGAACTTATGGTGAGTCCCTAAAGAAAGGAACTCATATTTTACATATTAATGTAAATCTCTCCACTGATGCTTTTTCCAAAGGAATGCTAAAATGGTAAAGATAAATAAGAAACCAAGAACCCATGGTGCTGCCATGTCTCGTGCTGGTTTACTTGGGTCACCAATATCCATAAGGTACTCATGTACTTTATCATAACCCTCTTGGTTAAGTCCAACTCTAGGCATAGAAGTACCAGGTAGTTGTGTTTGAGGATCTTCAATGAACGTTTCCATAAAATGCTCTGATCTCGCTCTAATAATCATCGACAAATCTGGTGGAAGTTTTCCCATATAAGTTGCTAATGTTGCTTGTTCTTCAGCTACTTTTTGAGCATATTTCATCGCTTCAATGTCATGACCTGTTTTAATGTTTTCCTTAGTTTTTGGAGCATCCCCTAACTGAGTTAACTTGTCATAACGCATTGCGTGACATCTAGCACATGCTTCAACAAACGCTTGTTTTGCTGTTGGCTCTGTTGCTTTTTCTGCTTTCATGTAAGCCACCACATCTGCAATCTGCTGATGAGACATTGTCCCTTTAATAGAACCCATTGGATGTGCCATGGTATCTTCATACTTATGGTCTACATTCGACGCCATTGCTGGGTCTTTTAAAAGTGCTATTAAGTAATTTGAATCATAAATTGCACCTGCATGGTCTAAGTCTGGTGGAATAACACCCCCCATATTCATACCAAGTCCATTGTGACAACCTGTACACGAAGCAAAAGCAGTTTCACCAGATTTTGCATCCCCTTTTAGTTCTGCAATACTTGCTACTTCTTTCCAAAAAGTTGCTTTTTTAGCTTCGATATCTTGAGCTACGGCTAACTTTTTTTCTAAAGAAGCTTTAATCTTAGCATCTTCTTCTGTACTAAGTTTATACTTCAAATCAGAAACAGCCACAGCAGAAGCCTGTGCTTCTGTTGTTCCATCATACACAAAACCTTGAGATTCAATATGAATCTCATTTCCTTGTGCATCAAACTTTGCATGCATTGCATGGTGAGCATATGGCTCAACTAGATAGTACATCAATAGTGTAAAGAACGTAACAATACCTAATACTTTTAATTCTTTCATCTTATGCTCCTTCCTCTATTTTCTTCTCAAACATCGTAATAACGAAGAGTGCTGGTCCCATAAGTAAAAATGCCACAGCAAATACAAATCCCATAGCAGCAAACACTGGGTCTGTTGGTGGTAGTTTTCCTAACGCTGTTAGGGCTATCATAATCACAATCAGTGTCCAGAACCAATATTTAAACAATCCTCTTTTATGAGCAGGAGCTACATTTGGACTTCTGTCTATAAATGGTAGTGCAAACAGTGCCACTTGTGCTACAGCAAATGCAATAAGACCGATGTCTTTAGAGAAAGGACGTAAAATCTCATATGACCATAAGAAATACCACTCAGGGTAAATATGTGCAGGTGTTTTAAGACCATCTGCTGGATCAAAGTTTACAGGGTCCATCGCAAAGTTGAAATGGTAAAATACTAAATAGAAGAATAAAATAAAGTAAACACCCATTACAAATACATCTTTTGACAAGAATACTGGAGAGAATGGAATTACTTTAGACTCTTTTCTTGACTCTACTGTTCCTTCTTTCCAAAGTTTTGCTGACGCTTCAAAGTCAATCTCTTCACCCTCTTGGTTGTTAACATGTGGAAGTCTAAGTGTCGCAAAGTGAAATACAATTGTCGCAATAATTATCAATGGTAAAAGGAACACGTGTAACATAAAGAAACGCCCTAAAAATGCTTGTGCAGGTACATAATCTCCACGAATCCACTCAACAAAACTATATGCTTCAAGTGATCCTCCTGAAAATAAGTTGGTAATAACCATACCAGCCCAGTAAGACATCTGTCCCCATGGTAACATGTACCCAGAAAATGCTTCAGCAGAGAAAAGTACAAACAGTAACATTCCTGAAATCCAAATCATCTCACGACCACGTTTATATGAACCATAGTAAATTCCTGTAAACATATGAATGTAAATAATAAGGAATACTAAAGAAGCACCAATACCATGTATGTGTCGCCATAACCAACCATAACCAACTTCCGTCATAATCGTGTAGTTAACCGAATCAAATGCACCTTCAACTGTTGGTACATAGTACATTAAAAGGAAAATTCCAGAAATCACCAATATACCAAAAGTAGCAGCAAGAACCATCCCCATTGCCCACAAGAAGTTAATATTTTTTGGAATCCAATACTCTGTATTTAAGACTTTCATAACCGTAGTTATTGCAAGTCTATCGTCTAGCCATTGTTTCGAGAATGGTCTAGCACTTTCGTCAATCTTTGCCATTATAACTCCCTACACAATTAAATTATTTTTTTTCATCTCAAGGTACTCTGGACCTTCAGAACCAAGAACCAAAGTATTTCCTTCAATCGCAAACGGTGGAATCTCCAAAGGACTTGGAGGTGGTAAACCAGGAAGATTGATACCAGACGTGTCAAAAACTCCCCCATGACAAGCACAGAAAAATGTTTGGTCTGCTTTTTTATAAGCAGGAATACACCCTAAGTGGGTACACAGTGCAATTGAAACATGATATCTTGCACCATCAACCACCACATCCCTCTCATGTGCTGGCATGTCTGCTGTTTTTTTCAATACAAAAATTGGTTTACCTCTCCACTTTTCAGTCATTGGTTCACCCTCTTTTGCCTCACTTAGATCTATAATTGTAGATCCAGCAGCTTTTACACTTGGTAATGGATCCCATGTGCGTTTAGCAGCATAAAGCCCACCTATAGCACCCACAGCTGTAAAACCACCTAAAGCCATTCCCATAAAGTCACGTCTTGTACTCATACCTTTCCTTTTCTCTCGTTTTTCATCAAAAAAATCAACACTTTTCTTCATTAACTTTTTTAGAGTTGCTTAGTATTATAAGTAAAAATAAATTAAGTGTTAATTATAAGCTATACTTTTAATCAAATTTTCTAATGAAAGTAACTATTTTTTCTAAATTTTATAAAAAACCATCATTTTCATAGCAATCCTATAGTAAGAACTTATTTTTCAAATCCACCTTCTGAAAAATGCTCTAATATTTCAGAAACCAAGTTTATTCGTTCGATAAAACTCTGTTTAGAGGCACGTTCATGAATGGTGTGGTCACCATCACCAAATGGTCCCCAGCCATCAAGGGTGGCTACACCTTGGGCAGAAACCACATTGGCATCACTCACACCTCCACGTTTTTCGGTGGCTAAATTAATGTTACACAGTTTATTAATATGTTCTATAAATTCTCTCTGCTTTGTAGAAGGTTGCATTACATCGCGTTGTATGCCACCCGAAAGCATTGAGCTTGTTCCTTCCACATAATTGTTAAGCACAATCTTATCTATGGCTTTGAGTACTCTGTCTCGCTCATTGGTTGAGGTATAACGTAGTTCAAACGTTAAGTGAGCTTTAGGAGAAATGGTATTAGCACCTATCCCTCCTGAAATTTTTCCCACATTTACGGTAGTTTCTTTTTCTAAGTTGGTTAATGCAACCAATGCCATGAGTTTTTGTGCAGCTTCCAGGTTGGCATCAGCACCATCACTGTAGTGATTACCTGCATGGGCTGCTTTACCTTCAATGTCTATAAAAAATGTACCTACACCTTTACGACCAATCACTACCTCATCATTACGTCCTGCTGCTTCAAAAACCATACAGTAGTCATAATCTTTAGCCAATGTAGCTGAAAGGTATTTAGAATCATCACTGCCTGTCTCTTCATCACTGACCAATAAAAAATCGATATTAGCAATATTTCCAAACTTCTGATACACATGACGTAAAGCTTCTAGGGCAACAAAATTTCCCCCTTTCATATCACACACACCCGGTCCATAAATCCATTGTTCATCTTCTTTAAACTCTTCAAAAGTATCTGGAGGAAAAACGGTATCTAAGTGTCCAAGTAATAAAAGCTTTTTTCCTTCTTTATGTTCAGAGATAAAATGCAAATGATTGCCAATTTCTTCTCGTTCATAAACTTCTTGTTTATAGCCTAAACTCTCCATCCATAAAGCAAAAATTTCTCCATTTTTATCCACCCCTGCTTTGTTTTTTGTCCAAGAGTTTATTTCTATTATTTGCTTGAGTTCATCAAAGTTCTGTTTTGGCATTCTTACTCCATAAATTTTTAGTATTTATAACATCATAATCAAGATATATTTTAATAAAATGTAGTAGAATTTTACATTAAAAACTAGCATTAGGATAAGTTTGTGGACAGAAAAATCGGTATGTGGCTCTATAGCAACGGTGGTGGAGATAAAATCCAAAAAAAAATAGTTAAAAAACTAAAAGAGAGAGGCATAGAGAGCATCACAGATATTAATCTACGTAATGCCATCGCCAAAAAAGGACATATCTATCATGGAAAAACCATCGTAGATGACCTTGACCTATTTTTCTCTTACAATGCTGGAGAACAAACCCAGTATCAAGCATTTTTATACCAAGCACTTAACCGTGTAATTCCCATGATAAACTCTTATGAAGCTTTTTCATTGACAGAAGATAAGTTTCAAACCTCTTTTTTACTTCAAAAAAATGGGATTGCAACCCCAGACTTCCAACTTTGTCACCGAGACAACAGCATCCAACTGGCAAAAATCATGAACAAATGGTCCAAAATGGTTTACAAACCAACCGATGGTTGGGGAGGAGTTGGGCTAACTAAAATAGAAAACCAAGCGACCCTTGATATGCTTATGCCTTTTCTCAATCAAATGGATTTACGTTTCTTCTATGTAGAAAAATTTGTCAAGTATGATAATACTGACTTTAGAATCGATATTGTTGATGGTGAATTTGTGGGTTGCTATGGACGAAAAGCTTCTAAATCTGACTGGCGTACCAACATTACTTCAGGAGGTTCAGTCTTTTTACGTGACCCTGATGATGAAGTGATTGCCATTGCCAAAAAAGCAGCCAAGATATGTGGTACAGATATTGCTGGAGTGGATATTATTTATGACTTAGAACGTGAAGAGTATGTGGTACTTGAAGTCAATGGTATTCCAGCTTTTCCAACACCAGAACAGGAGAAAGTGGGCATAAACTTTAACAAGAAAAAAATTGATCTCATTGTAGACATGATAGACAGAAAAACAAAAAAATAACAGACGCAAAATTAAATTGAAAAATAAATAGGAACACTAATAACTATGGCAACAAACAACAATGAAAAACTACCCAAAATTGGCATGCTCTACCTTGACCACGTACTAAGATTTTTTGACAAATCAAATTTTAGAGGATGGCCAGATAAAATAGAAACTGTTATCTACCACTGGAAAAATGATAAAGAACGTTTTATACGTGAAGTCAAACGTAAAAAAATTGACATTTTAATAGGAAACATTCCTGCAACAGCTTACGAAACCTTTAGAGAAATAGCACGTGCTTTACCAGAAGTAGAGTTTATTCCTTCAATGGACACACAATTTTCTAACAAATCAAAAGAGAATGTAACCCGTTTTGCTTGGAAATATGATATTCCTATTCCTAAGACTTATGTTTTTTATGACAAGAAAAAAGCAGAAAAATTTATTGCTGAAACAGAGTTTCCAAAAATCATCAAAAAGTCTTATGGTCCTTCTAATTATGGGGGATATTTTGTCCATAAAGTAGACTCTAAACAAGAAGCACACAACCTTCTAGCACAAAAAAAATACCATCCTGCGTATTTTCAAGACTTTGTACCAATGTCGGCTGACGTTCGGGTTATGCTCATTGGTCACAAACCTGTTTGTGCCTTTTGGAGAAGACCACCAGAGGGTGAGTGGCTCACCAATACCAGTCAAGGGGGAAGCATGGACTACATGGACGTTCCTAAGGAGTTACTTGACCTTGCTGTACAAGTCTCTAAGGCAGCCAATGCTGAATATTGGGCTTGTGACATTGCTGTGGGCGAAGATGGGCAATACCGTATTTTAGAGTGTGCTACAGCCTTTGCTGCGTTCCCATACATTCGAGATTGGATAGGTCAATACCTCATGTGGAAATTCTCAAATGGTCGTTTTGCGAAACCAAACATCCCTCTTTACAACTGGGAAGAGTTAGGAAAAATGGATGCTTCAGTACTTAGAACGCTCCGTTACATTACCTTTGGAAAATACACACCTTCCTATGATGGTGCTTATTTTCTGGACAAAAAAGTACGACAAACAGAGGAAGGTCAATTTTACTTACATGAGCTTGATAAAATGTATCCAATTCTAACAACCATAGATAGAACTACTGAAGAATGGGCAAGTGAAAAGTGGAACTTTCAAGATAATTATGGGAAATCCATTAGAAAAGTCCATGTAAAAAGTAATCCTCCTAAGGAAGCTGTTCAAGAAGTGATAGCAGAGGATAAAACAGAAGAAATGCTAGAACAAACAGAGACCATAACTAATAATAAAAAACAAAAACCTCTCTTAAGCAAGAAAAAGATGAGAAAAATATTAACTTCTGTTGAAGGAATAAGTAAGAAGAAGTCAAAAAAAATATTAAAAAAGTTTTCTCTGCTAGACTTAGAAGAGACCTTAGACAACTCCCCTAAAACCCTTGTTGACGAACTCCCATGGTTTAAAAAGAAAATGCTTAAACAACTTAAAAGTATTTGGGATGACTTTAAAGAAAAACTTGAAAAAAAAGACTAAAAAAAGAGAACAGTAAATAATGAAAAACCAATACATGTCTTATGCCCAAAGTTTAAACTTTTTGTATGAGATGGAAAAACAATACCCTACCCTTATCAAAATAGAGAAAATTGGAACGACTTATGAAGGACGTGACATCGTTCTTGCTAAAATAAGTAAAAATGTTGAAATAGCAGACAGTAAACCTGCCATGCTTTTTACAGGAAGTATCCATGCACGTGAATGGATTGGGCATGAATTGGCATTAAAGTTTATTACTTATCTCACAGAAAATCAAAATGTTGATCCTGTATTGGAAAAATCTCTTGAACAGTCAAGTCTCTACATGGTTCCATGTTTAAATCCTGATGGCTATGAATATTCACGAAAACATTTCTCTTTTTGGCGTAAAAACAGACGTGTCAATCATGATGGAACCATAGGCGTAGATTTAAACCGAAACTTTTCCATAGGCTTTACCAAACAAAGTAACACCTCTTCGAACGTTTATGGAGGAGAAGAGCCTTTTTCTGAAGCTGAAACCTCTGCCATTAAAACCTTTGTAGATAATCATGAAAACATCACCATTGCTTTTGACTACCACTCACAAGGCAATGTGTTTTTTCCTGCTCATAAGTTTATGCATGAAGCAGAAGTAGATGGAACAGATATGAATGTACTTTGTGCCAATATGAATGATGAGTTTGCCAAGGTCACAGGAAGAAAATATGGTATACACCGAGGTAAACCACCTGCAGGACTTATCTCTGGTTCTGGACGTGAATATTATTACTCTAAAGGAATTTTAGCCATTGTTGCAGAAGTCGGTACCAAAAACATTCCTGACTACATGAAAAGCATGTCTGGTAGCATTAATGAAAACATCCCTGCTCTTAAACATGCCTTTTCAGAAGTAATTAACTATTCAGCTGTCGCTCCTACAAGGGTCAGTGACTTTAGCATAGAATCACGCGATGCAAACTCCGTTACCCTTACTTGGAACTATGAAATACGTGATGATATCTACTTTGAAATCTACCGAAGCACCAAAGACAAAGACGCTTGTAACGAACGCACAAGAATAGGCATTGTTGGAAAACAAACATTTACCGATACCGACTTAAACTCTTCAACCAATTATCACTATACACTTCGTGCCATCAATAAATCAACAGGCTATAAATCGCCTTTTGCCCCTATTGTTAAGGTGCGTACTTGGCTTGAAGATGATGAATTTTTTAAACTTATTTTTGCTGATAGGGCTGGTACTGGTTATGTGGGAGAGTTCACCCAAGAACAAAACCGTTCGCACTTTGGAATCAACTCACTTTTTGTGGGAGTGAATAAATCCAAAGGTATCTGTGATGCCGTTATCAGTTTTGATCTAAGTAATATTCCTAAAAATGCCCTCATTAAATCGGCCCGTTTCTACCTCTATCCCATGAACCGTGTGGGTGCTAAAATAGAAAAATATGGTCAATGGAATCTTTCACTCTTAGATCAAGAGAGTTTTGCTGAAGTTACTGATTTTCATGAGATTCAAGAAGCTCAAACTAAGGGAGTTATTGGACGTTCTATAAAGTCCAGTAAGCTCACTCAAGGAATTTGGAATCATTGGAGCTTTTCACGGCATGAATGTCGTCTGCTACAAGAAGAGATTAATCATAATCAAGCTGTCTTTAAAATAGATGGGCCAAAAAAACTACCAGCAGGTGAAGATAGCCAAATGATGCAATTTGACATCGGCTATGGTAAATATGGAGGAGGAATACAATACCGTCCTATTCTTGATATTAAATATACCTTGGTACATCAAGAGATAAAACTTTCCCAAACCACCAGTACTACCATTTGTACCAATGAAATAGAAGAAGGACTCAAATCTGGATTTGATGACAAAGGCAACAAAGTTTATGGTTATTTAGATTTTGATTTAACACAACTTCCCGATTCTCAATCCCATATTATCACCCAATGCACCCTTCGTATCTCCAATAAAAACAGTTTTAAAAGCTCTTCAGATGTACGTTTTTATGTTGAACTTGTAGAACTTGATGAAGTGGGTACCTACGAAGACATTAAAAACCGTGAAAAAATTGAGTACATTGGCTATGAAGTGGCTGAAGCTGATATGAAAAATAATGAATCTCAATATTTCAAGTTTGATACCCTCTCAAAACAAGTACTCGATACCATGCATCAAGAAGGTAAAAAGTTGAAGCTTGTTATCAAACCTACCTCTGCATTGGGCATTAAAAATCGTGTCATTCAGTGGGATGACGATGTCGAATTAATTATTCACTACATTCCTAAAAGACGTAAAGCCGTTGCAAAAGTAGAAAACCTTAAAATTTCTAAAGAGAATAAGATGATAAAACTCTCATGGGACAAAGTAGAAGATGAAGCCTTAAATGGTTATTACGTGGTTAGAAATAGTTTTCATACTCCCAAACACTTTATGGATGGGGTAAAAATTTATGGAGGAAAAGATACTTATACCTACGATAATTTTGCTTCTTTTTCTAAAGAGAAATACTACTCTGTCTTTGCCTATGATGACGTACCTAACTTCTCTGACCTTGCCACCATTAAATACAATCCACAAGAAAAATATGATTAGTAGAAGTTAAAAACTTCTACTTGGCTTTTTGTGCCATTTTTATGTAAATATGTAAAATCTCCAAAGCAGCAGGTGTAACCCCTGAAATCTCCGATGCATTAAAGAGTGTTGGAGGGGTTATGGTATTTAACTTCTCAACAATCTCATTGGACAATCCAGACACTTTTGAAAAGTCAAAACCAAGAGGGATTTTTACTTTCAACATGTCTTTCATTTTAGCTACTTGGGCTTCTTGCTTCTCAATGTAACGGCTGTACTTCGCTTCAATTAAAAGCTGATCCATTACTTCCGTACTGTACTTCTCTAAGAACGGTGCTAAAGCTAACATTTTCTCCGTATTCATGGAAGCACGTCCCAGTAAATCCAAAAGACAAAGCTTATCATTAATCTTCTCTTCACCAATGCTTGTGAGTAACTCAATAAACGCTTTATTTGGCGTTACAAAATTCTCTTTCAGGTACGCAATTCCCTCTAAAACATCCGTCTCTTTTTGCGTTACTTTTTCTAAATATGCTTCATCCAAAAGACCCAGCTCTTTACCATATCGGTACAAACGTCTATCGGCATTGTCTTCACGTAAAAGTAAACGGTATTCTGATCGAGAGGTAAACATACGGTAAGGTTCTTTCGTTCCCTTAGTTACCAAATCATCTATCAATACCCCTATGTACGCTTCATGACGACCTAAAATTAACGGCTCTTTTCCTTGAACGGAAAGTGCAGCATTAATCCCAGCCATAAGTCCTTGGGCTGCTGCTTCTTCGTAACCTGTTGTTCCGTTAATCTGACCAGCACAGTAAAGACCTTCTACTTTTTTAGTCTCAAGTGTATGTTTTAACTCTGTTGGTTGCACGTAATCATATTCAATAGCATAACCATAACGTACAATCTTCGCATTCTCTAAACCTTCAACCGACTGAATCATCTCTAGTTGAACATCAGTAGGCAATGAGGTACTCATACCATTAATATAGTACTCATTCGACTCTAAGGTCTGAGGCTCAACAAATATTTGGTGTCGTGGTCGGTCTCTAAAACGGCTAATTTTGTCCTCAATACTTGGACAATAACGTGGGCCCATTCCTTCGATTTGTCCTGAAAACATCGGTGCTCGGTAGAAGTTCGACTCAATGATTTCATGCGTCGTTTCGTTCGTATATGTCACGTGACAAGGAAGTTGAGTTGGGTTAAACGTTGCTCTGTCAGTTCTAAACGAAAAAGGAATAGGTTTTTCATCGCCCCCTTGTTTCTCCATAACATCCAAGTTAATCGACGAACCATCAAGTCTTGCACAGGTTCCTGTTTTTAAACGCCCAATCTCAATGCCCAAAGATTTCAGATACTCAGCCAACTCAACTGAAGCAAACTCACCTTGCCGTCCAGCTGTCTGTTTTTTGTCACCGATGTGAATAAGACCATTTAAAAATGTCCCTGAAGCAATAATCACTTTAGGAGCCATGTACTTGTTACCAAGCTGTGTTTCAACCCCAATAACTTTTCCATCTTCCATAATCAACGCTTCAACAATCTCTTGTTTTACCTCCAAGTTTGGTGTGTTTAACACCACATCTTTCATATAGATTCGGTATCTATCCATGTCTATCTGCGCACGGCTACCTTGAACAGCTGGACCTTTAGATTGATTAAGTATTCTAAACTGAATACCTGTTGCATCGGTCGCCAATCCCATTTGACCACCAATGGCATCAAGCTCTTTAACTAAATGCCCTTTTGCCAAACCACCCACAGCAGGGTTACACGAACTCGCACCAATCTGCTCTGCTAAAATGGTTACCATTAACGTCTTAACACCCATACGTGCAGGAGCTAATGCTGCTTCTATCCCTGCATGACCACCACCAATTACTATTACATCATAATTCATATTTCTTTTCCTCTTTATACTATCATTACATTATAGGGTTATAAGCTCTATATTATTTTTTTTCTTTTCTTAGTCTATCAAGTGGATAAGTTTTATTATCTTTTTTATCAATAAATTTCCAAAACCTCCACCCATTTACAGGTTGCCCATTTTGTACTTTTGTTCCTACAGCAGAAGGAGAGGTATAAACTTCATTATCATATAAAATTTTATTTTCAGAAAAATAAATAGCATAATATATTTGTCCTTTATACTTTGTGAAAATTTCGATACCTTCTTGATTTAGATCAAATGGTTGAGGGATATCTAAAATAGTAGTTGATTTATCAATATCCAAAATCATGACTTTTTCTGATGTAACCCCCATACCAAACTCACACATTATATCAATTAGCTCTCTGCCATTAATAAGAGATATAGGTGCTTTATATGGATCATTTGCTTCTTGGATTGATGGTTTAGAATAATCAGAAGTTGTAATAAACAATCCTATTTCATGAGGTCTTAAACTTCCTCGTAGTTCAGAAATACTCGAACGTTGTACATTATTTCGTAATCTTTTCACTTGAACACAAACATTATTTTTAATACAACCAGCAACTACTAATTCACCAATTACATCAATTCCTCCATCTCCTGTTTTTCTTGTAACTGATATATTTTCAAAACCAAGATTTCTTAACACTTCAGCAATTAATTCCTCAAACTCAAAAGGAGGCATTGATAATAAGGCTTCTAATAAATGCTCTTTGACTTCATTATTCTTATTTTTTATATCTGCAAAAATACCTTTTGGTTCATTTTCCAATAAACCATATTTTCCTTTTCCATGAGAAATAAATTTAGAATTTTGACCCTCTATTTTACTTTTTCTAATATTTGAATTAATAGCTGATGAAATATTTCCTGCAATGATTAAGTCATTATTATCTATTAATTTTAAATCAAATGCTTTTTGAGAAATTTCTTTATAATGAAGTAAACTTGATTTACTTTTCTTTAAAACCTTATAAGCTATATCTACATAAGATAATTTTTTCAAATTTATAATTTCCTTCATACTTTACTCGTCTACTGTCAAACATCTATTATATAGAATTATATCAAAGTAAATTTTAAGACGAATTAACATTTTAACCCTACTAAAAATCTCTATTATTTATAAAATGGAGACAAAAAATAGACGTTCAAAATAAGACGCTATTAAAGGTACAAAATGCGTAACAAAGCTAAAATAGCCATCATTGGTGGAGGCGTTGCTGGTTCTACAACAGCATTACACTTAGGTCAACTTGGATTAGACATAACACTCTTTGAAAAAGAGGACCATATCTCAAGTGGTCCACCCTATTGTCATTTACATGCTGGAGGTAATCTTTATCCTGATATTTCAGATACACAATGTATCACTCTTTTAAAGCAATCCATTGATTTTGTGCGTTATTTCCCTTTTGTCGTGGATTATAGACCAACAGTTATTGCTTTACCTGTAAGATACAAAGAAACACCCACCGATTTAATTCCTCGTTTAGAACTGCTTACAAAAGAGTATGAATCACTTATTAAAAAAGATAAAGCCAATGAAGTTTTGGGAAAAAGTGAAAACTACTATACACTTTATGAAAGAGAAGCACTTGAAGCACTAAAAAAATCTCCTAGTGTTCAAGAACCAAAAACTTTTGATGAGTGGATGATTCCTGTAGTTCAAAATATTGACCTTGATAAAGTTCAGTTTCCACTTATTTTAGTACAAGAATATGGCTTAAATCTTTTTAGATTTGGCTCTGGGCTAGAGTTAGCATTAAAAAACTTAGATTCAGTAAAACTCTCCACGCGTACTGCGATAGAGCATATTACAAAAGAAAAAAACGGTTGGAAAATTTCTTCAACACACAATAGCAAAAAAAATGAAATGCATTTTGATTACCTCATCAATGCCACAGGTTTTAGAACAGGAACAATAGACGATATGGTAGGCGTAAGTACGGAGCGTATGGTTGAATTTAAAGCATCATACATTAGCCAATGGAAAGAAAAAGAGACCACCCTATTTCCTGAAATAATTTTTCATGGAGAGCGTGGAACACCTGAAGGTATGGGACAATTTACCCCTTACCCAGGAGGATATTTTCAGTTGCATGGGATGACCGATGATATTACACTCTATAAAGATGGACTGAGTAACAGTACCCCCTCTTCTGCACAACCTAAACTGGAAAGCCATTTTTTAGAAAAACTTGACCAAAAATGGCAAGAAAAAGAGATTAATAAGCGAACAGAAAGTGCCATTGAACATCTTGGAAAGTTTATTCCAGCTTTCAAACAAGCAACGGTAGCTTCAAAACCTCTCTTTGGTGCACAACAAATCCCTGGCACTGACCCCACTTTACGAGTAGCAGAGGTATCTTTTCCCACAGAGCGTTATGCACGATGTGAGATTGTTAAAGTCTCTTCTGCGTTGGATATGGTAGATGCCATTACCAAAGATTTAGTGACGCTTGGCTATCTTAAAGAAGAAGTTTTAAAACAACGCGATTTAAATTATTTGAAGGATTTAAAAGAAAAAGAAATTCATCATCATGCACAAGAATCAGCCCAAAAAAGAGCCTATCCTACTGGTTTAGCTAGAAGGAATGTTGCTTTGTCTAAGTAGTGAAGCATTTTTTAGAGCTTCACTTTTTAACTATTGCATAGATTATTCTACAAGATAATCATAATAGTATGAATTTGGGCTACAGCCCTCAGTATCTTCGGTGACAAATGTTTCTTGGTTTACACAATCATCATCAATATCTGCAATAATTCCAATCTCTTTTTGAAAATAACCATAAGAAATATCAGTCTCTATGCGTTCTTCACCATTTATATCACTGGTAGTTACCATTGTACATTTTTCTTTGAGAATGTCTCCATTGTAACTGTATCCTCCATGAGTAAACTCGGTAAGTCTAGCTTCGAAGATACAAGTCTCATCTGTTTGGGTAGCGTAACCGTCTCCCTCAGCACTATAACTATAGGTCCAGGTAGGATCACCTATATTGGCATATCGGTTTGTTGTATTTTTATACTCATAGCCATCACTATAACTGCTAATATTATTTTCATTGATGGTGACGATAGTCGAATAGTTAGAGTCATCGTTATGTATATACTCTAAAGTATTATTATTTCTAGTAATAGATTCACTGTAAGAGTCTACTGTTTCTTCATTGCTACTTGTTAAAGAGTTATATTTTGTAATATAACTTTTAGTGCTAGAAGAAACAGGAAGATAGTCAGCTAAATCTATTTTATCCTGATTTGAATCAACAATTCCCGAGTCATTAACTCCTGGTTCATTCTCTTCTGTCTGTTCTATGTTAGCAACAATTACATTTGCCTCGTCATCCGTTAATACTAACTCAATAGAAAGAGGATCTAAAATAGCATCAACACAAACTTGGTCATTATTACAAGCATTCATTTTTGCTGGTATGGTATTTTCTATGCCATTTATCAGTAATTCATCTGCCATTTCTATAAGACTTGCAGATACAGCTTGTTGGGTTGTTAATCCTTTGTCTGTTAATATTTGAAGATTGTGTTCTAAGTCTCTTAAAAGAATTCGATAGAAGTCATCAACATTTTGCATTGCTCTTGCAGCACTTACATTTTGAGTAGTTAGAACACCTTTGTCTATCATGGCTTGTAAGATAGATAACTCTTTCTCTTCTAATACATCAAGTTCTTCTTCTCTCTCTTCAAATCCATTAAAAGGAAGGATGAAATTACTAGTAAAGTATTGACTATTTTCATCTTTTAGTTCTAATAACAGAGGTTTAGTAGGATCATACGTTTCTAGCAAGTATCTCCCCTCTGCCGTTTGTGTTATTTTTGATAAAATTGTTTGCATCGTGTCACCTTGAGAAAAAGTAACTTTTGCTTGAAGTTCAATTGATTCACAAAAACCATTGTTATTGTCATCCTGACAAATATTCACCACAATACTTTGAGGAATACCCACTAATTTTAAAATTTTTTGTTGTAACTCTTTTGCTTTTTCACTGCTGCCCCCACAGGCACTAAAAATGACCAAACCTACTATACTTAGTAACCAAAGTTTTTTTTTCATCTTGTTTCCTTTATATTAAGAATGTATAAATATTATACACTAAATTAGATATGAAACTAATTTTATTAATTAAATAAAATATTTTACAATATAAGCATTAAAATACTCCTCTATTCATGAACTAACATTTAAACCCTACGAAACAACCTTTCTTTTTTATAAAATTTCACATAAATTAAAATTAAGAAGAGGGTCAATTATTATGCAAAGAAGTGTCATACTACTCAATATGGGAGGTCCTAATAACCTCGATGAAGTAAAAACTTTTTTAACCAACATGTTTAACGATAAAAACATTATTCCTGCTCCTAAACCCATTCGTGCCATGATTGCTTGGTTTATTACCAAGACCAGACTAAAAGAGGCACAAGGGAACTATGCACAAATAGGTGGGAAATCTCCTATTGTGGCGTATACCCAAAAACTTGTTAAAGCCTTAGAAGAGAAGATTGATGCCAAAGTTGACTATGCCATGCGTTACAATGCACCTTTTAGTAAAGATGTTTTAGAACGGGTGAAAGATTGTGATGAAATTTATGCCATTCCTCTTTACCCTCACTACTCATCAACCACCACGCTCTCTTCTTATGAAGACTTAATACATGATGCAAAAAAATTGGGCATTGAGCATAAAATAAAAACCATTGACGCTTACTATAAAGACCCTGCCTACATTAAGTCCATTGTTGAACGTGTAAAAGAGACCATTGGTGAAGAAGACCCAAGTGAATATGAATTGGTTTTTTCAGCCCATGGTTTACCTCAAAAAATCATCGACAATGGAGACAAATACCAACGTCATATTCGCTACACGCTCTACTATGCAAGAAAAGAATTGATGATGCAAAAAGTAAACTTTCATAAAACCCATTTAGCCTACCAATCACGCTTAGGACCAATGGAGTGGATTCGTCCGTATTTAGAAGACAAGTTAAAAAGTTTGACCAAGAAAAAAGTCATTATTTTTCCAATCGCCTTTACAGTTGACAACTCTGAAACCGAATTTGAACTGGACATAGAGTACAAAGAGATAGCCGATGAGTTAGGTTTTGAAGCGTATAAGGTAGCCAAAGCACCCAATGACCACCCAATGTTTGTGGATGCTTTGAAGGGGATTTATGAGGAGATGAAAAAGCAAAAAATGTAGTTATTTCAAAATTGATTAAAAATTAATCATAATATTGTATATTTAAAACTCAGAATACTCTATACTACACTTAAGAAAATAACTAAACTTAAAGGATTTATGATGAAACTATTATTAACATTGACACTACTTTTTACAACGAACATAATGGCTGAACAGCCTAACACAGAAGATTCTTTAACACAAGAGCAAAGATTTGAAATGCTTTTTGGAGAAACAATGCTAAATTATAGAGTTATTGTCAAAGAGAAACGTGAAAGAACAGATAGTAGATGCGAAGTAAAACAAAAAGTAAATTCAACACCAAGCTGTTAAGGACTGTTCAACTCATCCCATTCCCTACAAACATCCATCTACAAATAAACCCCACGTCCACAAAGCAAGGTATAGTCACAATACTGGCACTTGCTTACAACGTCACAACGTGTAGCCACTACTTCATGCATACCCTTTAATTGAGCAATAATTTCATGTAACAACTCAGTTTTTTCTTCTAAAACAGTCACTTCGGTAATTTTTCCATTAAATATTTCCACAAAAGCCAAATGAAGATTTTGAAATTTATCTTTAAGCAGTTCGGCGTAAATGCTCATTTGAAAGTCGGTTAGTTTTTCTAAGTTTTTAGTTCTATTTGCGTCGGTGATAGAACCACTTTTATAGTCAAAAACAGCTGTTCCTGTAGCGTCTTGGTCTATTCGGTCGACGACTCCTTTAAAGTTAATACCCCCAATATTCCCAATTATCTGCTCTTCCCTTGCAACCACTCGCCACCCTGCTCTAAAATGGTCAATTTGAGCCTCAATAAACTTTTCAAACTTGGCTTTCCACAATAGTTTGGTATAGGCAATTTTAGGAGTGCTGGTCTCTAATAACTGGTCTAAGAGTCGGTCGATGTTGCTTTTCATCTGCTCTTTGGTTTCAAAAAAAGCTTTTTCTTTAAAAAGATGCTCCAAAAGTTTATGCAAAAAGCGTCCTTCATTGAACGTCTCTTCCTCTTTCGCTTGTAGATTTAAAACGTAATTGTAATAGTATTTGCGTTTACAAGATAAAAAAGTTTTGAGTCGGGTAGCCGACCACGTAAGGGCAGAAGCCTCAAAATCTTTGATGATGGGGTCTACCACCTCCACTACCATATTTGGCTCATTGTAAAGGAGTTTCATGTTGGCTAAAGCATCTTTTCCCAAACCAAGCCCCAACTCATAGAGGTACGAAGCTGGAGCTTTATTATTGGACTTTGAATAGATAATGGTAGACGTTTGTGCCTGTTCTAAAATACGTTTATAGAGCTGTTTTTGCAAAGCTTCACGGTCATTTTTGGTGGGCAATTTGGCAAATTTTCGTAATCCTGAATTTAAAAAATTGTCTTTGGCTGGAATACTTGGCACAATGCCATCATTAAAATCCACCACCACCACCCCTTTAAAGCTTACCCCTCGGGTCTCCAACGCTCCCATGACTGTTACTTTTCCACCTCGTACATCATCCAAAGAGAGTTGTGAAAGTTTTTTGAGCCACAAAAACAACCATGATTTCATGTTCATAAAATCCTTGGAAAAAACTTGCTTAAACTGTGCCATATGCTCCAAAACTTCAGAGCGTTTTTGAACCAAGTTCACGCTTTCTAAATTGAAAAAAAACGCTTCTATCTTATATTTTTTCGTCAAATTTATATTATTGACCTCTTCTACTTTTACCTCATATTTTTTCAATAGATAATGCGATTCATCGGAGAAGAGTTGCCAATGTTTATAGATGCTCTCCAACTGCTTATAGGCTTTTGTTTTATTAAAGTCTGACCCCATGGCAAAGTTGAAGTTGTTCAATTTATCATAAAGATGCAAGGTCTCTTTAAAAGTTTCATCAGGTAGTATCACCACAATCTCATCGGCTGATATGCCAGAGTTGACCATCTTCTGAACAGCTTCTAAGAGCAGAGGTATTTGAGCAAAACGCTCTTCAACAGCTAAAACTTCTGCCTTGATAACGTGTTCATTTTTAAGTGCGCTTAAAACCGTTTTACTTTGTAGGTCAAAAACCACATAGGCATCATTCTCCAACTCAATCCCAAGCTCCAAAAAACGCTCTTGCACTTTGAGGTTAAATTTAGAAGTATGCATGTGAATTACAAACGGTTTATGCTCGGCTATCTGCTCCATGAGGTTTAATTCAAAATAGCTCAAATACCCCTCTAAAAAAAACTCAAACCCCTCATAACTCTCTACAAATCCTCGGTTGAGTCGATAAGAGCCGGGTACAAAAACACGGTCGGTTAAATTTTTTGAAGTCAAAAGATGTTGGTAGTTGAGTAACAATTGCTCTAACACCTCAATATGTTCACCAAATTCCACATAAGCATCCCCTTCAACCAACGCATCAAAACTCACTTTTTCATGGCTAAGTTCTTCAAAAAACTTAAAAATCGCATCGCTTTTGGTAAAAAAACGAATCAGTTCACGGTTAATTTTTAACGACTCAAAAGCCTCAAAATGCGAAGCCTCTTGCAAAAAAAGAGTGCGTTGCAGTGGGTCAACCATGGCAAGGTCAGGTAAAATAATGGCACGTTTTTCAAACTCATCCACACGCATCAAAGAGGGCAATAGCGTATCATGTTCTTTTTGTTTTAAGCGTTCATTACGAATGGCACGAGAAGTTGGGTAAATTTTTAAAATTTTCATGAAGAGATTATAGCGAAAGTGTATTTATGATTTTTTATATTATTACCTGAAGTTAGGCACAAATCAATTGTATCTTTTAAAATTTTTGACCCTAGTGAAGCTCTGTTGGAGCAATTAAAAAAGTAGCAGAGGGATATAAATCTTTACTCTATAACGGTTCACTTGATGATATGTTATTAGCATTGAAATAATAATTACAACCTGACCCGATATAAAGGGGGTTTTTTAACAAATTAACATTTTTTGATACCCAAGCAAGGGCAGAGACATGGCTCTGCCCCTACAAATTCAATACGTTATCTGTAGGGGTCAAGCCGTGTCTTGACCCTTTTGGTTTGATCTGTCTTTTTAAATCTTAGCTTTGGGACGAGAAAAGATTTGCTATAATAAATAAAAAATACAAAGAGTTGTCATGCCAAAAATATTTGAATATCTTGGAATTAACATCATGTTTTATAGTAATGAGCATGAACCTATACACGTTCATGGTAAATACCAAGGTTATGAGTCTAAAGCTGAATTTATAATTGTTGATGGAAAAATTCTGGAAGTTAATATTAAAGAAGTTAAAGGAAAGAGACCTCTCCCTCGAAAAGAACTTAAAGAGTTTCAAAGTTTTATTGAGGCATTCAAAAATGATATTGTTCAAAAATGGGTAGACTATTTTGTTTATCATAAATCAGTTACGTGTATCAAAATTGAAGGAAAGGTAAAATAATGGAACAATATATTTCTATTGAAAAAGCACATTACGTTGATGAATATAAAATATATCTAAAGTTTAATGATGGAAAAGAAAATACTTTAGATTTTAAAAATTTTATCTTAACATCACAACATCCTGAAATTAAAAAGTATCAAGACAAAAATTTATTCAAAAATTTTAATTTAGAATATGGTGAAATAGAGTGGAATGATTATGACTTAGCTTTTCCAATTTATGATTTATATGAAGGGAAAGTGTAGAGTCTTCTCATCACCTGAGCTTACAAATTCAATACGTTATCTGTAGGGGTCAAGCCATGTCCTAACCCTTTTCTTTAAGAGAGAAATCTTAAATATTAGCTAAAAAATAAAAACTAGTTAACTAGACAAAATACGTCCATCCTTTCACATATAATTCTTTTAACAACGCTTAAAGGAATTATCATGAACTTACAAGAAACACTTACTCACTATGGTATCACTTCAATTTGGCATTTTACGGATAGAAGTAATTTAGAATCTATTCAAAAACATGGTATTTTATCTCTTTTTCTACTTCAACAAAACAATATTAATGTTTCTTGTTATGGTGCAAACCAACTTAGTCATGATTTAGACCGACGTAAAGGGCTTGATAAATATGTGCATTTGAGTATTATCAAAGACCATCCCATGCAATATATCAAAAAAAGAAATGGAGAGATTCCAAACCCTATTTGGTTAGAGATTGATGTTTCTGTACTTTTTGAAAATCAGAGTAGATGTTGTAAAGAAGTGGCTAATAAATCTTTTGCAAAATGTTATGATATTCAAAAAATAGCAGAAATCATTGATTTAAAAATGCTATTAAATCATCCTCCTGCAAGGCATCCTGTCAAAAGGGCTGAACTCATTGTGGCAAATAAAATTGACTACAGTAAAATAAAAGGAATCTCCAATGGCTAAACGACCTATTTTCATAACAAGTAAAAACAAACCCTTCTTTGAAGAAAAAACCATAGATTTTCAATTTTTCAATGGTTTTTCTCTAACGCAAAAAGCAAAATCTATTATCTCTTTACATCAAAGTGCCAAAACTTTAGGTATAGAAAAGGTTTTAGAAGTATCAAGTAAGTCAGATTCTAAAATGGGTTGGGCATTAAGTGCTTTTAATCTTCTTATAGATTTTAATGGAGACAAAAAAATAAGCTTAGAGTGTGCCTTTCAAGGAAGCAAAGTATTTGAAGGCAATATTCAATACAAAGACATCTATCACAAAACAAGCCTAGAAGCAAAAAAAGACCCCAGATTAAAAAGTTCAGGTGCAATTATTGGTTTTGAGTTTGAAGGTATATTTTGGAAAAATGAACCTAAAACAGCCTTTTATGATTGGATGTACATTCAAGCTCTTTATCAAAACAATCTTGCTGTGATATATGAGCTATGTACCTATAAAGCTTTTTCAGATATAGAGTTTAACCCTAATAAATCTATTAACTGCCAAGCTAGAACCTGTGCTATTTTAGTATCACTTATTGAACAAAACCAGCTTCAAGAGGCTCTATCTTCTAAAGAGAGATTTATTGAGATGGTCTATCCTAAGGCTTTTGTGCAGAGTGGATTGTTTTAGAAGTTTAAGTTTTTATGAAAATTATTTATATTTTTTTAAGATATAATATTAATATAAAAAATAAGGAATATTTAATATGAAAAACTTAGAGAAAGATTTGAATGAAGCTATAAGAAAGAAAGATATAAAGTTGGTAAAACTTCTTTTAAAGAATGGTGCTGATATTGAAACTAAAAACGAAGAGGGTTGGACTCCTTTAATTTTTTCTTGTTTAATAAGAGATAAAAAAATTATAAAGTTTCTATTAGACAATGGTGCAGATATTGAAGCTGAAGGTAAAAATGGATGGACTGCTCTAATATATAGTTCTATGCAAGGACATAAAGAGGTAGTGAAGCTTCTTTTAGATAATGGTGCAGATATTGAAGCTAAAAGTGAAAAGGGGTTGACTGCTCTAATATATAGTTCTTCAGAAGAAGATAAAGAGGTAGTAAAACTTCTTTTAGAATATGGTGCAGATATTGAAGCTAAAAGTGAAAAGGGGTTGACTGCTCTAATATATAGTGCAGGAAATGGACATAAAGAGGTAGTGAAACTTCTTTTAGAAAATGGTGCAGATATTGAAGCTAAAGATAAAAATGGATGGACTGCTCTAATATATAGTTCAGGAAATGGACATAAAGAGGTAGTGAAACTTCTTTTAGAATATGGTGCAGATATTGAAACTAAAGATGAAAGTAGATGGACTGCTCTAATAGCTAGTTCTTGGCAAGGACATAAAGAGGTAGTGAAACTTCTTTTAGAATATGGTGCAGATATTGAAGCTAAAAGTGAAAAGGGGTTGACTGCTCTAATATATAGTGCAGGAAATGGACATAAAGAGGTAGTGAAACTTCTTTTAGAATATGGTGCAGATATTGAAACTAAAGATGAAAGTAGAAATACAGCTCTAATAGCTAGTTCTATCCTAGGACATAAAGAGGTAGTGAAACTTCTTTTAGAAAATGGTGCAGATATTGAAGCTAAAGATAAAAATGGATCTACTGCTCTAATCAATAGTTCTTCAGAAGGACATAAAGAGGTAGTGAAACTTCTTTTAGAAAATGGTGCAGATATTGAAACTAAAGATGAAAGTAGATGGACTGCTCTAATATATAGTTCTATTCAAGGACATAAAGAGGTAGTAAAACTTCTTTTAGAAAATGGTGCAGATATTGAAACTAAAAGTGAAAGTGGATGGACTGCTCTAATATATAGTTCTTCAGAAGGACATAAAGAGGTAGTGAAACTTCTTTTAGAAAATGGTGCAGATATTGAAGCTAAAGATAAAAATGGATGGACTGCTCTAATCAATAGTTCTTCAGAAGGACATAAAGAGGTAGTGAAACTTCTTTTAGAAAATGGTGCAGATATTGAAGCTGAAGGTAAATATGGTGTGACTGCTCTAACAACTAGTTCTACAAAGATACTCCAACTTCTTTTAGATAATGGTGCTAATATTAACCCTATACAAACCTCAGAAGAAACCTGGAGTCCTTTAGAATCTATACTACTAAGGGGTTCAAAGTTGTTTCATGAAATGATAAAGTGTAAGTTTAAAGAATATGATATCAGTCAAATGGAAAAGTACCTAAATAATAAAGAGGCTTTGTCTTTGTTTATAGCACATGGTGCTAATCTTAATAGCATTATGAGGGGAATACCTATTTTAGCACTTGCTTGTATTGTTTCAGATATTGAGACAATCAAATTTCTAATAAAAAATGGTGCTGATGTTAATATAGAAATTCCAAGTAATCAAGAATTTAATCTATTGCTTCTAGTTCTAACAATGACTGAACAAACATTCAAGATTATATTATATAACAAAGGGTTAGATGTTGGTAACGCATTTATTAACTTTCATAAAAATCGCTTTAAACTAGCACAACTTTTAATAGATAATGGAGCAACTATTACGGATAACCTATATCCTTTTATGATAATGAATAAAAAAACTTACTTAACAATATTGAATGATAAGTTTGATAAAAAGGAATATACTATTGAAGAAAAAGAATATCATATTTCTTTACATGCTAGTTTTAATTTTGGAGATATTCAAATAGTGAAATTTTTATTAAAAAACAACCTCGATATAAATTATAAAATAAAAGATGGAGAGACTCTATTATCGGTGGCTTCTTGGTTCAATGACTATAAAATGGTTCAATTCTTAATTGAAAATGGTGCTGATATTAATGCTGAAGAAGAATCCTTTTTTGATGAACTATTTTATCAAGATAAAAAAGAATTATTGAAACTTGTTATTCATAAAATTGATGAAAAAATATACGCTAAAAACCCTAAAATCATGCATAATAAAGAAATTTTCACAGTAAGAAAAGAGACTAAAACAAGTATACCTTTGAAACAGAAGATCAAAACAAATAAATCAGACTTTAAAACACCTATGACTGATGTATTAAAATCAAAAGATTTAGGAAAACTACAAGATTTACTTTCCACAGGATATGACATCTCATCTATCTCTTTGATTAACTTAATTAAAGGGTACTACCCTTTAGACTTTATAGAACTTATCTTAAAAAATGGTGGCAATGTTAATCAAATAGATAAAGAAAGTTGGACACCTTTAATTTGGGCTGTTACTTTTAATAATTTGGAATTGGTTAAACTACTTGTTACTTATGGTGCAAATGTAGAGTATAAAACAAAAGAGGATGAAGAAGCTTATACTTTTGCATATGATTTAGAAATTACCAAAATTTTATTAAATCCTTTCTATTATGAAGTAAAATCTCATACTCCCCAAAACCTAGTAAACATCTTAACAAACTTCAGACAAGATACACCTATAAAATATACCACCCATGATTGGGATATGAATTTTACTAAAGAATATAAAAATTTTGATGGATACATTGCTAAAGTAACGGAGCAATGGTATAAAATTGAAAGTGAGTTAAAAGCCTTATCTCCTCATATTCATAAAAAAATACATACTTTTTTAATTGAAAAAACTCCAAATACTAAAGATGATAATTGGTGTAGTAAAGAAGGAGATAACATAGCTATGGGTTGGTCTTCTCTTGATGGATTAAAAGAGTGGTGTAATGAAGGTCAAAATCCTTTTGATTTTATATTGAAAGAGCCTTTAACAATCGAAGGTCAAACCATTACTACTTTTGGAGAAGTGAGAAATTTATTTAAACAAGAGATACAAGTACGTAATGAAAATAATATGTTAGAAAATATCTTTTTAGATATAGAAGAAAAATACATAGATACACTTAATATCGAAACTATTAAACTCAAAGGAAAGTCTTTTTATACCGATGTGGAATATTTTAAAAATGTTTTAAACAGAATATTTTCAGAGATTAGTAAAAGAGAAGCTTTTGAAAAAATTAAAGTTGAAGTGCTTGAATATGCCGATAAAGAGTATATAGATTTAAAAATTATTCATAGTGGTTCAGAAGCAAACAGAAGCATACAAGAGATGCTTAACATCTCTGATGGTGGAGATATGGCGAGTATAAAAGAGAGTTTATCTAACCTTTGTTACTGGAGTGTAGAAAGTTCCAATGAAGAGGAAAATTATCGTATCAATTATCTTAAAACTCCTGATGAAAAAGAATCTAAGATATTGGATTATAAACCTGAAGGCTTTACACATATATTAAGATTTTATAAATGAAAAAAATACTTTTAGTAGAAGACAGAACACCCAGACAAAACAATTTTATGCAAGAGACACAAATAAAATTGAGTGACCATAGTGACATTTTGGATAATATGATTAATGATGACTACGAAGCCTGTTATCAAGCCATCAAAGAAAAAAAGTTTGATTTTACACCCTACGATGTTATCATCTCTCATAAATCTGCTTTTGGAGAAGATTATTCGTTAATAGAAAATGAGTTTAAAAAATATTGCAAAGTACACAGTAAAACTCTAGTGCTTTTTTCTGGTGGAGTCGATAGTAATTATTATCTTAAAGAAGAAGATTGGGAACAGATAGAACTGAATTCAAAAACTTTTTATAGCCAACATATAAAGCTTTTTTTAGAGAGTTTTAGAAATGGATTAACCATGCCTCTTATTTTGAGTTATGGTGAAAAATGGAAAATAAATATCCTTTTGAATGTACTAGAAAATATAAACTATATCTTAGAAAGTAATAATGGATGCATGTTATATAAAAGATTTTTATCATCTAGTAATATTGAAACACTTGAAGCACTCAATATTAATCTATATCAAGTTAATTTAGAAGGTAAAAAAATTACTAAAGATGAGATAGTAAAAGTCAGAGATGATATTTTAAATCACATTGAAAGTTTAATAGATGAATAGTTTAATTATACATAATGACAAAAGCCCTTTTTTAGAAAAATTTGAATATCAAATCAAATTTTCATCTACAAATGATATAGACAGATACATTACAAATACTATTATTCCAAAAATAAAAAAGTCTTCTATTGACAAAATTTATATCAAAGATTCTTTATCTTCAAATTATCTTGAACTTTTAGGGCTTCGAGTTGCTTATCATATACGATTGAGTGTAGACTTAAAAGAAAGATATTTACCTATTATCATATTAAGTGATACTACTCCTTACATACTCAACAAAATTACTCCGTTAGCTCAAATTCTCTTTACAAAAAATATCTTTATTATTCAAAATACCATAAAAGCCATAGAAAAGTTTTCGACCAAAGCTCTAAAGCCGTTAACAGAAGAAGAGTATAAAACGCTCTTTTTAGACCGTATAAAAATTAGTTCCCCAAAAGAAAGTTCTCATGATATCGCCAATGAATGGGCAATCTATAAATGGTCTGAATTGGTAAAAGCTCAAAGTCAAGCCATAGAGAATAATAACAATAAAATTACTTCAATGCTCTATTTTAAATACCTTATAGCCAAAAATCCAATAGAAAAGTCCAAAGCCATAGGATATAAAAAAGCCAAGTTAAATGGAAAAGTTTTATATATTGATGATGAATGGGATAAAGGTTGGAGTGATATTTTTTCTAAATACTTTGCGTCTACTTTAGCGTTTGAAACGTTTGAATATAACTTTAAAGATGCAAATATTTATACCCTTATGAGCCATGTTAAAAATAAGATTGAAACTTTTAAACCTGATTTAGTGATATTGGATTTACGTTTAATTCAAAATGACCACCTATTTAAAAACAGAACGGACATTGAGAATTTTTCAGGCATTAAACTTACCAAAAGCATTAAAGATATCAATGCAGGTATTCAAATAATAAGCTTTACAGCTACAAGTCAAAGCTTAATTTTAGAACAACTTTACAAGCATAAAATCTTAGGCTATATCAAAAAAGAACACCCACAAGACAGTACTATAAAAACAAAAGATAGTTTTGAGAAGTTAGCAAATTTAGTGGATAAGGGTTTAGAAAAAAAATACTTGAAAGAGGTATGGGAAATACAAAAAAGTATTTTAGATTTAAACTTATCAAACAATATAAACATAGAAATCAAATCATTATTTGAAATACTCGATAGCCAAATTGAAAATAGATATATTTATTCAATGTTTGCCATTTTTAAAGTGCTAGAAATCATTATTGCTAACTTTACTGAAGAGAAATATATCCATGGTCAAAGAGATGCCTACTGGAAAGACACAAACAATATTTTAAAGGCAACATACACAAATAAAAATGATACTAGTGAAAATAAAATAAGATGTATTTTAGATGAAAAGTTAAATTTAAAAGATGCTATTACGCATCAACATATTTCAAATATTACTTACTCCACGACAACAAGAAGAAAAGATGCTAAAATAAGAGAAAAGTAAGAGAAAAAATGAAACATATAAAAGCAATAAAGTCAATATTAGAAGAATATTACCCATGGCATGAGGCAAGAGTGGA
>CACVAX010000022.1 GCA_902727935.1 uncultured Sulfurovum sp. | reverse complement strand
TCGAACATCACTTTGAGCCTAAGATTGGAGAAAACTTTGGGGTGGAAAAGTAACGGGTCAAGAACCCGTATCCGTTTTTTCAAAACGCAATACTAACCTACCGTCTTGTAGACGGTAGTTGTTTAGTCACCCATTTCATTCCCATGCCATAATAATGTGCTTTTGCATAATTACCATTAAAATCAGATACAGCTAAATACCCTAAAAACAATACTTCACTATCACTTATCTCTGATAATGCATGTTCTTCTTTTCCTAATGTCCCTTTTAGAAACTCTTCTATTAAGCAGTATATTGTTATTATTCTTTGTTCCATAATTTACCATCCAAGCTTTTTTATGGAACTTTACTCTCTTTCTTCTTTATTCTCTTTTTAACTAGCAGTTTGGGTTTTAAAAGGAATTAAGTGAATGATATATCAGAAGCATTTTTAACAAAAATAAGTGAAGTTCTAGCAGATACAGATGCAGGATTAAGTGGTAGTAAAATAGTAAAATATTTTGCAGATTTTGCAGTTGATTTTGATAAAAATATTCCTTATTCGGATTATCCTTTTCCTAAAGGAACACCAAATAAAAGAACAGCTTTCAAAAAAAATTTAAAAGTATTTACACCTAAACAGCAATTTAAAATTATTGCCTACTTAGTTGATTTGGAAAAATTTAGAAATAATGAAGAGGCAAATAAGTTAAAGATTTTATTATTTGAACGATATGAAAACTTGAACGTTGATACAATAGAAACCAATACTAATATATCAGACATGAAACATTGGTTAAGTGGATATCCAACACCATTAAAACTTTATAATCAAGCTACTAAACAACTAGAATTAAATATTTTTCAAAGAAACCTACTAGATAATTTAAGGCTATCATTAGAGTTACTCCTAAAATCAATTTTAAGTAATGATAAATCTCTTGAAAATCAGCAAAGAGCGTTAGGAATATTTATAAAGAATAATAACTCATCAAAAGAACTACATAATATGTTTTTAAAGCTAATAGATTATTATACAAAATATCATAATGAAATAGAAATGATTTTTGATTTAACTAGTTTATTTATGAGGTTTTTAATTAAAATAAAAGAAGTATAAAATTTTTGTTTTTTCCTTCTTGAGTGAATACTTAAATGAACTCAAGTTTATAAATCTTGACAAAACGGCGATATTCGCCTATAATTAAGAAAAAGGAGTAGCCATGACCCAACAACAGATACAAGAACTTTTAAATGTTCCTGAACGAACTCTAAGAGATTGGAAAAAAGGTAATAGAGCAAAACTCTATCAACTTTTAAAGAGTTTGGACTATAACCAAGCTGAACAACTACTCAATATGCACAACAATAACGACCTAAAAAAACTACTAGAAAATGAGAAATATTTTACTTCTCTCAGAGATTTTGAAAAAAGTCTATACCCAACACTTGTATCAGGTCGAGATAGTTCTGTATGGTCAAAACTGGCAAAAGATAACACACTGTCTAAAGAAGCAAGAGCAAGAAGTGCTTACCTTTATAGTTTTTTAACTGATAAGTTCGTAGAACTCTCTTTTAAAACCAAAGTTAATGTAGGTTTCTATCATGCTAATAAAAACGAGACAGGTAATGGACTGGCTAGACTTTATGGTTTGACCAATGGTATAGATATGGCACGATTTAACCAATTTAAAATGACAGGTAGGTTTTAAGCTTGATAGCTAAAAGTTTTAGAGAAGCCATTGTTCAGATGATGGAGGAAATAGCCAAACAGATACCTGATATTCATAAACAAGAACCTGTAAGAGCCTATCTTACAGGTGGTGCTGCTGTTCACTACTATTGTAATGCTAGAGTGTCAGATGATGTTGATTTGATTATGCCTTTTGTTGTTAATATTCCAAAAGATTTGTTTGTAGTTTGGTTCAACAGTGAAGGAAAACTTGAACAGGTACATTATGACCACACTTATAATAGTAGTTTTGGACTTCTACACGAAGATTATGAAGATAGAGCCATTCAGATGATAAGCATTGAAGAGAAGTTTGAAATTTATCTTTTAGCCCCTGAAGATTTGATTGTCTCTAAAATCTCTCGTTTTGCTCAAAATGATGAAGAGGATATTCAAAATATTATCAATACAGGAAAAGTAGAAAAAAAGAGAGTTTATGAACTTGCTGATGATGCTATTCGTGTAGGTGTTGGATTTAGAGAGGATTGGGTACGAATGAATTTAGATGAAGTGATGGAGATGTTTAGTAAATAGTCGTCTTAAATATTAATAAATTTTGTGATAAAATAACACTATAAAACCATTATCCAAAGGCTAAAAGTGCATTTTTTTTTTGAAACTATTGATCGTTGGTCCTATAAAATTTTAGAAGTCTTCAAACGCTTTCCTTTGGCTATTTTATCTTCTTTTATGGTGACAATTATCTTTATGATATTGGTAGAAGTAGGTGAGAAGATTGATGGAAATTTTATTGTTTTAGCCAATAAACTGGTACTTGTTTTAAGCCTTGGTATTTTTCTTTTTCCTGCATTACACTTACTTTCAAAAAAACTGTGGTTTAAAATAGCAGGTATTTTACTTTTGCTAGTTTACTATTATTATTTACCATCAAATGTGTTCAATTCAACAACCATAATGCATCATTTCCTTTTGATTTTTGCACTTTGTTTTATGTTTTTATGGGCGCCTTTTATGGACATTAGAATTAGCAATCAGAATATTTGGGAGTGGACACAAACCATTGTTCAAAATTTGTTAGTGAGTTTACTCCTAAGTCTTGTTTTCTTTATTATGTTTTATATCACGATGTATGCTTTGGAAGTACTATTTTCTGTTAGTTTAGCACAACGACATTATTTACAATTTGCACTTTTTATTTTAGGTATTTTCACAACACTTTCTTTTTTTTCTAAAATGCCAAGATATATTATGTTGGTTCAAAAAAATAGATATGCAGATATTGGTTTGGTCTTTACAAAATACATATTAACCCCCTCATTTCTTATCTACTTTTTGATACTTTTTGCTTATATTATTAAGATTTTAATTAGCAAAGGTTACCAAGAGATAAACATTGACCTTTTGGTATTGGGCTATACTTTTATTACCATAGGTACATACATGCATTGGACACCACTTTGGGATGATGCAAACAAAAAGTTTAGAGCATTAATTTGGGGTTCTTTATTTGTTCTAAGTGTTATTGTAGGGATTTCGATTTATATCCGTACATTGGAAACTTCTTTAGATGAGTATTATCTTATGTCACTTTTTACGCTTTGGTTAGGTCTTATTTCTTTATATTTTCTCTTTATCAAAAACGCAAGTTATAAATGGTTGTTTTTTTCCATATCTTTACTTATTGTTATTTCACAATCTCAACAACTTATAGATATCTCTTTAGAACTTTATGACAAAGCATTAACCTTTATATAAAAGATATTTTACAAAAATATTAACCAAAGAGGAGTTTATAAAAACCCCATCTCTAACTTCGCTGCATCACTCATTTTGTTTTGATCCCATGGGGGATCAAAAACTAAGTTAACTTCCACATTTTCTAAAAATTCAATACGATGATTTAGACTGCTTACCAAATCCACAATAATCTCGGACATGGAACACGTAGCCGAGGTTAACGTCATGGTGACAATGCAAACTTTTAATTTTGTTGCTTCATCTGTTTTACATTCAACATCATAAATAAGCCCCAAGTCATAAATGTTTACTGGTAACTCAGGGTCATAGATGGTTTGTAATTGTTCAATGACTTTTTCTTTCATTGCTTCATTACTGGGTATTTGTTTCTCACTCATAATGATGCCTCTTTACTGTGTTTTTGTGCATGGTGGTAGATGACATTTAAAAATGCTTCCAAACCTTGTTGTCGCACTGGGCTTAAGAGTTGGGTTATGCCCATGCTGTGTAAGAGTGCAGGGTCAAACTCTAAAATCTCTTGTGGGGTACGCTTATTGAAGATATCAAGCAGTACGGTCATCATTCCTTTTGCCATCATGGAGTCGCCTTCTCCTCTAAAGACAATGTAGGGATCTTCAAACTCAGCTATGAGCCAAGCACTTGAAGAACAACCATGGATGAAAGATAGGTCATTTTTTTCACCTTCGTTAAGAGGTGCTTGGTTTTTACCTAAGTCTAAAATGTATTCTATCTTATCATTGTCAGAAGGAAAGAGGTCAAAATCATCTTTGTATTCATTTACTTTCTCATGCATGGTCATAATGTCTCCTTTACTTTGTGTTGCGCATAAAATGCTTTTTCAAAATTCTCAGTTATTAGCTCTTCTTGTCGTTTGTCTCGAATGGTCTCTATGAGTTTGTTTGCAAAAGCAACAATGAGCATTTTTCTAGCTTCCACCTCGGTAATACCTCGTGAACGTAAATAAAAGAGCTGTTCAATGTCCAGTTGCCCGATGGTTGAACCATGAGAGGCTTCTAGCTCATCAATGTAGATTTCAAGTTGAGGTTTGGCTACCATGTACGTCGCCTCACCCAAGAGAATGGTTTTAGAGTTTTGTTGCGTTTTCGTATATTTTGCAGAATGCTCCACTTTAATGATGGCATCAAAGATACCTCTAGCAGAACCTTCCAAAATATTCTTGGTTTCTTGCACCGAATGCGAAGACGCACCCCTATGAATAATCTTAGAGATAGTCCCTCGTTTAACATTCCCCCACAAGTAAAGCAATTGCCCCATATCAACATGGGCATGTTCTTCCAAGACAATGTTAAAAAGTTGTAAAGCCGAGGTATTCCCAAAGTCAAAACTTTGCAGCGTCAGTAAAGCTTGCTTTTCTACTTTAATGTCATGCGAAGCGATGATGGTTGGAGCATCTTCATCTGAATGTTGGTTTTTTACAAACGTCAGCGTAGAGTCTTTTTGTACCTGAATGTCATAACCATATAAAAGTAAAGACTCTTGGGCATTCTCAAACTCAAAATGTTCATAAATACTCGCATGTCGGTTCACTTGTGTCTTAATGACCACACGGTAATGAATAAGTGTAGAAGCCTTGCTAATACGGTGCAAGATGTCTATTTCACTGTCACCGTCAATCTCTATAACAATGCTTTGTTGACTGAGTACATGTCCTAAAAAGTACAACGGGTCATAATGCTCTAGGTTGATGTCTTGCTCATTGCTCTGTGCATAATAAACACGAATGCCCTTTGGCATGGAGACAACTTCACCATCTACGATTAAAATCTTATCGGAGTAACTTAACTCTTTAGGATGGTACTCTAAGGTTTCAAACTCTTGATCAAAAAGCGTTTCCATGTTGGCATAACGATAAGCTTCAGACTTTTTAGTGGGCAGACCTAAGTCTAAAAACCGTTCGACAACCTTACTTTTAGAATTTGCTAGTTGTAATTCGTTTTCTAGGTTTCTGAGTTTCATCATTCAGCCTTTATCCAGTCGTAGCCTTCTTCTTCCAGCTTATCTACTAATTCAACCCCAGCTGTTTTTAGAATCTTACCGTTTTTGAGAACATGAATGTAATCAGGGGTTAAGTAGTCCAAAAGTCTGCGATAATGCGTAATGACTAAAAAAGTACGTTTATCATCTTGCATGGAGTTAATACCATCGGCAACGGCTTTTAAGGCATCAATGTCTAAACCAGAATCTATCTCGTCTAAGATGACAACATCAGGTTTGAGTATAAGCATTTGAAGAATCTCATTACGCTTTTTCTCCCCACCTGAAAAACCTTCATTGAGTGAACGGCTAAGCATGTCGGTTTGCATTCCTAAGGTAGAGAGTTTTTCTCGCATGAGCTTTAGAAACTCAACAGCATTTAGCTCTTCTTTGCCTTCATGTTTTAACTTAGCATTGAGGGCTGTACGCAGAAAGTAAGCGTTGTTTACCCCTGGAATCTCTGTAGGATTTTGAAAGCTCATAAATATGCCTTCTAAAGCACGTTCTTCAGCAGGAAGCTCGACAATGTTTTGACCTTTATAGTCGATGAAGCCTTCGCTAACTTCCACATCGTAATGTCCGACTATGGCTTTTGAAAGGGTAGATTTACCAGCACCATTTGGTCCCATAATAACATGTACTTTACCTGCTTCAAGGCTTAAATCTAAACCTTGTAATATGTTGTTGTCGCCAATACTGGCATGTAAATTTTTAATGGTTAGCATTATCCTACGCTCCCTTCTAATGTTAAGTTAAGTAAGGCTTTTGCCTCAACAGCGTACTCCATAGGGAGTTGGCTAAAGACCTCTTTACAGAAGCCGTGTACGATCATGGAGACAGCATCTTCTTCGTTAATTCCTCGTTGACGTAAGTAAAAAAGTTGTTCATCCGAAATCTTAGAGGTACTCGCCTCATGTTCTATCTGCCCTTGATTGTCTTTGGACTCTAAGTAAGGAAAAGTATGGGCTCCACATTGGTCACCAATAAGCAGTGAATCACACTCACTATGGTTTCGAGCATTGGTGGCAGAGTTAGCTACTTTGACCAAACCTCGGTAAATGTTTTGACCTTTCATAGCAGAAATACCTTTTGAAACAATGGTCGATGAGGTATTTTTACCTAAGTGAATCATCTTGGTTCCTGTGTCAGCTTGTTGGGCTAGGGTGGTGACAGCGACGGAGTAAAATTCACCCACTGAGTTGTCACCCTTAAGCACACAAGAAGGGTACTTCCACGTAATGGCAGAACCTGTTTCCACTTGTGTCCAAGAGATTTTTGAGTTGTCTCCTTTACAGAGTCCTCTTTTGGTTACAAAGTTATAGATACCACCTTTTCCCTCTTCATCACCCGGGTACCAGTTTTGAATGGTGGAGTATTTTATCTCAGCGTCTTTCATGGTAATCAGTTCAACCACAGCAGCATGAAGTTGATTGTCATCCCGTGTTGGGGCTGAACAGCCTTCATTGTACGAAAGGTAAGAGCCTTCATCAGCAATGATAAGGGTACGTTCAAATTGACCTGTGTTTAACGCGTTGATTCTAAAATACGTTGAAAGTTCCATAGGACAACGCACTCCTTTGGGAATGTACACAAACGTTCCATCGGTAAAAACAGCAGAATTTAACGCTGCAAAATAGTTGTCGGTCATTGGGACGACTGAAAACATGTATTTTTTAACCAGTTCAGGGTGGTCTTGAATGGCTTCGGAGATGGAACAGAAAATGACCCCATGTTTTTGAAGCTCTTCACTGTAAGTCGTTTTAACCGAAACCGAATCAAAAACAGCATCAACAGCAATGCCTTGCAGTTGCTTTTGTTCATCAAGGGGAATTCCAAGTTTTTTATAGGCTTCAAGTATTTTTGGGTCAACTTCGTCCAAAGAGTCGGGTGCATTTTTAGGGGCAGAAAAATATGAGATAGACTGGTAATCAATGGCTTTATAATTTAAGTGAGCCCATTGAGGTTCAGTCATTTTTTCCCATTTCTTCAGTGCTTTGAGCCGTAGCTCCAACATCCATAAAGGTTCTTCTTTTTTAGCTGAGATAAAACGAATGGTTTTTTCATCCAATCCAGGCTCAATGGTATCGGTTTCAATGTCAACTTCAAATCCAAGTTTATAGTCTGATGAGACAACATTATCGAGCGTTTTATTTTCCATTATTTTGTCCTCCTTTTTTATTAGGTTTATAGAGGTTTAATAGCAAGTCCGTATCAATTTATAGCACAATAGAGTTTAGTAGTCAAGGGGTTTGAATTAAATAGGAGTAGAATAGTCCTATTTAACTTTTATGCATCTCTTCAAACTTTTTGCTATTTTTAGTTCAAGCAGGGCGAATGCTTTTAGACTTTACGAGTTCAATAAATAAAACAGGAAGAATAAGTAAATCAGCTATCAAAGAGCCTGTGATTAAAAGCACCGAATATATACCAATACTCGATATGGTTGGAATGTTTGCAAAAACAAGAAGTACAAAGGTGATTAAAAGTATGGTGCTTCCTATGCCAATGGGTGTACCCACCTCAATAAAAGAGTGTTCTAAAAACTTCTCATCGGATGTTTTATATCGAAGATTTCGATGGTAGTAATATAAAAAATGAATGGTAGCATCACTAGAGAGTGCTATCATGATAATCATCGCAACCAAAATTTCTATGGAGAGTGAAAGCTGTAAGATAATTAAAATGGAGAAGAACCATACAAGAGGTATGCTATTTATGATTAAAGCAATGAGTGCATAGATTTTATTTTGTGTTATATGATAGATAACATAAGAGATTAGAAAAAGAATAAAGACGACAACAACTATCATATGATTAATTGTGTCATTTTTTGCAGAGTTTAAGAGTGAATTGACATCATCCAGAAGTGTTGTGTTTTCTTTGTCCCATGTACGAATCCATTGAAGAATAACATTTTTATCGATGCCATCTTCTTCAAGATAAATCGACATTTGATGCCCAGATTCTTTAACCACATCATCATATATCCCATACAGTTTAAAATCAAATAAGATAAAATCCATGTTTACATCTTCAATTTTAAATTCTATAGCAGGATTATAGGCTTTGGTGAAGCCTTTAGTATATTTATAGATGGAGACTATATCGTCAATATCATCTTCAAACTTTAGCATAATGTCATGGTGAAAGTGTTCTGCTTTTTTTAATGCTTCTTGTGTTAACCCATCTGATGGAAAGTGTAAACTAATTACTTTATTATCGGATTTAGTCACCATACTGGTTGGTTTAAGAATTACGAAAACAATTGAAACGATAAAGATGAGGATGGTTATCAGAAAGAAACCTTTTAAGACTATGAGTTCATACTTTGCTTCAAGCCCTGCAAAAAATCTGGAACTATTTTTTGTAATCATATAGGGATTTTTAATTTTAAAAAATGATAAGAATGCTATTAAAAGAGAAAAGCTTAAAATAAAGGCAGTAATAGAGGATAAAATAACATTGTAACCAATAGATTGTAAAATAATACTATTATGAAAAATAAGTGAACCAATACCGATCACACTCACGACCGTAGTCCAAAAAATAGGTTTAATTGTTTTCATCATGATGTAATAGATGGAACGTTTATGGCTATGTGCGTGTTGCATAATATGCCAACCATAGTAAATGTAGACAAAATCCATAATCGACACAGCAATAGCAACTAGGAGTATGGAGACATGTATAGGTACATCGGGTTGAATAAGTTGATATAGAGAGAGGGTAAAGAGTGTATTAAAGGCTATAAAAATTGTTCCCAAGACCGAAGGAATTATGGATCGGAAAGTAATGCTAAAGAGGACAAAAAGTGTGCCTAAAAGAATGCTAAATAGTATACTGTCTTTAAAAATATTTTCTTTTTCAGCTACCCCTATAATCTTATGTTTAAAGGGTATATAGACTTTATCATAGTCAATAGCTTCTGTTGAAAACACATAGACATAGAGGGTTTCTCTATTAGGGGAGTAAAATTGAGAAAAATCTTTAAATGACTCTTTAAGTGTCTTACGAATTTCATCAATACTCTTGCCATAAAGCATGGTGAGTTCTATCAAGGATGAACCCTCGTTGTCATTAGACGAAATTATCGCATTATGGGTAAGGGGAGATTTTATTTTTTGTATATGTTTGAGTTTTTCAAGATTTGAGTGTAAAAGTTGAAGCTTATTGATGTTCTCTTTTGAAAATGGCTTGTTGCCTACTTTAAGCTGAAGCTTTTGTATATAAATTTGTTGATGTGTTTTGTCTTGAAGCTTATTATATTCATTACTGCCCTTAAGCCATAAGCTATCATCATTGTGGGTAAGAAAGGCTGTCATGGTAATGACTAAGTAAATAAAAATAAGTGTGAACATAGCAATAATAGCCATACGAAATTTTAGAATAAATTGATAATACTTATAAAAGTTATTTTGAAAAATAGTCACTTAGCTTTCCCATTAATTATAATATAGGGACGTTTATAAACACCAATCTTTTTAGCAACTTTTGATATTTCTTGAAAGATATTTTCTGTCTCTTTATCTCTTATTTTTTCTAAAACCGTATTTGTTGTACCTAGCATAATATCACAGAGTATTCTTTCTTTTGATTCAGAGTGGATTATATTTAAAATATGTTTTTTCGATTTCTTGGCTTTTAGTTCATTCAGATAAAGGTATATGGTATATTCAGAAAATATTTCATTGTTACGTTTATAGAGTAGTTTTAAGTAGCGTTGGGACATTTTACATAAAGGGTCAATAAATATATGAATCTCTTGGACACCATTACCTAAAATTATGGCATCATCTTTTATTGTTTCAATAAGCTTAAGTGTATCTTCAGGACTAAGTAGTTGTTTTGCTTGAGGCGTAGCAAAAAGAGAAGTCATACAGAAAAGTAGGCTGATAGCATATTTACGATAGTTAAAAGGTGTTTTATTCATAATTATCCTTTACATGGTGAATAAGTATTCATTATTTTATATCAAAATGGCTTATGGTTAAGTGAGTATTTACTTATATAATTAAAATATTTTAAGGAATAGTAAGTTATTTATTTTAGTTATGATATTTTATCATTTTATTTAAATGAGGATGCCTTTTAAAGCATTATTTAATTTATATCTAACCCGAGACTGTAAAAACTTCAATGACTTTATCACTATTAACTCTTTCATCAGCTTCATATTTACATATCCACTCATATATTGCTTCTGGTCTTACTTCTACTATTTTTTTATGGAGTACTTAGAAGAAGTATTATGATAGATAGTGTAGAAAATAGTTTTAGTATTGATAGCATTTAGAGTCCTTTTTTTCGATTATATCGAAATTATGTGCTAAGTAAAAACTTGAATTCAACCAATAAGTGTAACACCAATTAGAAGAGAGAGTTAATGGTGAAAGTGAAGAGCTTTATAGATTGAAGCTGAGACGTTTTGTATGGATATACAGTTATTTTTGATAAAATAGATATAAAACAAAATTAAGGAAAATTATATGGAGCCAGTTACAGCAACTTTTTTAAGTGTTATATTATGGGAAGCATTGGGTGAACCACTTGTGGATAAAGTAAAAGAAAGGTATTCAGAGAAAGTTATGGAGGCTTTATCTAAATTAAATTTCAATAAAAAAGATGCTGAAATAATTGAAGCAGAAATAATGAAGTGGGACCAAGAGGTATTGGAAAATAAAGATAAGTTTTCAAAATATATAGAGCAAAATTCTGAGATACAAAATGTATTAAAACAAAGCAGTTATATATTTAATGAAAAAATTTATGGAAATATTATTGATAAGGTTGAATCAGGAGCAACCGTAAATACTACTTATAATATTAACCACCCAAACTAATAAGCCCCAACATCGGGGCAAAAGAACTAAAAAAGTCTTGTACTCAATATTACTTAGAAAACTTCAAAACCATCTCCTTACTAATAGAAGATGACAGAAAACCAATAGACGATATCTATGTTAACCTTGCTATTATTAGAGAGGAAAAAGAAGAGGATCTAAAAGATAAATCAAAGCTTTTAGACCGAGATAAAATCATCAACTCCTATGAAGAGATATACAAAGCCAAAGAGCCAATAGCCATTGAGAAGCTGATAGAAAAATCATCTAAGTATAACTCTGCAAAAGCTCTTATCTATGGAAAAGCAGGTATTGGAAAGACTACTCTTGGTAAATATATCGCCTATAGATGGGTGAGAGGAGAGCTTTATAATGAGTTTGATATTGTTGTCTATATTGCACTAAGAGAGTGGAAAGAGGATGGCTTAGAGAGTATTATCAAGAAGATTTATTTTGAAGAGAAGCACAAAGATGAAGCGATAGAAATACATCAGTCCAAGACACTGTTTCTGTTTGATGGGTATGATGAGCTTTCGGAGACTTCTCTTTTGCATGGTGCGATAAAAAAGTATAATCTTAAAAACTACATCATCACTTCACGCCCTTATGGGTATCGAAAAAGTGATTTTGATGTTCATGAGGTTTTTGAGACGATTGGATTTACTGATGAGAATGTGGCATCCTACATTGATAAGTTTTTTGAAGAGCAAAACCATAAAACCAATCTGCAAAACTTTTTGAAACAAAATATCAATATCAGACATCTTGCTTATATTCCCTTGATGTTGGAGATAATTTGTTCGATTTGGAGAGAAAAAGCCAAGAGCAATCAATCATTTCTATCGCCTATGACCATGACGGAGCTTTATAGTGAGGTGATTGATAATCTATTGTCGACTTATGCAAGAAAAAAAGGCTATGAAGAGGTTTATAAAAGAAGATATAGGAAGCAAATAGTAACATACTTTGGTTCTATAGCCTTTGAAGCTTTGAAAAATCAAACAATTATTATCGATGGAGAAGTTTTAGAGAATTCTTTGGCTAATATAGAGACAGAGGATGAAGATAATTTTCTAGAAAAGAATATATTATATACAGGACTTTTAAAATCAAATAATAAATATCAAGACCCTTGGAAAAATAGTTATCAGTTTCCCCACTTGACCTTTCAGGAGTATTTTTCTGCTAGATATATTGTAGATTGGAACTTATTAGAAACAGAATTAATAAATCATGTTTTAGAACCACATTGGAGAGAAGTATTTATACTGACCATCAGTATGTTAGATGATGTAGATACTTTTATGAAATCAATTAAATTACAGATTGATAAATTGCTTGAAAAAAATATTGAGTTCCAAAAATTGCTTAAATGGGCTTATTCAGTATCATCTGTTGTTGATGGTTTTTCTGATAAAACAATTGCTCGTAGCTTTTTTCATACGTTAGTTTATGCTCATACATATGCAGAAATTCATCAAACTTGGGATACTTCTGAACTTATTCATGAACATCCAACTTCTAGAGTGTATGGTATTAACAAGGTTAATAGAAGTTGGGGTAAATTGTATGATATGTCTTGGGGGTTAAGTTCCATGCTCTCTCCAGAACTACAAAAAGTAGTTATTAATTCTAATCTCGCACAAAAATTGTCTGATAGATGGGTAAATGATGTAAAAAATACAATGTTTCAAAGCTATAGAGTACAATATGCCAATAATAAGTTTAAAACAAGAAACTTATATCCTATACTAGAGCAATTGAATAGTTATTATTATGGGAATGAACTTATGATTGATTGTTTAAATAGTCAATGTAATATTAGCTCTAAAGTACGCTGTGAAATTTATGACTCATTGCTACTACCAATAAAATGAATATATAAATTCAAAATCCATAGGAATTCAAGATTAATTATACATAGTTACTTTTTATAAACTGTAATTTTAAGGTATAATACCTTTTATACCCTAAAAGGAAACCTGTGCTAACCAAAAATCAACTCTTCGAGATACTACTAGACTGGAACTATTGGAACAGAAATTTTCCAAAAACCACTCCAAGAAAAAGCTATGAAAAGAAGATAGAACAGTTAAGTCAAACCGATGAAGTAGTGGTGATAAAAGGGGTTCGGCGTTGTGGCAAATCAACATTGCTTCTTAATGAGATGAAACGGCTTGTGGCTTCTGGTGTGCCAAAAGAGCAACTGCTGTTTGTCAATTTTGAAGATGTTCGGCTGATTGGTTATTTGGGTGTTGAGCTTTTGAATCTTATTAAAGATACCTATATGGAGTTTGTTAATCCACAAGGTAAACCCACTATCTTTTTGGATGAGATACAGAACATTAAGCATTGGGAGAAGTGGGTGAATACGGAATATGAGCTAAAAAAATCATATATTTTTGTGACAGGTTCTAACTCTTCTATGTTGAGTAGCGAGATAGGTACGGCTCTAAGTGGTCGTTATGTGAGTGTGGATGTTTATCCTTTGAGTTTCAAAGAGTTTTTGTTGTTTAAAGAGGTAGAGATAAAAAGTAAAATGGAACTCATTAGCCAAAAGTACTTACTTAATCGTGAATTTAGAGCTTTTATATCTGAGGGTGGATTTCCAAAAAGCTTAGAGTATTCTCAAAATAAAATAATGCAAAAAGAGTTAATAGAGGGTTACTTTAACTCTATACTTCTCAAAGATATTGTAGCAAGGTTTAAACTTAAAAACTTTAAGATTTTAGAAGATTTATCAGCTTTTTTACTCTCTAATACAGCAACTTATCACACTATAAATAAACTCAAAAATAGTTTTGCTATCTCTTATGATATGGCTAGAGATTATATGGAGTATTTGGAAAAAGCCTATATGATTTTGGCTGTCAATAAGTTTGACTATTCGCTTAAGAAACAACAAGCCAATGCTCGTAAATATTACTCTATAGATTTAGGATTATCTAATCTATTAAGAGTGCCTAATATAAAAACAAAAGGGCATGATTTGGAGAGTGTTGTTTTATTGGAGTTATTACGAAGAGGATATAAAGTCTATTATTACAAAACCAAAGGTGATTTGGAGTGTGATTTTGTGGTAGAGAAAAATAGAGAGATTGTTGAGTTGATACAAGTAACCGTAAGTTTACGAGATGAAAAAACGCGAAAAAGAGAGTTAGCTCCTTTTGCTAAAGTGGTAGATGAGTTAAATCTAAAAAATGTGAAGTTAACTGTTTTGTGTGAGGATAGCTCTGAAAGTTTGGATGATGGGATTGAGATTGTTAATGTTTTGGAGTGGTTGGTTTTGTAGTTTTTGAATATGGAAGAGATGATAATGAATTTTGTATTTATCCTTCATCTATAAACTTCTTTTTTGGAAACGGAGAGTTTATGCCTGAATAACTGAGGCAGAGCCTTCCGATTCCAAGTTTTACAAGATGTATATTCTAACTACTGACTAATTAATAAACCCCATAGCCCCACCATCTTGACTTTTTTTAAGCTTTTGTTCCTCTTTCAGACGTTTAAGAAACTCACTAGCAGAGTCAATTTTTTTAAATTTACTTTGCCGTGCAATGGTGGCAAAGTCTCCAGGGGTTAACTTTTTCATGGAACGTATTTCATGCAGTTCTACTCCTGTTGGGGTGGCTATGTTTAGCTCTTTAGCATAAGAGATGAAGATTTTTTCTAACTGTTCAGGGGCTAAAGTTTTAAACTCTAACTTTAAATCAAAACGACGTAAACTGGCCGTGTCTAAATGGTCGATGAGGTTGGTGGTGGCAACAAAGATACCATCAAACTTTTCCATTTGAACCAACATTTCATTAACTTGGGTTACTTCCCAATTGACTTTGGCTTGACCCCGTTCGGCTAAAAAACCATCGACTTCATCAAAGATGAGAACAGCTTCCTCTTCCATGGCTTCTCTAAAGGCATTGGCAATATTCTTCTCTGTTTCACCTACCCATTTACTCATGAGCGATGAACCCAATTTTATGACATAAGGTTTGTCAAGCATTTTGGCAATGTGTTTGGCAAAAGCACTTTTTCCTGTTCCTGAAGCTCCATAAAGACAAATTCTAGCACTATTATGATTTTTTATTCCTTCTACTAGGTCATTGAGATTGGTCTCTGTGTTAACGAATTCTAAACTGTAGTTCTTAGGTAAATCGGCTGATTTATTTTTGTTGATTTCCTCATAACCTTGGGCTTTGAGGGTGTTGTTTAGGAGTTGCATAAAAGCTTTACTTTGTTGTGTTTGAGGAAGATGTTCACTTACTTTCACAGCAGAAGAGATAAGGGCAGGAGCAATGCTTTCATGTTCTGATAATAATTCAATGCTTTGTTCATCGAGTATGTTGTTGGAGTATTTTTTGATAATCTCTTTACGTTGTGTTTTAGAGGGAATAGGTAACTCTATGCTCATGTCAAAACGTCGTATAATCGCATTGTCAATGCTAGAGATGTTATTGGTAATCCAAATGGTGGGGACGTTGTTGGTCTCTAATACTTTGTTGAGCCATGCTTTGTCAGTTTGTTGTTTTGGCATCATAAAAAAGCCCCCTTCATAACTCTCAAAGATATCTTCTGCTTCATCATACATGAGGAGGGTTCGGTTGTTAAAAAAGAGTGCTTGGGCTGTTTTGTAAAGTCTAAGACGTGCTTCTCCTTCAATGGGGTCACCATCTGAGTCAGCATAGCTTACTTCGTAAAGTTTTGTTCCGAGTACATCAGCAATGGTTTTTGAAAGTTCAGTTTTTCCTGTTCCTGGTAAACCATAGAGTAAGATGTTAACCCCTTTGATTTTGTTGTCCAGTGCTTTGTTTAAAAAAGGCATTAAAATTTCTAAATCACTTTTGATGTAAGAGTAGTCTGAAATAGCCAATGAACCTTTATCAGCCAGACGAACGGAGTCTTTTATCATTTCGGTTATCTCTTCATTTAAGTTGAGCATATTGTCAGCAAACTCATAGTTGATGAGGCGTAACTTCGCACCTAAAGAGTAACTTTCTTCAGAGTGTAAGATAAGCAGAGCCGAACGGCTAAAAGTTGAATGTGTTGAAAAAATTTCATTTATCTGTTCAAGTGGAATGTCTAAGAGAATGTTTAAAATACGTTTTGCACGAGAAGTATTTAGTTCAGCTCCCAAAAGACTTAAGGCATTTTCAAGCATGTCATACTGCTTAAGTAAGATAACAAACTCTAAAACTTGTTTTTCATGGGGTGTAAGTACTATGAGTGCTGAAAGCTTTTCAATGTTCTCTCTAAGTTGTACCGAAGAGCCAAAGGGTGCTTTTTTTCTAAGGGCTTTTAGACGTTTTTTGAGCAATAGTAAAGGTTCTGTACGGTTAAAGTCATCGTAGTCGAACGCTACATATTTTTCGAGTCCTAAAAAAGTTGCCATCTCTTCATGTTCAAAGTCATTGTCCGAGTCTATGAAGCGTTTATGTCCACCCATTTCTAAAATTATTTTAAGTATCCAGTAGGTTATCTGTTCTTGGACATCGGTATCTATTATTTCTTCATCAGGTATTTCGGTATTAAATTCGTCATGATTATTATTTCCAAATAGGCTCATATGTTTGTCCTCTAGTGTAGACAGTTTGTCTGTAATTATAAGGTCGGAAGTCTACTATAGTTTAGGTAAAGGTTGCGTATGAGGGTTTCTGTTTTATAATCAGTGTGAGTTTTTCAATATCAGAGATTAGTAAGCATTTAACAACATTTGGCTAAAATTCCCCCAATAATCATCAACAGGATAACCTAAAAATGACAAAAGCACTTCTTATAGAGATAGGGGTAGAAGAACTACCTGCTATTCCACTTCTTAAAATCGTAAAAAATATTGAAAAATCATGGAAAGATTTACTTGCAGAATACAGACTAGAGTCTGACTTTGAATTCATCTATACACCTCGCCGTTTGGTCATTCGCCATGCTGACATGCCAATTAAACAAGCTGACAACACGACCGAACTTGTAGGACCACCACTTATGGCTGCAATGCGTGATGGAGAAGTAACAAAAGCTGGAGAAGGTTTTGCACGTAAATGTGGTGTGCGTTTTGAAGAACTTGGACGCATTGAGAAAAAAGGGAAAGAGTGCCTTTACTATAAGCAAGAGCAAGAGGGAACCCAAACCGTAGCACTGCTTCAAGAGATGTTAACAAAGTGGTTAGCGTCAATGGCATTTGGAAAGATGATGCGTTGGGGAAGCAGAACAGATGAGTTTATTCGTCCTATTCGTTGGGTACAAGTTCGTATGGACAATGATTCGCTAGATGTTGAGTTGTTTGGTGTGAAGTCTGACACAAAAACGTATGTACATAGAATGGTTAATTTTGATGCTGTGGAAGTGGCTGATGTGGCTGAGTATGAGAACATTTTAGCAGATGGTGAAGTTTCCTTGTATCCTAAAAACAGAGAAGCAAAAATTTTAGCTGAGTTCGATGAACTTGAAAAAGAACATAACATTGTTATTGAGAGAGATTTAGAGTTGTTGGCTGAGATTGTAGCCATTACTGAAAACCCTAAGTCGCTTCTTGGTTCTTTTGATGAATTGTTTATTGAGCTTCCACCTGAAGCGATTATTGCTTCTATGAAAGAACATCAGCGTTATTTCCCTGTGTTTGAGAATGACACACTTTCAAACAAGTTTGTGGTCGTTTCAAATGCTGTAACAGATGACTACACTAAAGTAGTAGCTGGAAATGAGAGAGTACTTAAACCACGTTTGGCTGATGGACTTTTCTTTTATAGAAACGATTTAAAACGTGGACTGCTTACTGATGGTCTAGAAAAGATTACCTTTATGGATGGTCTTGGTTCGTTGACTGACAAGATTGACCGTGAGAAAAAGATTGCTGCTTCACTGCTTGAACTTTACATGGAACAAGTAAAAGCTGAAACAGGAAAAGATGAAGCAACGTTAAAAGCCTTAATGGATGAAACAATCTCATTGGCAAAGGCTGACCTTACTTCGGAAATGGTGTATGAATTTACAGAACTTCAAGGGCTTATGGGTTACTACTATGCCAAAGCATTGGGTAAAGATGAAGTTGTTTATAGTGCGATTAAAGAGCAGTACTTTCCATTAGGTGAGGGGGCAGAGCTTCCTTCTTCTACTTTCTCTGCTATTGTGGCAATGTCGATTAAACTTGACACTTTAGTAGGGCTTTTCTCAGTAGGAAAGATTCCAACAGGTTCAAAAGATCCATTTGCTCTTAGACGTGCTATAAATGGTATCGCGCGTATGGTAACGACTTATGACTTAGCATTTGAGATTAATGATGTACTGAATATGTTAAACAAAGAGTATGCAGCGTACGATACTGAAAAACTGGTTGAGTTTATTTTAGAGCGTATTCGTAAGTCTACGGATGCTAACCCATCGGTTATAGCAGCTGTACTTGCTTCGGGTGAGCGTGATGTGAATGAGATAGACAAAAAAGTAACGGCTTTAAATAGCATTGTTTCTAAAGAAAGCTTTAAAGAACAGCTCTCAACGTTTAAACGGGTTGCAAATATTTCTAAGGAAGTAAATTTAGAAAATGACCTAAAGGTAGAAACAGCTCTATTTAATGAACCAATTGAATCAGAACTTTATAAAGCTTATGAAGAGACTCTGGCTAAAAGTTATGACTCTTATGAAGGACAGCTTTCAGCTATGTTTGCACTGAAGTCCAAATTGGACAGTTATTTTGATGAGGTATTGGTCAATGTAGAAGATGAAGCCGTAAGAATTAATCGTAAAAATACAGTTGCTTCCATTTATAAATCATTTAAAAAAATAGCAGATATACAAGAAATAACCATATAAAACAATAAATAATTTTTTTATTAATATTTTAGTTTATATTTTTAATTTTATTTAAAATTAAGTTTAAAGCATAAGAATTTCTATTATAATAAATCAAATAATTAAATACATTAGTTTATTTGATTATTAATAATAAGGATGTTATTATGAATTTATCTGATAAAAGTAACCTATTAAAAATTGCAATCGAAGAAGGTTGTAAGACAGTTAGAGATCTTGCAGAGTTTATTAAAAATAATAATGGTCAAGCAGGAACTTACAGACAATTAAGTGTGTAAGTTCATCTAAGAAAAAGAAGAGTATTTATTTTTCTCTTTTTTTGTAAAATTCTTTTTTAAATTCTTGAAATCTATTTTCAAGAATGGCTTCACGCATTTTAGTCATTAGATTAAGATAGTAATATAGGTTATGAATTGTTCCTAATCTAAAGTAGGTAATCTCTCTGGCTCGGTAGAGATGACATAAATAAGCTTTTGAATAGGTTTGACAAACCATGCACCCACATTCTGGATCGAGTTTGTCATTGTCTTCTTTGAATCTTGCAGCTTTTATATTTACTTTACCATAAGAAGTAAAAAGTGTACCGTTTCTAGCATTTCGCGTTGGCATAACACAGTCAAACATATCTATACCACGTTCAACATTTTCCACTAAGTCTTCAGGTGTTCCTACCCCCATTAAATAACGAGGTTTGTTTTCTGGCATAAATTGTGTTGTCCACTCCACGGTGTCATACATGTCTTGGTTGGCTTCTCCCACTGAAAGCCCTCCAATGGCAAAACCATCATAGTCTAAAGCACAGAGTTCGTTGGCTGACTTTTTTCTAAAAGCTTTGTCTGTTCCCCCCTGAATAATGGCGAAGATGTTTTGGTCTAAAGATTTACCTTCGGCTTGGTTGGCTCTGTGGTAGTTTATGGACTCTTCAGCCCAACGGGTGGTTCTTTCGATACTGGCTTTAATACGTTCTTGGGTAGCAGGTAAAGCCACTAAGTCATCAAGTATCATCATAATATCTGAACCTAAATTATTTTGAATATCAATAACTTTTTTAGGGGTAAAATAATGAGAAGAACCATCAATATGTGATCTAAAGGTGATTCCACCTTCATCTATTTTGACATTATCAGAAAGTGAAAAGGCTTGAAATCCACCAGAATCGGTTAAAAAGCTTTTTGGATATTGTGTAAATCCATGAAGTTTGCCCATTTTTTTTACCACATTATCACCTGGTCTTAGGTATAAATGGTAAGTATTACCAAGGATAATTTGAGGTTTTATAAAGGTTGCTAAATCGGTAGCATCAAGTGCTTTTACAGCACCAACTGTACCTACAGGCATAAACACAGGAGTTTGAATGGTTGAGTGAGCTGTTTTTAGGGTACAAGCTCTTGCTTTACCATCTGTTTTATCTATCTGAAAATCCATTGTGCTATAATTGTCCTAATTAAATATTTGGTGAATTATAATGAAAAATGTATTAATACTAGCAAGTGGTGCAATGGCTAAAAATTTTGTTCAGTGGGTTGGAACAAGCCGTATTGATACCAATGAATACTATATTACTTGTACGAAAGAAGAGCTAGAAAACTGTAATACCTCAATGGATAATATTAATTATATGGAAATAGACCCTACTTCTTATATGCGTATTAAAAACCTCATGGAAGATAAAAGATTCACAATGATTTTTATTGTGATGGAGAATCGAAAAGAGGCTGAATATGCCTATAAAAATGTCCGTATGATTACGACTAAAAGTATGGTGGTTTTTGTTTCTAAGTGGGATGATATGCGTATTGATGATGATAATTTAACCGTATTGAATGTCAATGAAGTAATGGCTGCAAATCTCTACGAAAAATTGCCAAATGTGCCTTTGATTGCTAAAAATATTGGTTTAGGTCAAGGTGAAATCATGGAAATTCTTGTTCCTTTTGGAAGCAGTTTTGCTTATCGTCATATTCGTTCTGTATCACATAGAAAATGGAAAGTTGTAGCAATTTATCGTAAAGAGAAACAGATTTTGGCTGACAGTTCAACAATGATACAACCTAATGATAGATTGATTGTCATTGGTAATCCTTTGGTTTTAGAAGAGGTGTATAAAAAAGTAAATCGTAGGCAAGGAGTTTTTCCTGAGCCTTTTGGTAAGAACCTCTACCTTTTAGTGAACATGCAACAACCTAAAGAAGACATTTTAATACAAATAAATGAAGCCATTTTTTTAAGTAATCAGCTTCAAAAAAGCAAGTTATACATACGCTTGATTTATAGTAGTAATTTAGCACTGATTTCTGAAATTAGAGCATTACAGACAAATGATATACAAGTCTTAGTGACATTTAGAGATGAAAAAGTGTTGCAAGATATAGATTTTGATATTAGCCAATATGAGGTAGGACTGCTACTTTTAGAACGAGGAAATTTTTTTAAAAAACAGTGTAAAGCACTTATTATGGATTATAAACGCCCCATTTATCTGTTTGGTGAAAAATCTCTTTATAACATTAAACAAGCTTTAATTCTTATTGGTGATGATTTAGAAATGGAATCCTTGTCTACTTCGATTTTTGATTTTTCAGAGAGTTTAGGACTTAAATTGACACTTTGTGACTATAGTCCTGATGGTGATTTTCAAGAAAATGAGAAGATTGTTGAACATTATGAGAGCCTTTCAAGGCTTTATAATTTTAAAGTAGATTTTAAGAAAAAACAGGTTAATCCTATTCGTGAACTTTTAAGGCATGAAGAGGTATTACATGTTACCCCTTTTGTAAAAGAAGTTAAAAAGTTCTCTATTTTTAAACTTTTTTCAACAAAATCAAGTGCCTATATTATGTCGATAAAGAAACATCCACAGCTTTTAATTCCTGTTGATAATTAGCCTTTTTAAATATTAAGTCCTTTAATCATAGTTTTAAGATAAAATTATATCTATACTTAAACTCTTAAAATATAGGTCTTAAAACGCATGATTGTACCCATTTATTTAGAAAATAATACAGCTATAAAATATAATGTCACGATTGATACTCTTCCCAAATTAACTTATAATCGAAAAGTAGCCATTGTTACGAATACCACGGTTTCTGCCTTACATTTGGAGACTTTAAAGTCAAAAATTAATGCTGATGAACTTTTTGTGGTCACAGTTGAAGATGGTGAAGAATTTAAAAATTTGGCTACGGTAGAGTCTATTTTAAATCAATTATTTGAACATAAACTAGATAGAAAATCTCTTTTAATTGCACTGGGTGGTGGTGTTATTGGTGATATGACTGGTTTTACAGCTTCACTTTATCAACGTGGCATTGGTTTCGTACAAGTACCCACCACGCTTCTTTCGCAAGTAGATGCTTCAGTGGGAGGAAAAACAGGGGTGAATAATAGCTATGGAAAAAATCTTATTGGGGCTTTTTATCAACCTGAAGCTGTTTTCATAGACACTGAATTTTTAAAAACACTCCCAAAACGGGAGTTTGCTGCTGGTATAGCAGAAATAGTGAAAATGGCTGTCATGTTTGACAAAGCATATTTTGACTTTTTAATGGAAGCAGATTTTAGAAAAAAAGCAGTTTTAGAAAAAGTAATTCAACGTTCGGTTGAGTTAAAAGCAGAGGTGGTTAATCTTGATGAAAAAGAGTCAGGAATTCGTGCTGTTTTAAATTATGGGCATACCTTTGGGCATGTGGTAGAAAATGAGACCAATTATAAAACTTACTTACATGGTGAAGCAGTTGCCATAGGAATTATGATGGTAAATGCTTTGGCTGTTGAATTAAAGATGATGACACAAATTGAAATGAATTTAGTGACAAAGTTTTTGGAAAAGCATGACTTACCAACAAAGTATGAGATTAAAGAGGTTGATGCTTTTTATGATAAGTTTTTTTTAGATAAAAAAGCAGCTAATAATAAACTAAAATTTATTTTACCACAAGGTATTGGTGGACATATGATTCGAGATGATATTTCTAAGGATGTTTTGAAAAAAGTTTTGAAAGCATTTTAAAATGATGAAAATTTTTATTTTATTTCTTTTTTCTTTACAGATATTACAGGCTGAAAGTAATTTTACACAAGAAGTAAATGCAGCATTAATGGATTTGGTTGGGGTTGAAAATAAGGAAAAAAGTGAAGAAAGTATTTCTTTAATAGAACAAGTTTTAGAGAAAAAGAAACATGAAGAGGAATTAGAAAAAAAAAGAGAATTAGAAGCGTTGGAGCAGAAAAAGCTTGAAGAGGCTAAAAAGCGTGAAAAAGAAATAGAAAATGTAAAACTGGAAAAAAAAAGACAATTAAAGCTTCGGATAGAAGAACTCATTGAGACCAAAAAAGAGATTGATACTGAACTCAATAAAGATAATCTTTGGGTAAATCAATATACTCCTTATGAGACCTATCAAAGTTTTAGTATGAAATTAAAAACAATTTTAGATGAGATTAAATCTTATAAAGAAGAGAATGGTTTAACCGAGGTTGAAAATTTAGAGCTTAAAAGATTAAAAGAAGAATATCAAGTTGTTTCCCGAAAAATTACACAGTTGAATGAGTATAAGTCTGATCCCTTTATTCAACTCATAGAACCTGTTAAACTTCAACCTGAACCTTTGATTACCAATCCTTTGGATATTATCACAGCCATGTCTTATCAAAAACATTTAAAAACTGTTAAGGAAGAGAATAGTCGAAAATATACTTCTCTGAATACAGCTGTTATAAAAATTCGACAAAAACAGACAATTTTACAAGAATTATCGGTATTTACTCATGATAAAACTTATGTTGAAGAGTTAGAACGCACAAATAATAAATTAAAAGATTTTGAATTTGCCTTGGAAGTTTTTGAAACTTCCATTGATACTTTTAATCAAAAGGTAACCCAAGTTAATTTAAACTTGGATAAAGGTATTGAAGAAGAGATAAAAAAATCGATTGTTACTGGAATTATTATTTTAATACTTCTTTTAATTTTTTTATTGGTTAAGTATTTAGTACGTAAATATATGTCAGATAATGACCTTTTTTATGGGATTAATAAAGTAGTAAATTTTATGTTTATTTTAATGGTTTTTATCATTTTACTTTTTACCTATCTTGAAAATGTAGAAAATTTAATGACCATTTTATCATTTGCTTCAGCTGGTATTGCCATTGCTCTTAAAGATTGGTTTATGTCTTTACTTGGTTGGTTTGTTATTTTGGTTTCGGGTTCTATTCATGTTGGTGATAGGGTTAAATTTGTTAAAGATGGGGTAGAGTATGTTGGTGACATTGTTGATATTTCAGTCTTACGTATGACCTTACATGAAGATGTCACGTTAACAACCATCATGCTTAATAAACGTTCAGGACGTATTGTTTTTATTCCAAATAACTATATTTTTACCGACATGATTGCCAACTATTCACACTCTGGACTGAAAACCGTTTGGGATGGTGCTGAATTTATTATTACTTTTGATTCTAATATTGCCAAAGCACAAGCCATTGCGAAAGAGGTAACTCGTAAGTATTCAAAAGGTTATACAGATATGACACGAAAACAGTTGAACCGTTTACGCTCTAAATACAGTGTTAGAAATACAGGGGTTGAACCTCGTATTTTTACTATTTTTGAGCCTTATGGAATGCGTGTTTCAGCTTGGTATTTAACCAATTCTTATGCAACTTTGACATTAAGAACAACCATTTCAGTGGAAATTATGACACGAATACAAGAAGAAGATGACATTGAACTTGCTTTACCAAGCCAGTCTATTTACTATAAAAATAAACCAAAACCAAGGATTGAACTTCTTGATGGTCAAGAGCCTAATGAAAATCATAAGCCAGTTTAGTCAAATAAAAAATAAAAAAGTAAAAAAATGAAAAAAGTATATTTTAAAACCTTTGGATGTCGAACCAATCAGTTTGACACACAAGTGATGATGTCAAAGTTAAAAGATTTTGAGTTAACCCAAAATGAAAATGAAGCCGATGTGATTATGGTAAATTCGTGTACGGTTACCAATGGTGCAGACTCTTCTGTAAGGTCTTATATTAATGGTCGAGAGAAAAAAAACCCTAATGCTAAAGTAATTTTAGCAGGTTGTGGTTCACACTCTAAGGGAGAAGCTCTTTTTGAAGACAAGAAGGTTTTTGGGGTTATTGGTCATTCTGAAAAAGAGAAGATTAATGATATTTTAAAATATGATAAGCCTTTTTATCAAATTGGTGATTTAAAACATATTGACTCCACCATTGTCGAAGAGTTTGTGGGGAAAAGTAGGGCATTTATTAAAATTCAAGAAGGTTGTGACTTTAGATGTTCTTATTGTATTATTCCTTCGGTTCGTGGAGATGCAAGAAGTCATAAAGAAGAAGATATTTTAACGCAAATCCAAAAGCTTGCAGCCAATGGTTTTGGAGAGTTTATTTTAACAGGAACAAATGTTGGTAGTTATGGTGGAAAAGAGGGAACTTCCATGGCAAAACTATTGAAACGAATGAGCATGATACGTGGTGTTCGACGTATACGTATAGGAAGCCTAGAACCCATACAAATTGATGATGAGTTTAAAGAGTTGTTAACTGAGCCTTGGATGGCAAAACATTTACACATTGCCTTGCAGCATACCTCAGATAAAATGCTCAAATTAATGAACCGACGTAATGAGTTCAAAACAGATATTGAGTTATTAACAGAGATAGCGAGTAAAGGTTACGGAATTGGAACGGATTATATCGTAGGGCATCCAGGTGAAGATGAAAAAGAGTGGCAAGAAGCCATTGAGCGTGTGAAGCTTTTACCACTGACACATGTGCATGCATTTTCTTACTCTAAACGTGACAACACAGCTTCAGCCACAATGAAACCTGAAATAAAAGGAAATATTGTGAAAGAGCGTCTTAGAGAGTTAACAGCGTTGGTAAAAACAAAAAATCGTGACTTTAGACTAGCCAATAATAAAAATCTTGAAGTGCTTATAGAACAAGGTAGAGATGGTATTTACAATGGATATGATCAATACTTTAACAAAATAGAAGTAGCGTCAAAAGAGGACATTGTTTCTAATTGGATTTTGGTTGATGAAGCAAAAGTAGATGGTGAAAAAAATGTGGCAGTCTATTAGTAAAAATGCAAAAATTATTTATATCGCACTTGCACTGCTGATTACTGTTTTAGTTCTTTCTAATTTAAATGATAAAACAGAACTCATTGATCAAAAGAGAGCAATGCAATTTATAGAAAGTGCAAAACTTGAAAAAGTATTGGTCAAAAGGCCTTATGTCTATCTCTATTTAGAAGATGCCACTTACAAAGTACCCAAAGAAGCGATGGATTTAGAAAAACTTTTTACTCAAGGTCTTGTTGAATATCATGAAGACAGCAGTGAAAATATGGAAACATTGATTTTTTTACTACTTCTAGCAATGATAATTTATATTTTTTATTCGATTAGAACATCGCGTCAAGTACAAGAAAAAATGTTGCTAAGAGAGCAAGAAGAAAACGTTCAAGTTGGAAATGAGATGCAGTACATCAAAGCACAGCATTCTTTGGTTAATTTTGCTGATGTAGCTGGTGTTGAGGGGGTTAAAGAAGAACTTAAAGAGATTATTGATTTTTTAAAAAATCCTCAAAAATATAGAGAGTTTGATATCTCTTTACCAAAAGGGGTACTGCTTGTAGGCCCTCCTGGTGTGGGTAAAACATTGATTGCCAAAGCTGTAGCAGGAGAAGCTGATGTTCCATTTTTTTATCAAAGTGCTGCTTCTTTTGTACAGATATATGTAGGAATGGGTGCTAAACGTGTTTCTGAACTTTTTGCGAGAGCGAAAGAGACAGCACCGAGTATTATTTTTATTGATGAGATTGATGCTGTGGGAAAAAGCCGTGGGGGACAAAACAATGAAGAACGAGAAGCAACTTTAAATCAACTACTTACAGAAATGGATGGCTTTGAAGAGAGTTCAGGGGTGATGGTACTTGCTGCAACGAATAAAATAGATGTTTTGGATGATGCATTGCTTAGAGCTGGTCGTTTTGATAGACGTGTGCATATAGGATTACCAGATTTTGAAGAGCGTACGGCTACCATTCGATTGTATCTACAATCAAAAAGGCATAATGTAGATATTGAAAAAATTTCAAGGCTGACCATTGGTTTTAATTCAGCTGCTTTGGCAACACTTATTAATGAGGCTGCACTTTATGCTTTACGTTTAAATAAATTTAAAATTGAAGATGAAGATGTTGAAGCTGTAAGAGAAAAAGTACTTTTAGGTAAATTTAAAATTCAAAACTTTTCTGAACATGAACGGCGTATACAAGCACTTTATCAGGCTGCAAAAGCCATTACGGCTTCATGGTTAGAAGTTGAGTTTGAAAAAATAGGTATTCTCTCTTCGCATTTTGTACCTCATCATAATGAAATTCTTTCTAAAACGGTTTTAGAGAATGAGTTAAAAGTTTTATTGGCTGGACGTATTGCCACAAAAAATCATTATGCTGAACTATTTTCAAATGCTAAAGATGACATTAAAACAGCAAAACTTTTAGCTAGGCAAATCACAGAAGAGTTTTTTATGACAGAAGGCTATAGCTCTTCGCCCAATCATAGCGATCAAATTTTACTTGACGCGACAGATGAGGTAGAAACACTGCTTAGTAAGTTAGATGCTGTTTTGGTGATTGTTAAAGAGTATCTTTTAGACAATGAGTCCATTACGATGGAGCAAACAAAAGTGTTAATTAATGAAGTATTTTAATGGTTTCTCTTTAAGTGGAGAGGAGATATTTTTTAAAGAACAGCTGGTTCATTCACGTTATACCGTTGCTGGTTTCTCCTATGGGGCTCAAAAGGCATTTGACTATGTCTATCATAATAAAGAACGCATTGATAGACTTATTCTAATCTCTCCAGCTTTTTTTCAAAATCATAAAAAATCTTTTATTAAAACTCAACTACGTTATTTTAAGGTAGACAAAGAAGCGTATAGAAAAGCGTTTTTAGAAAATGTAACTTATCCTTCAAGTATCTTTTTAGATGACTTTTTATGTGATGGATCCTATAAAGAGCTCAATGATTTACTCTCTTATGCTTGGGATAAAGAGAAGATAAAAGTATTAATACAAAGAGGTATCAGCATCGAAGTTTTCATGGGAGGTGCAGATAAAATTGTAGATGCAAAAAAGAGTTTTGAGTTTTTTTCAGCTTTGGTCCCCGTGTATTTATTTAAAGCCAAAGGACATTTACTCCAATGAGCATAAATCAAGGCACTTTTTCTAAGGTTTAAATAGATTTCACTTTTAAGTAATCTATCTTTTTTAAATATTTATTTAATTTTTCGATACAATACTCCATACCCTTTTGTTAACTCCTTCATCTTCTCCTTAAAGAGAAAGATAAGACCCATAGAAGAAACAACAATAAGCATAGAAGTCAAATAAAATTTAAACCCTAAGCCTTCACCTTCAGTCTCAAATGCTTGTAACAAACTTTGAGCTGTACTTCCCACCCATATAAATAGGAGTGTTCGAGGTAACATACCTATCGTTCCAGCTGTAATAAACTCTTTAATTTTCACGCCAAAAGCTGCTAAAGCGATGTTCATTAAACCAAAAGGTAGTATCGGGGAAATACGACAAAAAATTACAAACCAAAATGGATTTGAATTTACCGTATTTTTTAAAACCTCTTTGTTATCTACTTCTACCAGTGATTTTAAAAGTTTGCCGTTATCTAAATATTGACCAATAAAGTATCCAAATAAAGAAGCCATGACATAAGCAGGTACAACATAAAAAATAGATGATAAACCAAAGAGAAAACCACTTAACGAAGCAATGAAAGTCGTAGGGGTTAATAATACAGCCATAGTAAATGCTGTGCCGATAAAAAAGAGAGTAGGGTAATTTTTAATCCAGTTTATAACTTCAGGGTAATTGGCAATGACATATAGACTTAGCACACTCCCCAAAATGGGTAATAGTATGGCTACTAAAGAAATAATTGCTGAATTACGATTAAGATATAATAGTTTTTTAATGTTTGTCATGGTGTTTGTTTCTCCATATGAAAAGATTGCGATTATATCAAAAAAGTATAGGGTTTAAATGTTTATTTGGCTAAATATTTTAGGCTATACTATGAATTTTAGGCACTGACCAAATAAAGAAAAAAGAGTATAATAAAAGTATGAAAAAAGAGCCAAGAAAATATAAAGTGTACAAGAGACTAACAGAGACAGAAAAAGAGATGATATATAAAATGCATGAAGA
>CACVAX010000021.1 GCA_902727935.1 uncultured Sulfurovum sp. | reverse complement strand
AAAATATTGAAAAATCATGGAAAGATTTACTGGTAGAGTATCGACTTGAATCAGAGTTTGAATTTATTTATACCCCTCGCCGTTTGGTGATTCGCCATGCTGACATAGCAACTAAACAAGCTGACAATACAACAGAGCTGGTTGGACCACCACTTATGGCTGCTGTTCGTGATGGTGTGGTTAGCAAAGCTGGAGAAGGTTTTGCACGTAAATGTGGTGTTGCTTTTGAAGAGCTTGGACGCATAGAGAAAAAAGGGAAAGAGTGCCTTTACTATAAACAAGAGCAAGCAGGAGCAGAAACTGTAACTTTACTTGAAGAGATGTTGACAAAATGGCTAGGTTCAATGGCATTTGGAAAAATGATGCGTTGGGGAAGTCGAACTGATGAGTTCATCCGACCTATTCGCTGGTTACAAGTACGTATGGATAATGACTCTGTGGATGTTGAGCTTTTCGGTATAAAGTCTGACACAAAAACTTATGTACATAGAATGGTTAACTTTGATGCTGTAGAAGTTGCTGATGTGGCAGAGTATGAAAACATCTTGACTAAAGGTGAGGTTTCTTTATATCCTAAGAACAGAGAAGAGAAAATCTTAGCTGAGTTTGATGAACTTGAAAAAGAGCATAACATTGTAATAGAAAGAGACTTGGACTTGTTGGCTGAGATTGTGGCTATTACTGAAAACCCTAAGTCACTTCTTGGTACTTTTGATGAACTATTTATTGAATTACCACCTGAAGCGATTATTGCTTCTATGAAAGAGCATCAACGTTATTTCCCTGTGTTTGAAAATGATACCCTTTCTAATAAGTTTGTGGTTGTTTCAAATGCAGTACCTAAGAATGGTGACTATGCTAAAGTAGTGGCTGGGAATGAAAGAGTTCTTAAACCACGTCTGGCTGATGGTCTTTTCTTCTATAGAAACGATTTAAAGCGTGGGTTACTTACGGATGGACTTGAAAAGATTACCTTTATGGATGGTCTTGGTTCCTTGACCGATAAGATTGAACGTGAAAAAAAGATTGCTTTACAACTTCTTGAACTTTACATGAAACAAGTAAAAGCAGAGACAGGTAAAGATGAAGCAACGTTAAAAGCTTTAATGGATGAGACAATTTCATTGGCAAAAGCTGACCTAACTTCGGAAATGGTCTATGAGTTTACAGAGCTTCAAGGACTTATGGGTTACTACTATGCCAAAGCATTAGGTAAAGACGAAGTGGTTTATACAGCGATTAAAGAGCAGTACTTTCCTTTAGGAGAGGGTGCTGAACTTCCATCTTCTACTTTCTCTTCTATTGTGGCAATGGCAATTAAGCTGGATACACTTATTGGACTTTTCTCAGTAGGAAAAATACCTTCTGGTTCAAAAGATCCATTTGCGCTACGTCGTGCTGTAAATGGTATTGTTCGTATGGTTATCAAGTATGATTTAGCATTTAACTTAAGTGATATCATTAATGTTTTAAATGAGCTTTATGCTGATTATGAGACAGTGAAGCTTGTTGAGTTTATTTTAGAACGTATTAAAAAGTCTTTAGAAGCGAATCCATCGGTGATTGCAGCTGTATTAGGTTCAGGTGAACTTGATGTAAATGAAATAGCTAAAAAAGTGTCTGCTTTAAATAGCATTGTTTCTCAAGAGAGCTTTAAAGAACAACTTTCAACCTTTAAACGTGTTGCAAACATCTCTAAAGAAGTAAACCTTGATGCAGATCTAAGTGTAGATAAAGCCCTTTTCTCTGAGAACATAGAAGGTGCGTTATATGATGACTATAGCGCGACTATGGCACAGTCTTATGCTACGTATGAAGAGAAACTAACAGCAATGTTTGCACTCAAATCAAAGCTAGATACTTACTTTGATGACGTAATGGTAAATGCAGAAGATGAAGCTGTAAAAACAAACCGTAAAAATACGGTTGCATCAATTTATAAATCATTTAAAGAGATAGCAGACATACAAGAAATAACGATATAAAATAATAAAAAATTATATTTTTAAAATTTAAACTTAAAATTTTAAATTTATTTATTTTTAAGTTTAAAAAGTAAAAACTTTTATTATAATAAATTAAATAATTAAGTACATTAGTTTATTTAATATTAATAATAAGGATGTTATTATGAATTTATCTGATAAAAGTAACCTATTAAAACTTGCAATCAAAGAAGGTTGTATGACAGTTAGAGATCTTGCAGAGTTTATTAAGAGTAATAATTTAGAAACAGGAACTTATAGACAACTTGGTGTATAAGTTCACATCTTTTTTCAAAAAGAACGTTTATTTTTCTCTTTTTTTATAGAATTCCTTTTTAAATTCTTGAAACTTATTTTCAAGAATTGCTTCGCGCATTTCGGTCATTAAGTTTAGATAGTAATATAAGTTATGAATGGTTCCTAATCTAAAATAGGTCATTTCTCTGGCTCTATAAAGATGACAAAGATATGCTCTTGAATAAGTTTGACAAACCATACATTGACACTCTGGGTCTAAAGGTTTGTTGTCTTCTTTAAAACGAGCAGCTTTTATGTTTACTTTTCCATAGGATGTAAATAGTGTACCATTTCGTGCATTTCTTGTTGGCATGACACAGTCAAACATATCGACACCACGTTCTACATTTTCCACTAAATCTTCAGGTGTTCCTACCCCCATTAAGTAGCGAGGTTTTTCTTCTGGCATGAATTGAGTTGTCCACTCTACCGTGTCATACATGTCTTGATTGGCTTCACCTACTGAAAGTCCACCAATGGCAAAACCATCATAGTCTAAAGCACATAACTCTTTAGCAGATTTTTCCCTAAAAGTTTTGTCTGTTCCCCCTTGAATAATGGCAAATATATTTTGATCTAATGATTTACCTTCAGCTTGGTTGGCTCTATGGTAGTTTATGGACTCTTCAGCCCATCTAGTAGTTCTTTCAATACTGGCTTTAATACGTTCTTGGGTAGCTGGTAGGGCTACTAAGTCATCGAGTATCATCATAATATCTGAACCTAAGTTATTTTGAATATCAATCACTTTTTTAGGGGTAAAGTAGTGTGATGATCCATCAATATGTGATCTAAATGTTATGCCACCTTCATCAATTTTTACGTTATCAGAGAGAGAAAATGCTTGAAATCCACCAGAGTCTGTTAGAAAACTTTTTGGATATTGCGTAAAACCATGTAGTTTTCCCATTTTTTTTATAACATTATCCCCAGGTCTTAGGTAGAGGTGATAGGTATTTCCAAGGATAATTTGGGGCTTTATAAAAGTGGCTAAATCTGTAGCATCCAGTGCTTTTACAGCACCTACCGTACCAACTGGCATAAAGACGGGGGTTTGAATGGTTGAGTGAGCTGTTTTAAGGGTACAAGCTCTTGCTTTCCCATCTGTTTTATCTATCTGAAAATCCATTGTGCTATAATTATCCTAATTTAATATTTGGTGAATTATAATGAAAAACGTATTAATACTAGCAAGTGGTGCAATGGCAAAACATTTTGTGCAATGGGTAGGTATCAGTCGTATTGATACCAATCAGTATTTTATTACTTGTACGAAAGAAGAGTTAGAAGCTTGTGCTACTTCTATGGATAATATCAAGTATATGAATATTGATCCAACGTCATACATGCGTGTTAAAAGTTTGATGGAAAACAAACGTTTTTCAATTATTTTTATTGTCATGGAGAATAAGAAAGAAGCTGAGTATGCTTATAAAAATATTCGTATGATTACAAGTAAAAGTATGGTGGTATTTGTCTCTAAGTGGGAAAGTGTTGATGTTGATGATGATAATGCAACCATATTAAATGTTAATGAAATTATGGCTGCAAATCTTTATGAAAAACTTCCGAATGTACCGTTGATTGCTAAAAATATTGGTTTGGGTCAAGGTGAAATTATGGAAATTTTAGTGCCTTTTGGCAGTAGTTTTGCTTATCGTCATATTGGTTCAATATCTCATAGGAAATGGAAGATCGTAGCACTTTATCGTAAAGAAAAACAAATTTTAACCAATAATGCAACGATGATTCAACCCAATGATAGGTTGATTCTTGTTGGGAATCCTTTGGTTTTAGAAGAGGTTTATCGAAAAGTAAATCGTAGACAAGGTGTTTTCCCCGAGCCATTTGGTAAAAATTTGTATTTATTGGTTAACATGCAACAGGCGAAAGAAGATATTCTTATACAGGTTAATGAAGCAATTTTTTTGAGTAATCAACTTCAAAAAACAAAACTTTATATACGTTTGATTTATAGTAGTGATTTAAAATTGATTGCTGAAATTAGAGCCTTGGAAACAGAAAATATACAAATCATGGTCACTTTTAGGGATGACAAAGTATTTCAAGATATAGATTTTGATGTGAGTCAATATGAAGTTGGATTACTTCTTTTAGAGCGAGAACATTTTTTTAATGAAAAATGTAAAGAGCTTATTATGGACTATAAACGACCAATTTATCTTTTTGGGCAGAAGTCTCTTTATAATATTAAACAAGCTTTGATTCTTATAGGTGATGAAATAGAGATGGAATCTTTATCTACCTCTATTTTTGATTTTTCAGATAGCTTGGGTTTAAAGTTAACATTATGTGATTATAGCCCAGAAGGTGATTTTCAAGACCATAGAAAAATTATTGAACATTATGAAAGTCTCTCTCGTCTTTACAATTTTAAAGTTAGCTTTGAGAAGAAACGTGTAAATCCAATCCGTGAACTCTTTAAACATAAAGAAGTTTTACACATTACTCCCTTTAGTAAAGAAGTTAAAAAGTTTTCTATGCTTAAACTTTTTTCAACAAAATCGAGTTCTTACATTATGTCCATAAAGAAACATCCACAGCTTTTAATTCCTGTAGATAATTAAGCTTAATTCATATTAAGTCCATTAATTGTACTTTTAAGCTAAAATTATAACAATATTAAACTCAGAAAATATAGGTTTTAAAATAGATGATTGTACCCATTAATTTAGAAAAAAGTAAAGCAGTAAAATATGATGTTGTTATAGATGAACTTCCAATATTAACATTTAACCGAAAAGTAGCAATTGTTACCAATACAACCGTTTCAGCACTACATTTAGAAACATTGAAGTCTAAGACTTTTGCTGATGAATTGTTTGTTGTTACCATAGAAGATGGTGAAGAATTTAAAAATTTAGCAACAGTGGAGCGAATCTTAAATGAGTTGTTTGAAAATAAACTAGATAGAAAATCACTTTTAATTGCACTTGGTGGAGGTGTTATTGGTGATATGACAGGTTTTACAGCATCTCTCTATCAACGAGGTATTGGGTTTATTCAAGTTCCTACAACTTTACTTGCGCAGGTTGATGCGTCAGTTGGAGGAAAAACAGGGGTTAATAATACATATGGAAAAAATCTTATAGGCGCTTTTTATCAACCTGAAGCTGTTTATATTGATACTGAATTCCTAAAGACATTACCTCCTCGAGAGTTTGCAGCAGGCATAGCTGAGATTGTTAAAATGGCTGTTATGTTTGATAAAGCTTATTTTGATTTTTTGATGGAAGCTGATTTTAGAGAAAAAGTTGTTTTGGAAAAAGTGATTCAGCGTTCAGTGGAACTTAAAGCAGAGGTAGTAAACCTTGATGAGAGAGAATCAGGAATACGAGCTGTTTTAAATTATGGGCATACTTTTGGACATGTGGTTGAAAATGAAACGGCTTATAAGACTTATTTACATGGTGAAGCTGTTGCCATTGGTATGATGATGGCAAATGCTTTGGCTGTTGAATTGAATATGATGACAGAAGAAGAGATGGGCTTAGTTGAGCATTTTTTAAATAAACATCAGTTACCGACGACTTACGAAGTGAAAGATGTTGATGCCTTTTATGATAAGTTTTTTTTAGATAAGAAGGCAGCAAACAATAAACTAAAATTTATTTTACCCAAAGGTATTGGGGGACATATGATGAGAAATGATGTTTCTGAAGATATATTAAAAAAAGTTTTGAAAGCATTTTAAAATGATACGAATTGTTCTGTTTTTGATCTTCTCATTAGGACTTTTACAAGCTGAAAGTAATTTGACAAAAGAAGTTAATGCTACCTTAGCAGAGATGATAGCAGCTGAGAATAAAAATAATAATAACAATGCAGAGAGCCTTTTACTGATTGAAAAGGCTCTTAAACAAAAAAAAATTGAAGAAACTAAAAAACTTAAGCGTGAAGAAGAACAGAGAAAAATTCGAGCAGAAAAGAAAAGAAGAAAGGAAGAGCGAGAGTTAAGAGAAAGAATTATAGTACTTATTAACACAAAAAAAGAGCTTGATGCTGAATTAAAGATGGAGAATATATGGATTAATCAATATTCTCTTTATGAAACCTATCAAAATGTAAGTATGCGTTTAGAAGGTATTGTAGATGAAATAAAAATTTATAAAAGTCAGCGACATTTAAATAAAGTTGAAAAACAAGAAGTTAAAGAATTGGAAGAAGAGTATCAGATAGTTGCTGGAAAAATTACACAACTTAATGAATATAAAACCGATCCTTTTACAGAACTGATTAAGCCCATTAAACTTGATGCTGAACCAATTATTACTAATCCTTTAGATATTATCACGGGGATGTCTTATCAAAAACATTTAAAAACTTTAAAAGAGGATAATAATAGAAAATATATTTCCTTAAGTACGGCTATTTTAAAAATTAAAGAAAAAAAGCTTATTTTACAAGAATTAGCACTTTTGAGTGATAATAAAATGTATGTTGAAGAGTTACAACGTACTCAAAGTAAACTTAAAGATTTTGCTTATGCTTTGGAAGTTTTTGAAACTTCTGTTGAAACTTTTATACAAAAGGTTTCTAAAATTAATCTAAATATTGATAAGGGCATTAAACAAGAAGTTAAAAAATCAATTATCACTGGAATTATTATTTTAGTTCTATTGTTAATCTTTCTATTGGTGAAGTATTTGGTTCGTAAATATATGTCTGATAATGATCTTTTTTATGGGATAAATAAAGTTGTTAACTTTATGTTTATTTTCATGATTTTTATTATTTTACTTTTTTCTTATTTGGAAAATGTAGAAAACTTGATGACCATTTTATCTTTTGCTTCAGCTGGTATTGCCATTGCACTTAAAGATTGGTTCATGTCTTTATTAGGTTGGTTTGTTATATTGGTTTCAGGTTCTATTCATGTGGGAGACAGGGTAAAATTTGTTAAAGATGGGGTAGAATATGTTGGTGATATTGTTGATATTTCTGTACTACGTATGACGCTACATGAAGATGTTACTTTAACAACAATTATGCTTAACAAACGTTCTGGACGTATTGTATTTATTCCAAATAACTACATTTTTACAGACATGATTGCTAACTATTCTCACTCTGGATTAAAAACAGTTTGGGATGGTGCTGAATTTATTATTACTTTTGACTCTAACATTGCTAAAGCACAAGCAATTGCTAAAGAGGTTACCCGTAAATACTCTAAGGGTTATACGGATATGACTAGAAAGCAATTAAACCGATTACGTAGTAAATACAGTGTTAGAAATACAGGAGTGGAACCTCGTATTTTTACTGTTTTTGAGCCTTATGGAATGCGTGTATCAGCTTGGTATTTAACCAATTCATATGCAACATTGACCCTTAGAACGACTATTTCTGTTGAAATAGTATCACGAATACAACAAGAAGATGATATTGAGTTGGCTTTACCAAGTCAGTCTATTTACCATAAAAATAAACCACAACCTAGAATTGAACTCATTGATGGTCAAGAACCAAATGAAAATCATAAACCAACCTAATTAAAAAGTAAAAAAGATGAAAAAAGTATATTTTAAGACCTTTGGATGTAGAACCAATCAATTTGACACACAAGTAATGATGTCAAAATTAAAAGATTTTGAGCTAACACAAGATGAAACTGAAGCAGATGTGATTATGGTGAACTCATGTACTGTCACAAATGGAGCTGACTCTTCTGTTAGGTCATATATTAAAGGTAGGGAAAAGAAAAGCCCAAATGCAAAAGTTATTTTAGCTGGTTGTGGTTCTCACTCCAAAGGAGAATCTCTTTTTGAAGATAAAAAAGTTTTTGGTGTTATTGGACATTCTGAAAAAGAAAAGATTAATGAAATTTTAAAATATGATGAGCCTTTTTATCAGATTGGTGACTTAAAACATATAGACTCAACCATTGTAGAAGAGTTTGTGGGAAAGAGTCGGGCGTTTATTAAAATTCAAGAGGGTTGTGATTTTAGATGTTCTTACTGTATTATTCCCTCTGTTCGTGGTGATGCTAGAAGTCATAAAGAAGAAGATATTTTAACACAAATTCAAAAACTAGCATCCAATGGTTTTGGTGAGTTTATTTTGACAGGAACAAATGTTGGTAGTTATGGTGGTAAAGAAGGTACTTCTATGGCAAAACTACTTAAGCGTATGAGTATGATTCGTGGGGTGAGACGTATTCGTATAGGAAGTTTAGAACCCATTCAAATTGATGATGAATTTAAAGAACTATTGAGCGAACCTTGGATGGCTAAACATCTTCACATTGCACTTCAGCATACTTCAGACAAAATGCTAAGGTTAATGAACAGACGTAATGATTTTAAAACAGACATTGAACTTTTAACTGAGATAGCCAGTAAGGGTTATGGAATAGGAACAGATTATATAGTAGGGCATCCAGGAGAAGATGAAAAAGAGTGGAAAGAAGCCATGGATAGGGTTAAGCTTTTACCTTTGACACATGTTCATGCTTTTTCTTACTCTAAACGGGATAACACAGCTTCTGCAACAATGAAGCCAGAAGTAAGGGGAAACATTGCTAAAGAGCGTCATAAAGAATTGACAGCCTTAATTAAGGCTAAGAATCATGATTTTAGAACGGTGAGTAATAAGAATTTAGAAGTGCTTATAGAACAAGGACGAGATGGTATTTATAGTGGTTATGATCAATATTTTAATAAAATAGAAGTGCGTTCAGAAGAAGACATTGTCTCTAATTGGATTTTAGTGAATGATGCAAAAATTGATGGTGATAAAAATGTGGCAGTCTATTAGTAAAAATACCAAGATTATTTTTATTGCATTTGGATTATTGATTGTTGTGTTGGTTTTTTCAAATATGTATGATAAGTATGAACTCATTAGCCATAAGAAAGCACTTGGTCTAATAGAAAGTTCAAAGGTTCAAAAAGTATTTGTTAAAGAACCTTATATTTATCTCTATTTAGAGGATAAGAGTTATAAGGTGCCTAAAGAGTCAATGGATTTGGAAAAAATTTTTAATATGACTGTTGTTGAATACCATGAAGATAATCGTGAGCAGATAGACACACTGATTTTTTTACTTTTATTGGCTACGATGATTTATATTTTTTACTCAGTAAGGGCTTCACGTAAGGCACAAGAAAATCTTGTCTTAAGAGAACAAGAAGAAAGTGTTAATGGTAGTCAACAAACACAATACATACAAGCACAACACTCTTTGGTAAATTTTTCAGATGTTGCTGGGGTAGAAGGGGTAAAAGAAGAGTTGAAAGAGATTATTGATTTTTTAAAAAATCCTCAAAAGTACAGAGAGTTTGATATCTCATTACCCAAAGGTGTACTGCTTATTGGTCCTCCTGGTGTAGGTAAAACATTGATTGCCAAGGCTGTTGCAGGGGAAGCAGATGTGCCTTTCTTTTATCAGAGTGCTGCTTCATTTGTTCAAATTTATGTGGGGATGGGAGCTAAACGGGTTTCTGAACTTTTTGCTAGAGCTAAAGAGATGGCACCAAGTATTATTTTTATAGATGAAATTGATGCTGTAGGTAAGAGTCGTGGTGGACAAAATAATGAAGAAAGAGAAGCTACTCTCAATCAACTCTTGACAGAAATGGATGGATTTGAAGAGAGTTCAGGGGTGATGGTTTTAGCTGCAACCAATAAAATAGAAGTTTTAGATGATGCTCTTTTAAGAGCTGGTCGTTTTGATAGACGTGTACATATAGGACTACCTGACTTTGAAGAGAGAGCTGCGACCATTGAGTTATATTTAAGGTCAAAAAGACACAGTTTAGATGTGGAGAAAGTATCAAGGTTGACCATTGGTTTTAACTCTGCTGCATTGGCAACCCTAATTAATGAAGCAGCCCTTCATGCTTTACGGCTTCATAAATTTAAAATTGAAGATGAAGATGTTGAAGCTGTAAGAGAAAAAGTACTGTTAGGTAAGTTTAAAATTCAAAACTTTTCAGAACATGAGCGTCGTATTCAAGCACTGTACCAATCTGCCAAAGCGATTACAGCAGCATGGTTAGAAGTTGAATTTGAAAAAATTGGAATTCTTGCTTCACATTTTGTACCACATCATAATGAAATTCTTTCTAAAACGGTTTTAGAAAATGAGTTGAAAGTACTTTTAGCTGGACGTATTGCTACTCAGAATCATTATGCTGAACTTTTTTCAAATGCTAAAGAAGATATTAAAACGGCAAAACTTTTGGCTTATCAGATAACAGAAGAATTTTTTATGACAGAAGGTTATAGGTCTTCTCCCAATCATTCAGAACAGATTTTACTTGATGCTTCAGATGAGGTTGCGACTTTACTTTCCAAGTTAGACACCGTTTTAGTGATTGTTAAAGAGTATTTACTTGATAATGAATCCATTACTATGAAGCAGACAAAAGCATTAATCAATGAAGTATTTTAGTGGTTTTTCTTTAGAAAGAGAAGAAGCTTTTTTTAAAGAACAGTTAATTAATTCCGATTATAGTGTTGCTGGTTTTTCCTATGGTGCGCAAAAAGCATTTGAGTATGTTTATAATACTTCAGAACGTGTGGATAGGCTTATTTTGATTTCTCCAGCATTTTTTCAAAACCATAAACAATCGTTTATTAAAATGCAATTACGTTATTTTAAAGCTGACCAAGAGGCTTATCGAAAAGCATTTTTAGGGAATGTTACTTATCCTTTAAGTTTTTCCTTGGATGCGTATTTAAAGGATGGCACTTATGATGAACTTAATGATTTACTCTCTTATGTTTGGGATGAAGATAAAATAAAAGCATTACTTAATAGAGGGGTAATCATTGAAGTTTTTATGGGAGATGCTGATAAAATTGTGGATGTAGAGAAAAGTTTTGAATTTTTTTCAGCTTTGCTTCCTCTCACTCTTTTTAAAGAGAGAGGGCATTTGTTACAATAGCTTTCCAGCTAAAAAACCACTGGCAAATGACCATTGTAAATTATAGCCTCCACAGGGACCATCTAAGTTCATGACTTCCCCACAAAAATAAAGCCCATTCATTTTTTTACTTTGCAGGGTATTGGGGTTTATTTCTTTTAATGAAACACCTCCACGGGTAATCATTGCAAGTTTAAATCCATCATGTCCATTGACGGTTAAGGGGGTCCAAGCTAAAAACTTAATAAGCTGGTCACGTACTGTTCCTGAGAGTTTCTTTAGGCTGACATTCACATTGTCAATATTTGCCAATTTACAAAGTTCCATACTTATGGATTCTGCAAGTAGACTTTTTAGGAGTTCAATGATTGTAATATGTGGATTGTCTGTTTGTAATCTTTTAAAGTGAATACGAATATCTTCCTCATTCATCCCTTTTGTCAGGTTCATTAAAATGGGAACTTCCTCAAATTTTGCTAAAAGAGGTGTAATTTCTCTTGAAAAATCTAATACTACTGGACCTCGTATGCCATTTTTAGTAAATATCAAATCACCTTTAGCATAAAGCTTTTTATATTTTTGAATATCAACACGTATTTCAACCTTTGGAATGGTATCTGCACGGCAATTAGCTCCCCATAATTCTTTCGTTTTAAGAGGCATCATAGCTGGATGGATGTCGGTGACTTTATGTCCTACAGACTCAGCTAATGGGTACCCATCACCTTCTGCACCTAGAACGGGATAACCCATACCACCAGATGCCATAATGACCTTTGAGCTAAAATAGCTATTGTCCTGTGTGATTACAGCTGTAATATGATTGTCATTATGTTCTAAACTTTCTACTTTTTGGGAAGCAATAACGGTTACCCCTAAACGTTCCATTTCTTCTTTTAATGCTTTAATAATGCTCATCGCATCATGACCTACAGGAAAAACTCTAAAGCCATCAGGAGCATGAGTTTCCACGCCTAAGTTATTAAAAAAAGTTTGTAGTTCTTTATGGTCTAAGTCTTCAAGTGCAGGGGTCATAAAGCGACCTTCACGTCCAAAAGACGACATGAATTCCTCATTAGAAAGGGTATTGGTTAGGTTACAGCGTCCACCACCTGTGGCTTTTAGTTTGGCAGCAATTTTAGGAAGTTTTTCAAGAACAAGAACACGATGATGATTTCTAGCAGCTGTAATGGCAGCCATCATACCAGCTGCTCCTGCACCAATAACGATGCAGTCGTAGTTTTTCATAAAGCAGGTTTAACTTGCTGGAATGATGATAGGTATAGCAGGATAAACTTTTTCATATAAAAAGAGTGATAAAACAATTAATAATGAAATACCAGCAGGTTTGGAGTAAAGTTTATTGGCTGTAATATAAATAAGCATAATGGTTGCGACTGTCATAATCGCAAGATCATACGAGTAGATTTTCAAGCTAATATCTAAGTTGTTAATCATGGCTGCTCCACCGATGACCATGGTGGTATTGGCTAAGTTAGAACCAATAATATTTCCAATAGCCATAGCAACTTTTCCTTTTATTACTGCTGTAATAGAGACAATTAGTTCAGGTAACGAAGTACCAAATGCAAGGACAACAACACCAATAAGCCACTCACTAACACCAAAACTAGTAGCAATGTTTGAAGCAGAGTCAATGGCAAAGTTTGCACCAAGTACAACCATAATGAATCCAAGTATGAGTAGGGATATAGAACCGAACCATGAAAAATCTTTTCGTAGATCTTGGTCAACTTCTCCTACCTCATCATTACGTGCATCTTGAAGTAAAAAGAGTAAATAGGCGAACATCAGTAAAAAGAGTAAACTTGCATCAAATTTACCAATTTCACCATCAATTGCCATCAGTAAAAAGATTAAGATTGGCATGAGTGCCCAAATACTATCTTTTGAGAAAAAATCACGTGTTCGTGTCTCTTTCCAATGAGATGGTTTGGAAAGAATAAAAATGACAGCTAAGACAAGCGTAATGTTCATAATATTCGAGCCAACAGCATTGGCAATAGCAATTTCAGACTTATTGTCAAAACTTGCAGCCATACTTGCAGCCATTTCAGGTAAAGAAGTACCTAAAGCAATAAGTGTCGATCCAATGATAAACTCTGATATGTTAAAACGTAAGGCAATACGTTCACTTTGATTGACGATGAAGTCAGCTCCAAATATTAGTCCACCCATCGCTAATATGAATATGACAAAATCCATTAATTCTCCTCTGTTCTCACGATTAAACTATTGGGAAGGTTAAAATTTTGGATTATTAACGCTTCCTTTTCCCTCATTTCCCCATTATCTGTTTCATGGTCATATCCTAAGAGATGAAGTAAACCATGAATTAAAAGTAAAGCCATTTCAGATTCATTACTATGTTGATATTCTTTTGCTTTTTCTATGACATAATCCACTGAAATGACAATTGAGCCTAAGGGCATAAAGTCATTTTCCATAGATATTAGGTCATTTTCAATAGGAAAGCTTAAAACATCTGTAGCTTTATCTTGTTGACGATACTCTTTGTTATACTGTTTTATTTTGTTATTATAGCACAGCGTTAAATCAATTTCCCTTGAAGTAAGGCTATTTGTAATACTTTTTAACAATTCAATATTTACAGTCGAGTTTGTAAAGTTCTCAATATTTAACATGGCTTGGAGTTTACCGAAAAATAGGTAAAATACTTGTAAAAATTAGATGAATTTTTACTATAAGAATTCAAATTTAAGGTAGAAAGGTATTAAGTGCCAAGATATAAAAAAGCAGTCTGCATAATATCAGGTGGTATGGACAGTTCTTTAGCTGCAAACATGGCTAAAAATGAAGGTTATGAAGTAATTGCATTGCATTTTAATTATGGTCAAAGAACAGAAGTTAAAGAGTTAGAGGCATTTCGTAAAATTTCTAAAGCATTGAATGCTGTTGAAAATTATGAAATTGATTTAGATTTTTTTAAGAAAATTGGTGCCTCAGCATTAACAGATAAAAATTTAGATGTACCAACCACAGGGGTAGAAAAAGGTGTGCCTATTACTTATGTTCCTTTTAGAAATGGTATCTTTATTTCTATTGCTACAGCCATTGCAGAGAAACATGAAGCAGAAGCACTTTTTATTGGTGTGGTTGAGGAAGACAGTTCAGGTTATCCTGATTGTAGGGATGCGTATATAACATCCATGGAACAATCTATTAATTTAGGGACAAAAGATGAAACAAAACTTAGTATAAAAATGCCATTGGTTCACATGAAAAAATCTGAAATTGTTGCTAAATCTATAGATTTAGGTATTTCTCTTGTAGATACATGGTCATGTTATCAAAGTGAAGATAAGGCTTGTGGTTTATGTGATTCTTGTAGATTACGATTAAATGGTTTTAAAGTGGCTGGACTAGTAGACCCTATAGAGTATGTCGACCCTATAGAGTAAAATTTAAGCTTTTAGTTTTTGAACAAAAGCTTCAATACGTTTGATACCAGCTTTAATGGTTTCTAGGTCAGTAGCATAAGAAAATCTAAAATATCCTTCTGAACCAAAACCAACACCTGGAACAACTGCTACACCTTGGTCTTCAAGTAAATCTTTACAGAACTGCATAGAGTCATTTGAAACCTCTTTGATATTGACAAACAGATAAAAAGCACCATTTGGTTTAACAACCGATAAGCCATCTACAGCATTAAATAAATCAGTAGCTTCTTGGCAACGTGCTTCAAAGGCAACACGCATTGCTTCTACCTCTGCATCTATGGTTCCATTAAGACCAACAATGGCTGCGTCTTGGGTGATGGAATTAATATTTGAAGTACTTTGCGATTGAAGTTTGTTCATGACGGCTATAAGTTCTGTATGGGCAGAAGCCATATAACCAAAGCGCCAACCTGTCATGGCTGCTGATTTACTTAGTCCATTAATGGTAATGGTACGTTGGAACATGTCCTTTGAAATACTTGCAGCTGCGACAAATTTGGTATCACCAAATACCAGTTTTTCATACATTTCATCAGAAGCTACCAAAACCTCTGTCCCTTTGAGTACTTCAGCCAAACTTTTAAGTTCATCTTCTGAATAAACAGCTCCTGTAGGGTTTGAGGGTGAAGTTAAAATAAGCATTTTTGTTTTAGCTGTAATGGCAGTTTTAAGTTGTTTAGCTGTGATTTTGAATTCTGTACTGTCATCAGTATCAATAACGACAGATGTACCTCCTGCATATTTAACAAGTTCAGGGTAGGTAACCCAGTAAGGAGCAGGAATAATTACTTCATCTCCATCATCTATCAATGCTTGAAATAGATTAAACAAAGAGTGTTTTGCGCCATTATTTGTTTGGATTTGGTTGGTGGCATAAGTTAAACCATTTTCTCTTTTAAGCTTGTCTGCTACAGCTTGTAAAAGTTCAGGGGTACCTGGAACAGCTGTATATTTTGTATGTCCAGCATCGAGTGATGCTTTAGCAGCATCTTTAACAGCTACAGGGGTGTCAAAGTCTGGTTCACCAGCAGAGAAAGAGATAACATCTTTACCTTCAGCTTTGAGTTCTCTTGCAAGAGTTGCAATTGCAATGGTTAAAGAAGGAGACAATGTTTGAATACGTTTTGAAAGCATGTTATTAGCCCTTAGTGTTAGTCTTTTTCGCGAATTATACAAAAAAAGTAATTAAGGGTTATAGAATAATGCTTTATGTTCACCGTTTATTACATGGATTTAATGAAAGTAGCATAAATTTCTTCAAGCTCGTGATCCTCTTTTTCCATAAGGTTAGCATCCCCAGTTTTAATGGTTTCTTCTAAGACAGCAATACGTTTAATAAGGTAGTGGAAAATTTCTTTATTGACATCTGGTAACACATGGTGACTTAGGTTGTCTCCACTTTTCTCACAAGCTAAAATACGTGCTGGTACGCCAATGGCTGTAGCACAACAAGGTACATTTTTAACCACAACAGAGTTCGCCCCAATTTTAGCATCATCACCTAAGGTGATATTGCCTAGTACTTTTGCTCCTGCACCAATAACAACGCGATCACCTACAGTAGGGTGACGTTTCCCTACAGAAGTACTAACTCCTCCAAGGGTTACTTGTTGATAAATGACCACATCATCACCAATTATGGCTGTTTCACCAATGACGACACCTGCACCATGGTCAATAAAAACGCGTTCACCAATTTGCGCAGCTGGGTGAATGTCAACTGTAGTAATTAGTCGGCTAAATCCAGAAATAAAACGAGGAATAAAACGTAAACCTCTGCTGTAAAGTGAATGTGCTATGCGATGATAAAACAATGCCCAAAGACCTGGGTAGTTAAAGAATAATTCAAACTTAGAATGTAAGGCAGGGTCATTACGTCCTACATTACAAAAGTCATTTTTAATTTTTTTAAATATATTCAAATTATTTCCTAAGTTTTAGTTATGAACAAGATAGCTATTTATACTTAAAGGTAGTTGACTGTCCTAGCCAAGTTTCCTCAAGAGTTTATCAAGGGCATTAGTACTCAATATACGTTTAAGATACCCAAGTAAATAAGTAGCTTTCGTAATGTAATATCTTGGTTTTGGTTTTTTGGTTAAGAGAATTGTATGGACAATTTTTGCCACAGCAATGGCTTCTTCATTAAACGGAACTTTTGATTTTTCAGCTGATAGGGCTTTTTGGTAATATTTAGCATGGACTGAGTTTTTTGTATCTACATTTTCTTTGAGCTTTTGCATGGCATTTTTTCTAAAAGAACTGCTGATAGGTCCTGTGTTAAGTAAAACAGGGTAAATATTTGTCCCTTTAAGTTCGAGTCTAAGTGTATCGGTTAATCCTTCAATGGCATATTTACTTGCATTGTAGGCACCTCGTCCAAATAAGGATATGAGTCCTAAAACAGAAGAGTGTTGAATAATTTTTCCATAGCCTTGTTTTCTCATAATTGGAATAACTTGTCTAGTACATTCATGCAGTCCAAAAACATTGGTGTTAAATTGTTCTTTTAATACATCTGTTTTTATGTCCTCTAACGCACCAGCTTGTCCAAAACCTGCATTGTTAAACCATGTGTCTATTTTAGCATCTTCATTGAGTACGAAGTTGATTACTTGGCTTATCTCTTGGGGATTTTGTACATCTAATGTCATTACATTTTCAAAACCCATGGTCTGTAGAAGAGGTAAATCTTTTGCATCTTTAACCGTTGGGTATACTTTATAACCTTGTTCTTTTAAGTATTGAGCTGTTGCTAAGCCAATGCCTGTGGAACAACCTGTAATGACAATGTTTTGCATTTTAAACTCCGTACTTTAAATCTTTAACAGCTTGTGTAATGTTGTCTTGACGCATAAAGTGTTCACCTACTAAGAAGGCATCAGCACCTATCTTAGAGAGAGCTTGTACTGTTTCATGGTCAGTAATACCACTTTCAGCCACAATAATTTTTTTATTTGGAATTAAAGGGATAAGTTTTTCACTTAATTTCATGTCCATTTCAAATGTTTCAAGATTACGATGGTTAATCCCAATAATATCAGCTCCAGCAAAAATTGCTTTGGTTAAATCTGTTTTATCATGAATTTCAACCAAGGCTTGCATACCTAAGTGACGGGTGTAGTTTAGTAAGTTTTTTAACTCTTTACGGCTTAAAGCCGTAGCAATAAGTAAAACATAGTCAGCACCATAAGCTAAAGCTTCTACGAGTTGGTATTCATCGACAATAAAATCTTTACGCAGTAGAGGAATAGAAGTATAACGACGAACCATGCCTAAGTACTCTTTATCACCTTGAAAAAAGTGAGGTTCTGTTAGAATCGAAAGTGAATCAGCACCTCCTTTTTCATAAGCCTGACCAATTTCCATGGGATTAAAGTCTTCACGAATAATACCTTTACTCGGACTTGCTTTTTTTACTTCTGCAATGATTCTATATGGATTTTCTTCGGTAGCTTTAAGCGCTGTAAATACATCTTTGGGTGCAAAAGGATTAAGTGCTAAAGAGCGACCTAGCCATTCCATTGGATAGTCAACTTTTCTTTTTTCTAAATCTGCTTTTGTTTTTTTAATAATCTCATCTAAAATTTGTGCCAAATTCTTTCCCTTGTTAGTTTATTTTTTTTTACACTTTTGATGTATGGCATTCCAGTGTTCAATGATTTCTTTTTCTTGTAAACCTTCAACCTCCACAACTTTTTTCATAATGGGATAGGCTTTTTCACAATTATTTAATTTATAGTTTCCCCAAGCTAAAGAGTCTAAAAAATAAGTATTTTCAGGTTCTTTTTTTAAGGCTTCTTTAACTATTCTTAAACCTTTTTGGACATTAATATTTTTGTCAATGAGCGTGTAGCCATAATAGTTTAAGTAAATGGGACTTTTTTCTCCCAGATTGAGTGCTTGTTCAAACTCATCAACAACTTTTTGTAATTCAACTTTATTGTTTTTATCCAGAAGAGATTCATATAGAGAAATGGCAGATTCAGCATACCATCTTGGGTCATTAGTCTGTTTGAGTAAAGTTTTTGTGAGTTTGTTAGCTTTTATATAAGATTTTTTTTCCATATAAAGTGAATAGAGTAAACTCAGATACTTTTTAGTTTTTTCCAAATAAGTAATGGCAGCTTCTAATTGTTGGTTTAAGAGATAACTTTCAATAATTTTTTCAACATAAATATCTTTGTTTGTTTTAGTGTATAGTGCTTTATAGAGTGTAATAAGTTTTGTAGCTTCATGTTTACTGGCATAAATGCTAACCAATTGTAAGCAAATTTTTTCAGAACAACCTTGGGTTACTCTATGCTGTTCTAAAATAGCAATGGCTTCATCAATATTTTGAAGATAGTTAACTTGAATGGTTACAATTTTTAGTAAGATATCTTCATTTAGAGTTTGTTTATAAGCTTTTTTGAGATACTTTAAAGAAGTTTTATATTCACCTGTAAAGATGTGTGGGTTTGCTGCAAGTTCAAAATCAACAGCTTCTTTTGAGAGTTTGGTTAAATTTTCCCCTATGGTTTTTGCTTTTTCAAACTCTTTGTTTTTTAAATAAAAGGAGAGTAAAAGGCGTTGTGCTTGTAAGTTATCAGGGTTTTTTTTGGTATAAGCTTTTAAACTATTTAAGTTTTTTGAGACAATACCTGCTTGATGCGCCGTATTAAGTTCTTTGAGAAGATATTCTTCTTTTTGGGTTAACTCATAAAGTAGGGCATAAAATTCATTACTTTGTTTATATGCACCTTGCTCCTCTAAAAAGATAGCCTTGATAATTAGCTGGTCTTCATTTCTAAGCTTTTTATTTTTATTTTTTGAAAAATTTTTAGGATTATAGCTAACTAAATCTTCTTTAGGAACAATTACCTTACTGTTACTTGGTACAGAATATGTTGTACAACCTATAAAGTAGAAAGTAAAAAGTACAAAGAGTATTATAATGATATTATGAATTATTTTATGATTCCAGGACACTCTTGTTTTACCTCTTCACTATTATTTTTAAATATTTCCCAAAAAGGAAAAGTTCTACATTGTCTTGGTCTGACAGGGTAGATACTGCATTGTTTTAATTTTTCATTAAAGAAAACACATGCATAGTTATTATCATCAAGTTTTTTTTCTACTAGAGAGTATCGATGCTTGACTTTCTTAAGATACATTGTAGCAAATTCTTCTACTGTTAGTTCTAAAAATTTTGCTATTTCTATTATCTCAGGATATTTTGCCCAAATATAACCACTAGAGCCCGTACAACAAGCACCCCCACAACTTTCACATGCAGAGGGGCTAAACTTATAATCATAACCATATTCTGATAAAATTTTTTCTTCCATTTAATAGTCTCCTTTAATACTGTTGGTTCCAGCTTTTTTAAAAGCATGTTGTGCTTCTGTATTGTAATTACTTTTGTCATCGAAAACAATTAAAGGTGGGTCAATCTTCATCATGGATTTTGAATTCATTCTGGCTGAAATCATAACGAGTTTGGAGTGACGGTCTAATTTAGAATGCACAAAACGTATTTGTTCAGGGTTTAATTTATTTTTGATGAGACAATAAAGTAGTTTATCAACTTGTTTTGCATCATAGCAAAAAATAAAACGTCCTCTTGGTTTTAAGATTTTTTTGACTTTAGCGATTAATAAATCCATGGGCAAATGTTGAGAATAACGTGCAATGTTTAGGTGTTCATTAAGACTTTGTGTAACCTGTTGATCATAAAAAGGAGGGTTTGAAATAACATAATCAAACTTTTCTTTTTCACTAAAGTTTACAAAGTCTTGCTCTTTTGCATGGACTTGGATTTTATTGAGAGCATAGTTATGTAAGGCATATTTTAACATGATTTTTTGTTTATCTACAATGGTTGTTTCTGTCTTAAAGTCTCTGGTTAAGAGCAAAGAGATAATTCCCACACCACAACCAACATCAAGTAATGAACCTTTTGGTTTAAAGCTTGATATAAAATCATATAAAAAGATAGAATCACTATTATAAGCATAGCCTGAACTGGGTTGATAAAGATACAAAGATAAGTCTCCTAATAAAAATGAAGCTAAATTTTACTATAAATTGACAATTTTTAGATAAAATTATGATTATGAATAACAGTACGTTTACAGATATACCACCAAAATCAACCGACTTTTCTATGCTTGACTATGATTGTGCTTATTTAGAAGGCAAGAGTGTTCGCATGAGTTACAAGCATATTGAGAATGTTACACAAGAATATAATACGGCTTTAATCAATCGTGGTTGGCGTCGTTTTGGTTATTATTATTTTCACCCAATTTGTGAGGGTTGTAATGAGTGTAAATCATTACGTATAGATGTGGAAAATTTTAAGCCAAGTAAATCTCAAAAAAAAGCGATTAAACGTAATAAAGAGACAGAAATTATTATTCAAAAGCCTACTTTATCTCAAGCACATATTAATCTTTATAATAAATATCATGCTTATAAACATAAGCAAGATGGTTGGACACATCGTAATATTTCACCTCGAGAGTATAAAGAAAATTTTGTAGAAGGCGCTCATGATTTTGGAAAAGAAGTACTTTATATTAAAAATGGAGAGTTGATAGGGGTAGATTTAATTGATATTTTAGATGATGGTATCTCTTCAATCTATTTTTATTATAATCCTGATTATTTGAATTTATCGCTTGGAACCTATTCCTTGTTGTATCAAATTGAGTTAGCTAAAGTTTTAGATTTACCATGGATATATTTGGGATATTGGGTAGAAGAGTGTAAAGCTTTTGCCTATAAACCAAACTTTCAACCTCAAGAAATCTTAGATGGCTTCCCTAAAGTTGATGAAATAAGTAATTGGGAAACATTTGCTAAACCTCAGGAAAGTAAAGTAAAATGATAAATACTGTGTTTTTTTGTTTCACTTTCTGTGACTTTATTTTCTAAGCGTGAATTATTTGTGAAAAAAATCTATTTTCTTTGTACTTTTTGGATTTTTTAGAGATAATTTTACTGGGAAAAGAAAATTATGATTTTATAGAAGGATAGACATTAAATGTTAAATAACAAATTTTTTAGATTAGGTGCAGTTACTGCACTCCTAACAACCACGCTTCTCGGAGCTCCAACACAGCAATGTGTTGGAGGGGTTTGTTTTGCTAATTTAGATAACTTAAAACCCTCAAAAGGTTTTGAAGAAAAAAAAGAAAATTTGGTGATTCTTGAACAACCAAGATATGTTCAACAAATAAATATCAATGCTCAGAATGATTTTATTGATAAAAGTATGACAATAGTATTAGATGGAGAACTGATTACAGTTTTTCCACACTCATCTTACATAATGGAAGAGAGTACTCTTTTAGTGACTGAGTCAGATGATAAGATTGAAGATATAATTTTAAATAAAACTGAATTACCAAGTTCTGATTTTTTTTGTGAAAAAAATACAAAAGCCCTTTACGACAGTGAAAAACACACTTTTCAATGTGTTTAATATTTTAGATATATAAAAAGTTTCAAACTTTCTATATATCTTGTTCAACAATTTTTTTAAAGCTAGAAAAATAAACTTCTTGTAGTTTTTCTAAGTTCATTTCTACTTCATTGATTTTAATCCTATCTCCACCAACTTTACCAATAATATCAGTACGTAGTCCTAAGCCTTTTGCCATGCTAATAACTTTGTCAAGATTTTCTTTTGAACTTACTTCTAAAATGGCTCTTGATTGTGACTCATCAAAAATACTTCGTTTGTCTTCAAGTCTAATGCCTGCAACAACACCTCTACCAGATACAGCTGCCATTTTAGCTAAGGCAATGGCAATACCACCAGAACTTAAATCTTTAGCTGAGGCTAAAAGACACTCTTCATTAGCATCAATTACAAGTTTCCATAAGGCTAACTCTTTTTTGTAGTTAATATCAGCTAGAGTTCCTGCTGTTTCGCCAAATAACTCTTTAATATAAAGTGAAGCACCAAATTGTGTTCCTGTGTCTCCTATGAGAACCAGATGGTTTTCATCCTCTTGAAAACAAGATGGAAGTACTTTTCTTTCGTCTTCGTTAAGTCCAACCATCGCAATGGCTGGGGTAGGGAATACAGAAGTACCATTGGTTTCATTGTAAAGAGAAACATTTCCCGAAACAACAGGAGTGTCAAGTTCTAAACAAGCTTCTTTAATTCCTTCACAAGCTTGTGCGAACTGCCACATAACTTCTGGGTTCTCTGGGTTACCAAAGTTCAAACAGTCAGTAATCGAAAGAGGTCTTGCACCAGACATGGCAACATTACGTCCAGATTCCATAACTGCTAAAGCACCACCTTTTTCTGGGTCAACATAACAGTAACGAGGGTTACAGTCAGCAGACATAGCTAAAGCTTTACCAGTCTCTTTAATACGAATACAAGATGCATCTAAGCTTCCCGGTGCTTTTGTTGTATTTGTCTGTACCATGGAGTCATATTGATCATAAATCCATGCTTTGTCAACTACTTCCATAGAGCCTACAAGTTTTTCAAAAGCTGTTTGGTTATCTACTGTGTCGTAAGAGTTAATGTCTTTGTCTGAAATTTCATCTAAATATGTTGGACGTGATGTAGGTCTGTCTAAAATAGGAGCTTCTTCACTTACAGGAGCAATAGGCATGTCACATACGGTTTCACCATACCATGTAAGTTCCATACGACCTGTGTCCGTTACCTCACCAATAACAGCAACATCTAAATCCCACTTTTCAAAAATGTCAATAACCTCTTGCTCTTTACCTTTGTTAACACATACAAGCATACGCTCTTGTGATTCTGAAAGCATAAAGTCATAAGGAGTCATTCCTTCTTCACGTGCAGGTACTTGGTCTAGGTTCATAATCATTCCTGAACCTGATTTACCAGCCATCTCAAATGCAGAAGAAGTCAGTCCTGCTGCACCCATGTCTTGAATACCTACAACTACGTCTTTAGTCTTGAAAAGTTCTAAACACGCTTCAAGTAAAAGCTTCTCAATGAATGGATCCCCAACTTGAACCGTAGGACGTAAAGATTTTGACTCTTCGGTAAATGAGTCAGAACTCATTACAGCTCCACCTAGACCATCACGTCCTGTTTTAGAACCGACGTACATTACTGTGTTTCCAATACCTTCAGCAATACCAAGGAATATTTCATCAGCTTTACATAAACCAAGAGCAAAAGCATTTACTAAAATGTTTCCATTGTAAGATTCATCAAAAGAACACTCACCACCAATGGTAGGAACACCCATACAGTTACCATAACCACCAATTCCCTCAGTTACACCCTTAACAAGGTGTCTTTGGTACTTCGCTGTTTTGTCGTCATTAGTAATGTTTCCAAAACGAAGGGCATTCATGTTGGCAACAGGTCTAGCACCCATGGTAAATACATCTCTTAAAATTCCACCAACACCCGTAGCAGCACCTTGGTAAGGTTCAATAAAACTTGGGTGGTTGTGTGATTCCATTTTAAACACAGCAGCCATACCACCACCAATGTCAATAACACCAGCATTTTCACCGGGACCTTGGATTACCCATGGTGCTTTGGTAGGGAAACCATTTAGGTACTTTTTACTTGATTTATAAGAACAGTGCTCAGACCACATTGCAGAAAAGATACCAAGTTCTACGATGTTTGGATGTCTACCATCTAAAATTTCTAATATGTTTGTGTATTCTATTGGGCTTAACTTGTGGTTTTTTAGTACTTCATCTAAGTTTTCTAATGGTTTTGACATTATTTACTATCCTATATAGGGGGAGATTTTTCTGCGTTATTCTAGTGAAAAAGTACTAAGATTGGGGTGAATTTACTAGAAAGTTAAGGACTTTTTCATTTTCTAAAAAAGATGCCAGTTTGTCAATTAAGCGTCACTGACCGTGACTTTATTAAATGCATAACGTCTTTAAAATTAAAGCTGAGATATAATAACTCAATTAATATATAGGTATCAATAATGCAAAAAAAATTAGACCCCAGAAACATATTGATTTTTCAACAAAACTACCCTTATTTAACAATTAAAAAATCTACTAAACCTTTTCAAGTAACATTAGGGATAGGAGGAAATATAGGAGATGTTTCACGTCGTTTTAATCATCTTTTTTATTATTTAAAGCGTTCACCTTTTGTCGACATTGTAGAGACTTCAGCTATTTTGAAAAACCCACCTTTTGGCTATTTGGAACAAGATGATTTTCAGAATGCATTAATTATTGTGAAAACATGTTTACATCCTAAAGCACTTTTACGCTATATTCTGCGTGTAGAAAAAAAGTTTGGAAGAAAACGCTCTTTTTCTAATGCTCCTCGTACTTTAGACATTGACATGATTTTTTACGAAAAGGTGCAAATGAATTCAAAAGTGTTAACGCTTCCTCATTCTGATTGGATGAATCGAACTTCTGTGATTATTCCTCTAATACATATGAAAACCAAAACCTAAGAGTCAGCATGTTAGAAAATGAAGATGAAAAGCTTTTAACTGTTAATGATGTTCGTGCATTGAGAAAAGAGATTACATTAATGCATGGCGCATTAGCTAAAGATGTATTGGAGCATACGCCTCTCATTAAAAAAGTTGTTGATAGGTTTTCTGACTATGGATTAGACAGAATTTGGACTGAAAAATTATTGGCACCTTTAGCTGGAACGACGTTAGAGGAAGATGAAGAGATTTTAATTGCTTATGTTTTAGAAGAATTAGATTCTTTATTAAAAGTTGAAGAGGAAGCTAAAAATTTAACAAAAACAGTTAGGGTTATTGTTGGTGCAACAGGCATAGGAAAAACCTCACTTATTGGTAAAATTGCTGCACGTTATCGGTATTTTTTGTCGAAGTCTCATAAGGTAGGATTTGTTAATTTTGATCAGCATAAAGTAGGATCAGAAGAGCAGTTAGAAAATTATGCAGAAGCAATGGCAATCACCTTGGTACCTATAGAAGCATTTTTTGAAGAAGAGTATGACTTACTTTTAGTGGATACAGCTGGAGGTTTAGGGAATAATTTAAAGAACTTACATGACTTGATTGACTTGATTGATCGTAACAGTGATTATGCTATTGAAATTTCTCTGGTACTTTCAGCGACCTCTAAAATAAAAGATTTAGCCTATGTTAATAATGCTTTTGCTGGGTTAAACATTACAAATTTTATTTTAACAAAACTTGATGAAACCAGTGATGTATCAGAGCTAGTCAATTTTTTAATTCAAGAAAAAAAATCTGTCTCTTATATTTCAACAGGTCAACAAATACCAGAAGATTTAGTCGTGGCTACAAAAGAGTATATATTAAATGAGTTTATGAAAAAAAACGTTTAGGAATGAAAATGGAAAAGCAAAAAATATTGGTTGGGATGTCTGGTGGAGTTGACTCTACAGTTACAAGTATTTTATTACAAAAAGCAGGGTATGAAGTTGTTGGTGTTTATTTAAAATTACACAATAAACCTGGTTATCATGAAGAGAATTTTCAAAAAGTTAAGCGTGTTGCTGCTTATTTAGATGTTGAGGTACACTTTCATGACTTGGCTGGAGAGTTTAAAGATAAGGTTTATGATTATTTTGTAGACACCTATAAAGAAGGCTTAACACCAAATCCCTGTGTTATGTGTAATCGTAATATTAAGTTTGGAGAAATGGTTGATTTTGCTACTAGCTTAGGCATAGATAAGGTTGCTACAGGACATTATATCAAATGTGATGGTGAGTTTTTGTATATGGCAGAAGATGCTACAAAGGATCAAAGTTATTTTTTAGCACAAGTGAGAAAAGAGACATTGAAAAAATTAGTATTTCCTCTGGGTACATGGCTTAAAGAAGATGTTAAAGATTTTGCTTCTAAAATACCTGTTTTAGCAGATTTTGCGACACAAAAAGAGAGTTCTGAGATTTGTTTTGTTGAGAATGATTATACAGAAGTTCTTGAGCGACATATGAAGATAGACTTGGAAGGTGAAACTGTTGATGTAGAAGGAAATGTAGTAGGAAAACATAAGGGTTACATGCATTATACCATTGGTAAAAGAAGAGGTTTTACTGTCGATGGTGCACATGATCCACATTTTGTTTTGGCGATAAAACCTGAGCAAAATCAGATAGTTGTTGGAAAAAAAGAAGCATTAGAAGTGAATGAATTTAAAATACAACAAATTAATCTTTTTAAAGAAATGAATGAATTTGATTCTACTGTAAAAGTACGCTATAGAACTACGGCAATTCCTTGTAAGGTTAAGATTGATGGTAATCAGGGGAGCGTGAGATTGTCCGAATCTGTTTTTGGTTTGGCTTATGGTCAAGTGGCTGTTTTTTATGAGGGTGATAAAGTTATTGGTTCAGGGGTTATTGCTTAAGTTAAAAACGCAAATAGATGTCTTATACTTTTAGAACTCATTGTTTAGAGTAATTAAATACACAGGAAAAGTTATGAAGCAAAATATATTTGTGGCGTTAACAATTTTATTGTTTATGGGATGTAGCGAGAAAGAACCAACGCCAGAAGTTCCCAAAAAAGAAAAAGTTGATATACGTATGAGTCAAGCTGATAAAAATAGGGTTGAAGAGTTTGTACCAGAGCATATTAAACGTTCTAAAATAGAGGTAGTAGAGCGTCCATAAGTATCCGTTTGTAAAAAATAGCTTAAGAAAATTATGTTAAACTACCAACAGCTCAAAAGGATTTTTTGATGCTGTTCTACATTAGGGATAGACCCATATAATGTAAATTTAATTTCGCTAAGGAGCTTAGTGATGAAGTATGATTACCTCATTTTTATTGGCAGATTTCAGCCATTTCACATTGGACACGAGAGTGTTATTCGCAAAGCATTGCAATTGTCAGACAAAGTTATTGTTTTAGTTGGTTCAGCTTATCAGCCACGTACCGTTAGAAACCCATGGGATTTTAATGAACGCGAAGCATTAATGCGCTTGGCATTTTCAGAAGAAGAAAATCGACGAATTTTAGCTTTTCCTCTACTTGACCAAATTTATAACAATCAATTATGGATTAAGTCAGTTCAACAATTAGTCGCTGGAGTGGTTCACAACAAAATAGCGTCTAAGCCAAAAGTTGGACTGATAGGACATCAAAAAGATGATACTTCTTTTTACCTAACACAGTTTCCACAATGGGAACGTGAAGAAGTAAAAAACTATGAAAGTATCTCATCAACCGATATTCGAGAACGCTATTTTGATGACAAAGAGTTTACAAATTCACTGAATAGTAATATAGCAATAACATTGGAAAAATTTAAAACTACTAAGGCTTTCGAGCAAGTAGCCAATGAATTTCATTTTGTGAAAAAATACAAATCGGCTTGGGACAAAGCACCTTATACCCCAATGTTCATTACCGTAGATGCAGTCGTTATCCAATCGGGGCATATATTGCTCATAGAACGTAAAGCACAACCAGGAAAAGGACTTATGGCACTTCCTGGTGGATTTTTGGATGCAAATGAAACACTGAAAACAGCTGTCATTCGTGAGCTAAGAGAGGAGACACGCATTAAAGTACCTGCTCCTGTTTTGGCTGGAAGTATTACAAAACAACAAGTTTTTGATGACCCCTACCGTTCAGCAAGAGGTCGAACGGTGACCCATGCTTATCTCATAGAGTTAAAAGATGGAGAACTTCCAAAAGTCAAAGGTGGTGATGACGCAGCCAAAGCTTTTTGGGTTCCTTTTGCAGAGGTAAAGCCTGAGATGATGTTTGAAGATCATTTTCATATTATTGGGGCGATGGTTGGGTAGATTCCGTGTTAAAAAAAGCTGAAAGAAACAGCTTTTTATCGATTTAGATTTTAGCGAATAAAGGCTGATAAGCCTCTTCACTTTTAAATAAAGAGAAAGCCATTAAAATGAGTTTTCTCATAGCAGCAATAACAGCTAATTTTTTAGTTTTAGCTCTAGAAGTAAGACGTTCATAAAAAGTTTTAATTCTATCATTATGTTGAATGGCACATAATGTTGGTAAGTAAAGAAGGTTTCTTAACTGTTGCCCACCATGTTTAGATATTCTCTGTTTACCTCTAAAAGTTCCAGAGTCTCTCATAACTGGGTCAAGACCAATAAGAGCAGTCATTTGTTTTGCATTAGCTGAAGGATACTTTAGAAAGAAAGCAGTTAAATATAAGGCACTTTTTTGAGCAATAGAGGGAATAGTACTGATAGCATCATAACTTTTTTTAGTTTCTGTATCTTTTAAAAGAAGTATTTCAATTTTATTAAAAAGTTTAGTTGCTTCGATATCTAAATCATTGATAAGTCTATTGAGGGTGCGAAGTAAACCTTTATCTGTTTTACTTGTAGATTCAAGCTGATTTTTAAATCTTTGTTTAGAGGCTTGTATTGCTTCATATACATTTAACATTTGTTGCGCTTTAATAGCATGATTATTGATTTTAGGGATTTTAGCCATATTAGCTTCTACATGAGACTGATATTTATAAAGTACTTTTGCATCAATCTTATCTGTCTTTGAACGCACTTTTAAAGAACGAGCAAAGTCTCTTGACTCTTTTGGTCCAACCATTACGACAGATATATTTTGCTTTGAACAAAATTCTGTTAAAGCATAAGAGTAAACTCCTGTAGGTTCAAAGATAAAAATAGTTTCTTTGATATCTTTAACTAAAGTAGTAACTTTTTTAAATCCCAACAGATTGTTCTCGAATTTA
>CACVAX010000020.1 GCA_902727935.1 uncultured Sulfurovum sp. | reverse complement strand
CATTATGGCAGAAGAGACTTCGACTACCGTAAGTGATGGAAGCTTTGTGAGTGAAAGTGGGGCAAACAGCACATTGAATGTAATGGATATTAGTGGCACAATGGACGTGGTAGCGATTGCTGACTTAGTACTTAATGGAACAGTCGATGCAGGTGAAGCGACCACTATGACAGCAGCGAACATTATGCAAAACGCTGATATGACGATTGGTGCGACCACAAGCCTTACAGCTGATAATGATATCGCTCAAAATGCGAATATCAGTTCAGTGGGTGACATGAGTGTGATAGCAGGAAATGATTTCATTATGGCAGAAGAGACAAGTACGACCGTAAGTGATGGAAATTTTGTGAGCCAAAGTGCTGGAAACACGACGCTGAATGTAATGGAGATTTCAAAAGACTTAATGGTTACAGCGATTAAAGACTTAGTGCTTGAAGGCACGGTAGAGGTAGGTGATATAACCACCATGACAGCAGCGAACATTACGCAAAATGCTGATATGACGATTGGTGCAACCACAAGCCTTACAGCTGATAATGATATCGCTCAAAATGCCAATATCAGTTCAGTGGGTGATATGAGTGTTACAGCAGGAAATGATTTCATTATGGCAGAAGAGACTTCTACTACCGTAAGTGATGGAAGCCTTGTGAGTGAAAGTGGCACAAATATTACCTTGAATGTGATGGATGTTGCAAAGAGTATGAGTATTAATTCCAATAACGATATTTTATTGGAAGAGACAATAGCAATAGGCTTTGATGCTTTTGTTGTTGGAAATAATATTATTCAGAATGCTGAGATCTTTATTGGGGGAAGTAGTACTTTTAGTGCCAATAATGATATGAATCAAAATGAAAATATCACGAGTATAAGTGATATGAGTATTACTGTTGGAAATAATTTTATTATGAATAGGGGTACTTCTACAGTTTCAAGAGTTGGAGAAGTTTCTTTAATAGCAGATAATGATTTATTATTATCGTATGTGGAATCAAGAAGAGATACGGTTACGATTGTGGCTACTAATGGGGTTATCTTAGATAATAATAGAAGTAGCAGTGTTAATGTGCTTGCAACTAAAGGTTTGTATATTGATGGAAAAGGAATAGAAAGCTCTGATTCAATTTCTACAGAAAGTATTAATAAGTTTAGAGAAGTATCGATAAAAACTCAAACACCTAAAGTAACGATATTGACAGATAGTCCAGATAGACAAAATTTGGTACGTCAAATAGATAATGACTCTTTTGTTTTAAGTCAAGAAAATGATAAGTGGAGCTTACTATTTGTGAATGAGTTGTATGTGTTAGACATAGATACTTCTAATTTAGATTTTATGACGGTTAATATGGACAATATTGAAAATAGAGAGATAGACAATGGATTTGATACGCAATTTGAGACTCAATTTGATAATACCGTAGGTTCTGAGTCAAATACGCTATTGGATGATCATTTGAGTGAGGTAATAGAAAAAGATACAGAGTTGTTCTCTAATGAGTTAGTAGAAGGGTTGAGTGAAGAAAATAATTTATTAGGAGAAGAGAGTATAAATGAATATTTAAATCAACAGTTAATGGAAAGAGTTGGGACTACATCTTTCTTTGAGGTTGAAAGTTATGAAAGCTTTTACAGTCAATTAAACTTTATATACGATTCAGGAATACCACTGTTTGATTTATACAGTACAGAAGAGTATGAAGAGTCAACAATAGTGAGTTCAAATGTAGAATATTGGATTGAAGATATAGCAATATAAAATAATTTAAAAAAGGGAAAAAATGTTAAAAATAATATGGAAAATTTGTATTTTAGGAGTATTGGTTGTCAATATAAATGCTGAAGAGATAGTTAGTAAGAAAAATATTTTACTAGAAAGTTGTATAGGGTGTGAAGAGGTAGAGGTATCTTTGAATGGTTTAATTAATGAAATAGTAAATCGAAATTATGAACTCTCTTCTGAAAAGATGCAGGTAGTAATATCAGAGCATCAAGTGAAGTTAGAAGAGGGTATTTTTGAGCCTAAAATTAATCTTAGCAGTAGTTATTCGCGTACGAATATTCCCAATAATGCTGAACAAACACTTTCAAGAGGGTATGAAGATGAATATAAGGATAGAGTTCGTAATGCAGAAGCGAGTATAGGAGGATTGATTTTTACAGGTGGAGAATGGAATTTAGGTTTTTCAGATAAAAAAAATAGAAGTAATTTGATTGAAGAGACACAAGATTATGATGCTGAATATAGTGATAGAATTACTTTTTCTTTTAATCAGCCTCTTTTAAGAGGAATGGGAACTAAGATGACCCATGCGAAGATTAATATTGCAAAGATTAATACTGATATTAGTAAGACAGAGTATAAAAACAAATTAATGGGTCTGGTTGCTACAACCATACAGTTATATTGGAAATTGTATGGAACACAAAAATTATATTTGAGTTGGTCAGATACTTTAAAGATTACAAAAAAGCAATTAACCAACTTGGAAGCATTGGCAAATTATGGAAAAATAGCACAAACAGAATTGTTGGAAGCAAAAAGTTCTGTTTATCAAAAAGAGACAGAACTTTTAGGTTTAAAATCAAGTATGAAAGAGATTCAGAGTCGTCTTTTATCACTTTTGAATTTGTCAAATATTTCCAATTCTAAGACAATCTTTCTTGCCAAAGATGCACCAACTAGAACAACTGTCCCTCAAATAACTTCAAGTTTTGAGAAAGCTGTCAAGAATTTACCTGAATTGAAATTGGCTGAACTGAAAGTGGAAACGGAAAGGTTGAAATATCTGTATAATGAAAATCAAGTTTTACCTGACTTAAAATTAAATACAAAGGTATACAGTTTAGGGGTAGAGAGTACACAAAATAACTCTTTATATTGTAGTTTGGGGTGTGAAAAACATATTTCATGGAGTGTGGGTTTAAATCTTGAGATACCTCTTTATGGAAATGATCAAGCACAGGAAAATCTTGCTATTTCAAAAATTAAATTGAGTAGTGCTGAACTTGAAATTAAATCTCTACATACGATTATCTATAATTTAATTTCGACTAAAATAGAACAACTTCAAACAGAACAGCAAAAGGTCGATGCTTACCATAAAGAAGTGGCTCTTAAATCAAAATTATTAGCGTTAGAACGTCAAAAGATGGAGTTAGGAAGAGCAAAAATGAGAGATATTTTAGAGTATGAAGATAAATTAATTACAGCACAAAGAAAGCTTTATAATTCAGTAGTTAATGCAAAAGTAGCTGAAGCATTGTTAAATAAAGCAACAGGAGATTTATTACAAAAACAAAATATTGATGTTTCATTTAATAATATTGTAAATAATACTGATAGCAGTGAGCATAAAGCATCTAATTTAAAATTATAAAAGGAAATAAGCATGAAAAAATTATTAGTTATTATATTGGTTGCTTCTATAGAATTGGTTGCTGTTGAGTTTATTGGGATAATTAAGCCCATTCACAATGTTAAGATTAGTGTGCCATTGGATGGTGTGGTTCAAAAGTTATATGTCAAAGAGGGGTCTTTTGTTAAAAAAAATACAAAAATTTTAAAACTTGATGATAGGTTACAGCGATTAGAGTTAGAACGAAGACGAGTTATTTGGAAAGATAAAGCACAATTACAAGCAGCCATAAAAAATAAGAAGATTCAAAAATCATTATTAGACTCAACTGAAGCCTTATATCAGCAAAGTAGAGCAGTGAGCGAACAAGAACTTCAATTATTAAAAAGTAAATACCATATATTAAATGGTGAAATTAAAATGAGAGAAGAGAATGAAAAAAAAGAGAAAATAGAATACAGTATTGCTAATAGTTTATTGTCTAAATACACGATTACTTCGCCGATTACGGGGATAGTCACAGAAGTTAACCTGGAAGAAGGAGAATGGGCAAAGGTCGGAGAAGCATCGGTTCGAGTGGTTAATGTGAATACTTGTTTTATTGATATTAATATAGAGGAAAAATATAGCAGTACTTTAAAGGTTGGTAATAAAATTAATTTTAATGTTCAGACTAATAATGTTTCTGCAAAAAAACGGGGAAAAATTACATTTATCTCTCCTGTTGCTGATATGGCGAGTGGACTGGTACGAATCAAAATAGAATTTTCAAATATTAAGAATAGAATTACCCCTGGTTTGTCAGCAAGAATTAATATCGACTCTTTTTCTGATAATAAGTAGAGGATTACTGTGATTAAATCGCAACATGAGCATTATGAACCCAGAGAAATTATTACAAACATACAAAATTTACGAACGTCAAGTAAGGATGTTTCTACAGCTACACAAGAGTTTTTAAAATATTCATCGTTACTTGTTAAGTCACCCATTGCACTTTATTTGGTGCAAACAGAGGATATGAAATGGAATTTAAAAGCTTCTTATGGTGTTGATCAAAATAATCAAACATTCTTAGATGACGCTGTTAATCTAGCCTTATCCATGAGTGTTCGTGTGGTGAAGAATAAATTTGCTTATGAACGTATGCGTTTTGATTGGATAGCATTTTCAAACCAAATGAGTTTGGCTGTTAAAGTAGATGATGGTAATAGTGATAGTAAAGCGTTTATTTATTTGATTATAGATTATAAGAATCAGCAAATATTTTCTGAAATGTTGGTTCGGACATTAATGAACAGTGATATTCCAAGTTTTTTTAATGCACAAAAGATAAATAAGGTTAAAGATAGAGAAGTTATCACTTTTAATGAAAATACCAATCAGCAAAGTACAGATGTTTTAGAAATTTTATCACGTATTATTTTTCAAGAAAAATTTTTATTGGCTTCAATGTTTTTAGTCAATGAAATATCAGCTAGATTTGACTGTTCACAAGTGAGTATAGGATGGAGAAAAGGGAGTTATGTTGAGACGATTGCAATTAGTCATATTGAAAAGTTTGAACGACATACCGAAGCGATTCAATCTCTTGCAGGACTTTATGAAGAGTCTGCTGATCAAGATGAAGAGATTTTATATCCTAATGATGAGTTGACCAGTAGCATTGTTTTTGCCCACCATCATTATGTAGAAAAAAGTAAGATTAAACAAGTTTTATCGCTTCCCCTTCGACACAATGGCGAGGTTGTTGGGGTCATTAGTTGTGAAAAAAATCAAGGAAGTTTTTCCCAAGAGGAGAGTACGCTTTTACGTTTACTTACAAACTATGTTAGTCCATGGTTAGTAGAGTTATATCAAAAGGATCAGTGGCTAGGAAAAAAAATACTTTTTAAAAGTAGACGATTTTTAAGTAATTTTTTTGGATTTAAAAATACTTTTTTAAAGTTTTCAGCCATTACTATTTCAGCATTATTTATGTATGGACTTTTAGGTACATGGGTTTACAAAGTAGAGGCTGTAGGAACATTGGAAACAGACAACATAGCTTATGTCTCTGCTCCTTTCAATGGGATTATTGAAGAGGTTCAAGTACATGCAGGAGATAAAGTAGACAAAGGCAATACGCTATTAACCTTTGATAGAGAAGAGTTGTATCTGAAGAAGTCTGAAGCATTGGCTGATATAGGGAAATATACCAGTGAGTCCGAGAAGGCACGTGCCTCTTCTAAGTTGGCTGATATGCGTATAGCACTTTCAAAAAAAAGAGAAGCAGAATTAAGTTTGGATAGGGTTGAGTATTATTTAAAAAAATCTAAGATTATTGCTCCTGTAGAGGGGATTATTATTTCAGGAGATAAAGAAGAACTTTTGGGTGCACCAACTGCAAAAGGAGATCTTCTTTTTAAAGTAGCACAATCAACAGAGCTTTATTTAAAATTGAAAATACCTGAAAAGCGTATTGATGATGTGCATGTATCGTTTAAAGGAGAGTTTGCCTTATTGAGTTCTCCTAATAAAAAGTATCATTTTGAGATTAATAAGATAGTCCCTGTGGCACAAGTGAGTCAAGCCGATGGTAATGTTTTTATTGCACATGCGACCATACTAGAGCATCCTGAGTTATGGTGGCGACCTGGTATGAGTGGTGTGGGAAAAATAGAGATAGGTGAACGAAATATTTTATGGATTATAATGCATGACTTTATTGAATTTTTACGTATGTATTTTTGGATATAGATAGATGAGCCAACAAATTTTTAGTGAATCTTGGCATATTGTATCAGGATTAAATCTCTCTTTACTTCCTACGGTGAGTGTACAAAAACAAAACTATAGAGGCAAAGAGTGGTATGTATTAAAAGACAGTTTCAATAATAAGTTTTTTCGTATTAAACCAGAAGCGTATCAGTTTATTATGAGATTAAATATTAATGCTACGGTAGAAGAGACATGGGAAAAATATTTGGCTTCTTTTCCTGATATTACACCAACACAAGATGAATTGGTAAAGTTACTTTCACAATTACATTTAAACAATTTACTTTTTTTTAAAAATAGAGCACAAAGTTTAGATGTTTTTGAACGCCACAATGAACAAAAAAATAAAATGCTAAAATCTAAATTCTTATCATTTTTATTTATTAAAGTTCCCATTTTTAACCCTGAAAAACTTTTGAACTTTTTACAACCTTTTGCAAATTGGTTGTTTAGCCGTTTTGGTTTTGTTATTTGGTTGGCTGTTGTTGGCTATGGTATTAAAGTAGTGATTGATAATAGTACTTTGGTCTCATCCCAAGCAGAGGGCATTTTAGCACCTTCTAATCTTATGTATCTCTTTATTGTGTTGTTTATTCTTAAAGTCTTACATGAGTTTGGACATGCTTTGATTTGTAAAAAATTTGGGGGTCCTGTTTATACCATAGGGATTATGTTTCTTGTCTTTACGCCTTTACCTTATATGGATGCGAGTAGTAGCTGGAGTTTTCGAAATAAATGGCATAGGGCATTGGTTGGTTCTGCTGGTATGTTAGTAGAGCTTTTTTTAGCAGCCATAGCAGCTGTTGTTTGGATGAACACAGGTGAGGGATTTATACACTCACTTAGTTTTAATGTTATGATAATTGGATCGATTTCAAGTTTGGTTTTTAATGCAAATCCTCTATTAAAACTCGATGCTTATTATATTTTATCTGATGTACTAGAGATTCCAAATTTATCAAAACGTTCAAATGAATATTTTTTATATTTATTAAAAAAATATTTATTTGGAGTTGAGCATTTAATTGGCTTTAACTATACATTTCAAGAGTCTTCATGGTTGGTTATTTATGCTATTTTGAGTTACTTATATCGCTTATTGGTCTCATTAACCATTATGTTTTTTGTGGCTGACCAGTTTTTTTTATTAGGGGTATTGGTGGCTGTTATGTCACTATTTATATGGGTTTTAAAGCCTTTGTACTCTTTATTTCTCTATTTAAGTAGCAGTCCTGAATTAAATAAAAACAGAGTTAAAGCTACCTTAATGACTATGGGATTTGTTTCGATGGTTGTTTTTATTCTAAGTATGCTACCTATGTCCAACTCGATTAGAGCCTCAGGTGTTCTTTATGCAACAGAGTTTAAGAGCCTTTATAGTGTTAATGAGGGCTTTTTAAAGGAAGTATATATTGAAAATGGTGAAGAGGTTAAAAAAGGAGATTTAATTGCTGTTATGGTCAATGAAGAGTTGATTTTAGATATAGCTGTTACCAAAGCAAAACTGGAACAGACCCATTCTTTAGAATTACAAGCCCAACGCGATATTGCTGACTTAAAACCTTTGAAAGAACGTATTTTATTATTAAAAGAGCAGTTACAGACATTGGAAGAGAAAGAAAAAAAGCTTTCTATTTATGCTGAAAGTGGGGGCGTTTGGATTGCTCCAAATTTAAAGTTTATGCAACAATCTTTTTTAAAAAAAGGAGAACATCTAGGTGATATTATTCCTCAAACAGATTTTAGATTTATTGCTGTAGTACCTCAAGAAAAAGCTTTTGATTTATTTGGTAGTGATGCTCAAAGTGCCAATTTAAAATTATACGGTATCGCACAAAAGACAATAGAGGTTAAAAATATAGACCTTATTCCCTATAAACAGCATCTCTTACCTTCAGCTGCTTTAGGCTGGTTAGGGGGTGGAGACATTCAAGTTCGACAGGATGATTCAAGTGGTAAAAACAGTGTTGAGGCATTTTTTGAAATTCGTACAAAAGTAGCCATGCAAGAGGAGAACCCTGCATTGTTTCATCATCGCTTAGGTGTTTTGCGTATTGCTTTGGCTGATACTCCTTTATTGTTTCAGTTTATGAGATTTTTAGAACAGTTAATGCAAAAGAAATATCAAATTTAACATGTCAATTTTATCTCAAAAATATCAACAAACAAAAATGGGTAAAGAGTTAAAACCTTTAACTGGATTTGATGCACAGGTCAATAGTTTTTTTGCATCAATTCGTTCATTTTATCCCCATCATCTTTTTTTATTTAGAGAAGCTAAAAAGATACATAAACTCTCTTTAACGTATGAACTTTTAAATGAAGAACAGCTTTTTAAAAAAATTGAAGAGATTAGAGTGCTTTTTCGTTTGGGTAAGATGAAGCAGGATAAAAAGGTATTACATCAAGGCATTGCTTTGGTTTGTGAAGCTTCTTTTCGTTCTTTGAAAATACGTCCCTATACGGTACAAATTATGGGTGCGTTAGCGATGTATAAAAATTTTATTATTCAGATGCATACAGGAGAAGGAAAAACAGTTACAGCAGCACTTTCAGGGGTATTACATGCTTGGAGTGGAAAACCTTGTCATGTTGTTACTTCCAATGATTATTTGGCTCTTAGAGATGCTACTACTATGGAAGCTCTTTATACTTATTGTCATTTAAGCGTAGGAAAAATTAGCCCTGAAATGCAAAGTGAAGAGAGGGTTGATAATTATAAAAAATCTGTAGTTTATGCGACTAGTAATAGTATTTTAGCAGATTTCTTAAGAGACCAAATGGAGAGTAATTACCCTGTTGACTTTAATAATGCTTTAATCAACTTTTTACAAAAACAAGATGTTTCAAATCAAGTTCTTCAAGGCTTACATACGATTATTATTGATGAAGCTGATTCTGTTTTAGCTGATGAAGCAACGACTCCTTTGATTATTTCTGTACCAAGAGAGAACAAACCATTAAAAGAAGCAATCTTGTCAGCAAAAGAAATATCAGAACCCTTAGAGAAAGGGGTTGATTATGAAGTTAATATTAGGCATAAAGAGGTTTATTTAACCCATCAAGGTGAAAGTTATATTGATAGATTAACTGAACATTTAGCACCCATTTGGAAATCAAGAAATAGAAGAGAGTATCTTTTAAAACAGGCACTTATGGCGAGGGAATTTTATATTGAGGGAGTACATTATATCATTGATGAAGGAAAACTGGTAATTGTTGATGAGAAAACAGGTCGTTTAATGCCAGACCGTTCTTGGAGTGCAGGTATGCATCAAGCTGTTGAAGCAAAAGAGAATATTGAAATGAGTGACCCCACAGAGACCCATATAAAAATGAGTTTTCAACGCTTTTTTAGGCTTTATGAGAATGTCTCTGGCATGAGTGGTACCTTACAAAAGTTAAAGAATGAGCTTTGGCATATTTATGGATTGACCACACTTAAAATACCTAAGCGTATTTCTAATCAATATACAATTTTATCCGAAAAGATTGTGGGAACTAAAAAAGAAAAATGGATTTTGGTGCTAGAAGATATTGAGAAGGTTTACGAAAGAGGACAACCTATTTTAATTGGAACGAGAAGTGTGCAAGACAGTGAAAGTCTTTCACGAACACTCCAAAAAAAAATGATTCCTCATCAAGTGCTTAATGCCCTTTCTCATGAACAGGAAGCCCATATTATTCAAGAAGCTGGTCATGTTTACGCTGTTACAATTGCAACAAATATGGCAGGTAGAGGAACAGATATTAAATTAAGTCAAGAATCAATTGATTTGGGAGGTCTACATGTTATTTCTACCGAAAGACACGATTCACGACGGATTGACATGCAGTTATTTGGAAGGTCAGCCAGACAAGGAGAACCTGGAACTGTCCAAGCCATTGTTAGTTTAGAAGATGAGTTACTGGTTAAAAAATCTTCTAAATGGATAAGAGAACGTTTACAAAAAAAGATGAACTCTTTTATTTGGAGAAAAATAGCACTTTTATTTTATAAGCGAATACAAAATAAAAGTGATAAACAAGCGTCTAAAATGAGAAAAAAGATACTCTTTAATGATTTCTCTATGAAAAAAATGCTTTCATTCTCAATGAAATAATTTTTTACTAAAAGTCAAAAATGGGTAGGTTTTAAACCTACGCCATTTGCTTCGCAACTTCTGCTGCAAAATCTTCTTCTTCTACTTCAATTCCTTCACCAACTTCAAGACGAATTAGTTCAGTAATTTGCGCTTTACCACCAGATACTTTTGCAATGTGTTCAGCAACGGTTACCGAGTCATCCATTACATATTTTTGGTCAAGAAGAGCAAGTTCTTGGTCTAGTAAAGTATTGTCAGAGATGTATCTTTCAAGTTTACCAGGAACAATTCTGTCCCAAATTTTTTCTGGTTTACCTTCTGCAGCTAATTCAGCTTCGATTGCTGATTTTGCAGTTGCAAGAATTTCTTCTGTAAGTTGAGACATAGAAACGTACTCAGGTACATTTTTAAGAGGTTTACCTAGTCTTACTAGCTCTTCATTGTCTTTTTTAACTTTTTCAATTCTACCAGCTGTTTCATCAGCTACAAACTGAGGATCAAAGTCTTGGTACGAAAGGGTACTTGGACTCATTGCAGCAGCATGCATAGCAACGTTTTTAAGTTCAGCAGCTACTTTAGTTGCAGTTGCAGCATCTTCACATTTAGCAGAAAGTAAAACTGCTACTTGTGAGTTTGCATGAACATAACCGTTAACAGCTACCGTATCGTCAGTTGCAACTACCATTCCAGCTCTTCTTACTACTAGGTTTTCACCAATAGAAGCAATTTTAAGAGAAAGGTATTCGCTAAATTCTTGACCGTTGATTTCAGAAGCGTTAATAGCCTCTGCATCGCCAAGATTGTTGTCAAAAGCATGTTTTGTAATCTCAGCTACAACACCTTTGAAAACATCATTTTGAGCAACAAAGTCAGTTTGAGAGTTGATTTCAACAATTACTGCTTTGTCTCCAGCTACTTCAACAGAAACTACACCTTCAGCAGCAACTTTAGAAGCTTTTTTAGCAGCAGCACCAAGACCTTTTTCTCTTAACCATGCAATCGCAGCGTCAAAATCACCATCAGTTTCTTTTAGTGCATTTTTACAATCCATCATCCCAGCACTTGTAGTTTCTCTTAGTTTTTTAATGTCTTTTGGTCCAAAGTTTGCCATGGATTATGCTCCTGCCAATTCTTTTGCTTCTGCTACTGCTTCAGCTTTTACTTTAGCAGCAACTGCTTCTTCTTCTGTCATTGCAGCAATTTGTGCGTATGTTGTAATACCAGCAGCGTAAAGGTTATCTTGACCAACTTTACCAACACCAGTAAGTTTAGTAAGCTCATCTTTGTCTGTTTGGGCATCAGCTACTGCTTCTGCAACAACTTCTGCAACTTCAGCTTCTGTTGGAGCATCAGTTTTTACTTCAGCATCAGCAGGTATAGCAGTTTCAGCAACTACAGCTGGATCTTCAGTTTGAGCCATCATTGCTTCACCAAGTTCAGCGTCTGCTGCTGGTGCATTTTCAGTAGCTTCACCTTCTTTTTCAGCAAGTTCAGCTTTACCTTCAATGATTGCTTCAGCCATTTCTTTACAGAAAAGGTTAATTGATCTAATAGCATCATCGTTTCCTGGAATTGGGTAATCAACTACATCTGGATCACAGTTTGTATCTAGTGGTGCAACAACTTTCATACCAAGTCTTCTAGCTTCTTTAACAGCAATGTGTTCTTTAACAGCATCGATAACGAACATCATCTCTGGAAGTTTTTTCATGTGTCTGAAACCTTCAAGGTAGGCAGAAAGTTTAGCTTTTTTACGAGTAAGCATTAATGCTTCTTTTTTAGTTAAAAGCTCGATTTGACCATTTTCTTCCATTTGCTCAATGATTTCTAATTTTCTAATAGATTTTTTCATTGTTGGGTAGTTTGTTAACATTCCACCTAACCATCTTGTGGAAACGTAAGGCATACCACATCTCTCAGCGTGTTCTTTAACTGCTGAACGCGCTTGTTTTTTAGTACCTACGAAGATTACTGTTTGACCTTCAGCTGCTGCTTCTTTTACTACATTGTAGGTGTATTTGAAGTATCTAAGAGTTTTTTGTAAGTCAATGATGTAAATGTTTTTTCTTTCTCCGAAAATGAATTTTTTCATTTTTGGATTCCATCTTCTAGTTTGGTGTCCAAAGTGTACACCACATTCTAATAAATCTTTCATTGCTACCATATTTTGCTCCTTGCAAAAGTCCAAAAATAGATAATACTATTATACATTTCAAGACAAAAATAATATTTTTAGAGACCGTAGTCTTTTAGGTTTATGCCACTGTAGTCCTTAACACAAAAAGTGCAACCGTTCAAGGAATAACTACATGAGAATTTTGCTTCTCTTTTATATAGATTATAAAAAGCTTGGAATTGTATCGAAAATCTGGTTAAGAAGAAGAAATATTTTTAAATATGATAACTCCTTTTTTGAGAGTTATCATAAAGTGTTTAAAATTCTATCGTAGTGGATTAATTTCTCTATCAATTAATGTGGCAACATTGGGATTAGATATATTATAGGTATCAGTGAACCTTCCAAATGGATCAGAGTATTCATTTAAATAAGAGAGAACTAGATTTTTCCCTCCAATGGTTGTGTGAATGTCATAGAGTAATTTATCTCTATCATTACTATAGAATGATAATATGGTTTTTCCTTGATATTGAAATAGCCATTGAATATTTGTATCAGCACCATTACTTGTTTTCTTATATAGGTAAATAGGTGTATCTTCAAGTTTTATTAGGTTTAAACTCTCTTTTGGATACTGCAGTTCAAGTCTTTGATTGGTTTCAATGCTTTGAACTGTATTATTATTTAGGTCTATTCTAAGAAAATCATAAATGATACCGTGAAATACTTCTTCTTTATTTTGAATGGCATAAGCAATATTTGGCTCATTACTACAAAGCATGGTTGCTATGGTTTCATTCTCTAGGCTACAATGCTGACGTACTTCATCTATAAAGCCATTATTACTTTCTCCTACATTAAACGAATATTTTGCTTCAACTTTGTAAGAGTTTTTAAAAAAAGCTCTGGCTTCATATTCACCAGCCTTTAAACCATCAAATGCCATGATGGTAGCTTTGTGTCCTCCTGTCCAGTTCCATCTTTGTACATTTTCCCAGTCATTATTCGTTCCTTTGGGGTAAATACCTACCCAGTCTTTAGGGTCTCCAAGCATATTTCCTACAACTACTTGAATACGTTCATCTTCGTCATAGACTTCTTTTCGTGTCTCAATTTGAACAGCTTTGACTGCTCCTTCTTGGGTAACGCTAAACTTTTGAGAGAGTTCCATGGTGTAAGAATTATTATAGAAAGCTCTGGCTTCATAATTACCTGCTGGTAAACTGCTGAAAGTTACACTACCACTAACCCTGTCATCGGTCCAATTCCAACGCATAACATTTTTCCAGTCGTTGTTACTGGTTTCTGGATAAATTGCAATCCAATCTTGATTGAGTCCTGTCATGTCATTAAAGGTGATTTTAATGGCATCATTGGTGCTATATACCGTCTTGCTAGGTGTTAGCGTCATGGCATGGGTAAATTGTAATAAAAGTATGAATGTTAATATCAATAACTTTTTCATCATATTCCTTATTGAGTTAAGTAACTGTTACAAAACAGTTATTCATAGAATAGGGAATAATCTCTTTGATTTAACTAAAAATAACATAAATTATTATATAATATTTAAACATAAACTAACAAATAGGATAAATTATGAAAAAAATTATGTTAATGCTCGGATTTTTATTGATCTTTACAAGTCATCTTTATACAATGGAGGTTAAATTTGAAAAAACAAATATATTTAATAAGGCATGGATTCAATTAATATTTGATACAACAGATACTGCTTCTCAAATTGGTAGTACACAACAAAATTGGATTGGTATTTATAAAAAAGGTGCTTCAAATGAATGGAAAAATGTAATTTCTTGGGCTTGGGTAAAAGATGTGCAAAATACCATAGCACCAGGAGACTCTGCAAAAAATAGATATTATTCGTATGATTTACCTGATGGTGAATATGAATTGAGGTTTTTTTTAGATAATAGTTATGAAATTTTTGCATCTTATGCATTTGAGGCTAATAAAGTTAAAGATATGCCCATGCTTAGTATCGAACAACAAACAAAAACGAATATTTTTTTCTCTTCAACTTATGGTAAACAAACATGGGTTGGTATTTATCAAAAAAATCAGCATGATAATGATTGGAAATATGTTCAAGCTTGGAGTTGGGTAACAGATACCTTGACCACTATTAATTTAACAGATTTACCTCGTGGTGATTATATTGCTAGGTTATTTTATGATAATTCATATAAAGATGAAGATTATATTGCATTTTCACATAATGGAACGAATCAGGAAAATTTTGTGAAAGTGGAAAAGTTTAATGGATATAGTAGAATAGACTTTTCAAGTTCCTTTCAAGTAGGTGACGGTAAGTCATGGGTAGGTTTATATAAAAAAGCTAATTCAAATGCAAGTGAGAACAGATTAGCATGGAAAGAGGTAAAAAGTACAAAAGAGGTATTTTATCTTCAAACTTTAGAAGTGGGTGAGTATGAATTAAGACTTTTTGATGAGAATGAAGACAATATGGTGGTTAAAACAGGATTTAGTGTCGATGGAAAACAAGTATTTACCTTTACTGAACAGGAGTATTCACAACATAACAGTTATAATATGTTAAGTATGCTGACTTACTTTGCTCCCATGGGTGATGAAGATTGGGTGGGACTCTTTGAAAAAGGGGCAAAAAAAATTAGGGCTAACCTTATTTCTTGGGGGCGACCTAAAACTACTCAAGGATTATCAAATTATGTAACTTTTAAAACGCCAGGAAGAGTAGGAGAGTTTGAATTGGTTTATTTTACCAATGATAGTTATGAACAGTTTGGAAACTCTTTGAGTTTGATATTTAATTAACAAAATAATATTGCACTTTTTAGGGCAGTATTATTAATAAGTTTTTAACAAATTAGCAATCTCTAAAGCCCCATCTTTTTGTATCATGTTTTGAAGTTTTGTACTTTTTTCTTGCATGTTTTCATCTAAAAGTGCAATGACTTTATCTACATTGAGTTCATTTTCACGCATAATCCATGCGACATTTTGGTCTACTAAAAATTTGGCATTGTAAAATTGATGGTCTCCTGCTGCGTAAGGATAGGGGATGTAAAGTGCAGGACAAGCGATGGCTGAGAGTTCCCAAAGTGTTGAAGCTCCCGAACGGGCAATGGCAAAATCGGCTTCTTGCATGTAGTCGGATATTTTTTTACTAAATCCAAATACTTCTGCTTTAATTCCAAGTTCTTCATAGGCTTGTTGAACCTCTTTGATATTACGTTCACCTGCTTGATGGATGATTTTGATGTTTTTTGCTTTGAGTGTTGGTGCGAGTTTTAAGGCCAGTTCATTAATGGCTTTTGCTCCTTGCGAACCCCCTAAAAACATAATGGTTTGAATGTTTTCACGTATACGTGACTTTTCAAAATATTCATTTTTGATGGGATAAGCTTTAATAGGACTTTGTGCTTCGTAAGAGGAGATAAAGGCTTTGGCTCTTGAACGTAAGAGTTTATTGAGTGAACCTATGGCTGCATTTTGTTCATGAATAACGAGTGGAATGCCTAAGCTAATGGCTGCAAACGAGCTAGGGGCTGCTGAAAAACCACCCACACAAAAAACTACTTTAGCTTGAGTTTTTTTTAATATTTTTCTGGCTTGAAGGGTTGCTTTGATGAGCATAAAAACAGATTTTATTTTACCCAAAACGCCTTGGTTAACAACCCCTTGTGTGGCTAAAAAATGGGTTGCTTCAAATTGTGCATCATGGGCAAACCATGCTTGGTCTTGTCCTTTGGTTGAACCGATATAGATAAGCTGTTCATCTAATAAATGTTCTTTTACAGCTTTGATAATGGTCAAATGACCTCCTGTACCTCCACCTGTCATAACCATGTTCATAGTTTAGCTCCTTTTATTTTCTTTCGACTTTTTTGGAAATCATGAGTACCAAACCAATACTAATAGAGGAGGCGACCACTTGTGAGCCACCGTAACTTAAAAATGGTACAGCAATACCTTTAATAGGGGTAATCCCTGAGATTCCAAATGAGTTAATGAGAAATGAAAAGGTGATGAGTAAAGCAGCCCCTACACAGTAGAGATAATAAATAGGGTTGTCTACTTTGGCAGCTATTTTAAAGATACGAAAGATAATAAAAAACATAATAATGGTGATAAAAATAATGCTAATGAAGCCAAGTTCTTCGGCTATTCCAGCCAAAATAAAATCGGTATTTACTTCAGATAGATGACCGAGTTTGTATTGTCCATTTCCAAGACCTTGTCCAAAAAAACCTCCATTACGTATGGCATCTATGGAGTTAGAAATCTGATAGGTTTCAAGTCGATTGGCTTCATTACTAAAAGAGAGAAACCACTCTTCAATTCTTTTGATTCGGTGTGGTTGACTGATAATCAAAAGAATAAAAGCAGCAAACCCAAGCCCTGCCAAAATTGAAAAAAACCTAAAGCTGCTCCCTACCAATAGAAAAAGAATGATAAGGGTTAAGGAGAGTACCATGGTTTGTCCTAAATCTTTTTGGAAAACAGCAATGAGTAAAGTACTTATAAATAAAACAGCAATGTAAGGAATAAATATTTTGATTTCTGATTTTAAGTGCATTTTACCTCTTGGTAGTCTTGTTCTAACCAGTGACCAAGAGATGAACATAATGAAACCAATTTTATAAAACTCCACAGGGGTAATGGAAACAAAACCAAGATTAATCCAACGTTTTGCACCACCGATACTTTTTACCAATGTTTCTGGGAGTAAGGGCATGATAAGAAGTATGGATAGAAAAAGCACAAAGATAATCATACCAATTGGCTTAAACCATTTGTCTGGATCGAGTTTACTAAATGCTACCATAAAGGAGATTCCAATAATAATGGCGATAAATTGTCTAAGAAAAAAGTGCATGTCTTGGTAGTTGTATCTTAGAACGGCATAACTTGAGAGGGAGTATGACATGATTAATCCCAGAACTAAAAGGATTACTGTCGCGCCAAAGAGAGGTTTATCAATCATAATTATATACTTTATTATTTTAGTGGGCATATTTTATCAGAATTTTAGTAAAATTTGTTTGTTTTAAAATCGACATCTTTCTATAAAGGTTAATATGCAAAAAAATAAAATGATACGTTATAGATCAGCCATATTATTAGGACTTTTCATTGGGATATTTATACTTTTTTTTATATTTTTAGTAAATTTTGCACAAAAGCTTAGAACCAATGATACTTTAAAACCTAAAATTGTCAAAATTGAGAATAAGGCTATTCGTGGAAAAATAATTTCTGGTGACAACTTTGTACTGGCACACAGTATCAAACTTTTTCGTGCAGAGGTCAATGCTAGAAGTATTGACCCTAAGAAAAAAAAATTGTTTATCAATCTTTTTTCTATTTATTCAAAAATTTCTAAAGAAGAAATTGCTGCTAAGTTTTTGGATAAGTCTGGGAAATTGCTTAAAGGGCATGTTGTCTTAACTGATAATTTAGATTATAGATTGGCAAGTGATTTAAAATCTTTGGCTCATAAGATGCATAAGCTTAAAATTTTTAGACCTTTAAATCCAGCTAAACCTCATATTGTCTATGGTTTGGATATTGTTCCTTCTAGCGAAGAACGATATTTTCCTCATAAAAATATTTTAACCCCTGTTATTGGCTATGTTCGAGAAACAGAAGGAAATTACAGAGTTAATAAAGGCATTAAAGGTTTAGAAAAAGCTTATGCTTCAGAACTGATGGCAGAGAGAGATGCCTTAATTCAAGGTAAAAGTGATGCCTTTAGCACACCTCTAAGAACAGGTGAAACACGAGAAATTAAAAGGGTAGATGGTTTTAATCTTCACTTAAATGTAGAAATTTCATTTCAAAAAAAAGTAGAAGAAGTATTGGATGACATGAAATCACAAACAGCTGCTGATGAAGTGATGGCTGCTGTGATGAATTCTCAAACAGGCGAACTGTTGGCGTTGGCAAGTTCTGAACGTTTTGATCCAGGGCATATTTACCAAAAAGATGTAAAAGCATTAAACCCTAATTTTACAGAATATCTTTATGAACCAGGTTCAGTAATAAAGCCTTTAACCATGGCGATTGCTCTTGATAATAATAAAGTAGACCTTTCCAAACAAATTCGTTTGGGAGGAAAGTATAAAGTCTCTGAGAGTTATACCATTTCAGATGATGATTTTTTTAAGGCATTAACGCCTAAAGGGATTATTATGTATTCCTCTAATATTGGAATTTCTAAGATTGCATGGAGGCTTTCAGGACAAGAGCTTTACAATGGTTGGAAAGGTTTTGGTTTGGCCACACGTTCAGGCATTGATTTGTCGAAAGAGTTAAGTGGTGAACTTAAATCTGCTCATCGTTTTAATAGTAAAGTTTATGCTGCTAATACAGCTTATGGTTATTCTTTGATGACAAATTTCATGCAACTTATTAAAGCTTATTCAGCTTTTAATAATGATGGTATTGCTGTGACGCCTAAGATTGTGAAGTATCTTAGTGATGCTAAGGGAAATAAATATGTTCCTCATAATGAAGTAGGATCCTTGGAAGCTTGTTCAGTAAAAACAGCTCGATCAATTAAAGACATGCTACAAGCCACCGTTAACCGAGGGACAGGAACAGCAGCACAATATGATGGTTTGGAAGTTGGAGGAAAAACAGGTACGGCACATATTTCTGAAGGGGGAAAATATGTGGAGAAATACCATAGTAGTTTCTTTGGGTTTGTGAATGACAAAGTAGGGCATAAGTATACCATTGGTGTTTTTGCCATTCAACCCAAAAAAGTTTATTTTGCTTCTCAAACAGCAGCACCTACCTTTCAAAAAATTGTGGCAAAGATGGTTGAACAAGATTATTTGGTGGTGGATGAAGCTCTCGCAAAAAGGCATTTAGCACAACGTGAAGCCATTCGTGCTAAAAAACATGCTGCTTATGTTCGCAAAATTCAAGCCTATAATAAGAAACATGGTATAAAATAGTTAGTTATATTATACGAAGGATAAAAATGAAAAACATTTTTAACAAATCAATTTTAGTAGTACTAGGATTTATACTTGGTTCTTTTACGGCATGTGTTGGGGTTGATCCACAAGGTAGAGGGTATTCTGTTGCTGTGCCGATGACCATGATAAACTCAACATTGGCAGGACAGTTTCCTGTTAAAGAGAGCAGAAGCTTTGGAACAGTGGAGATGTTAGAACCTAATATTTTAGGGCAAGATGGTGAACAAAAGCTTTCAGTAGGAACTTCATTTAAAATTAGCAGTATGTTGATGCCAAATGATATAGGGGGTTCATTAAATCTCTCTTCAGGTGTACGTTTTGACCCTACAACACAAAATTTATACTTGGCTGACCCTATGGTACAAGATTTGAAGTTTCAAGATTTTTCTTTGGCAAAGTATCTCACTACAGATATGCGAAATGCTTTGGGGCTTTTAATTGCCGAAACCATTTCTAAAAAACCTATTTATAACATTTCAAAAGCTGGAATGGGTGCGAGTTTTGTACGTGGAATTGATGTTCGTGATGGTCAAATATTTTTAACGTTTGGTTTATAATTAATGGTGAACAACAAACCAAAGTACACGCTTTTTAAAAACGCTTCTTATGCCTTAGATGGTTTTATTCATGCTTTAAAACATGAAACTTCATTTAAACTGGAGCTTTTGATTGCCTGTTTTGTGCTTCCAGCCATTTACTTTATGCCATTTGAATTGGTTTATAAGTTGGTATTGTTGATGACCTATTTTATGATTATGATTGCAGAGTTATTAAACTCTGCTGTTGAAAATGTGGTTGATTTGGTTACCAAAGAGATACACCCTTTAGCAAAGTCAGCCAAGGATATTGGGGCTACGGCTGTTTTATTTACAGTTATTCTACATATTTTGTGTTGGCTGATTATTGGGGTACATACTTTCTTTTAAGGATTTCGTCATGCACCGTAAAATTGTTATGGGTTTAATGTTATTAACAAATGGCACTTGTTTATATGCGACAGCAGAGCGTAATGCTACAATGCATCCTCTCATGAAAGCATTTGATAAAGATAAAGATGGCAAAATCTTTTATACGGAAGCTTCTAAATCCTTACAAGAGGACTTTTGTCAATATGATGTGAATCAAGATGCTTATATTGATGAGATTGAGGTCACTGCCATTAACGTAAGCTCTCAAAAATAAGATTTTATTTTATGGTTCTTATCTCTTCATCATCTTTTAAAAGATGACAAAACTTCATGCCATGTAAAAAAATTGCCCAAGAGATATAAATCCATAAAAAAAAGAAAAGAAGCGTACTTAATCCTCCGTAGATACTCATGTAAGTTTTATTATGTAACACATAAAATACAAATCCACTTTTAGCAATGTACCAAACTAAAGAGGCAATAAAAGAGCTAATTATTGCTGCTTTGTTTCGCACAAAAGTATTGGCAGAGATTTTATAGGTAAGAAAAAAGATAGACCAAATAATAAAAAAAGGTAGCACTTCTAAGAGATGAATACCATTGGTGAATTGGTTTTTATCTAATACGATTTGAATTTGCATGGAGAGATAAAATGAAAGTACCAACATAATTGGGGTTAAGGTGACCAATGTCCAATAGATTGTGACCGATGACCAAAAATTTCTACGTTCAGACTCAAAGATGTCATTTACAATGTAGTCATAGTTTTTAAAAAACATCATGGATGTAAAGAGTACATAAATAACCCCCACCATTCCAAGCTTAGCAGAGTTTTCAACAAAGCTATTGATATGGGTTAATATCTCTTCTGAATGGGTAGGCATAAGGTTTTCAAAAAGCAAAGCTTGTATGCCTGTATAGACTTCTCCAAAAAGTGGCAGGTTCGTAAAAATAGAGAGAACAATAACAAGTAAAGGAATAATCGAAAAAAGGGTATAGAAACTTAAACTCGCTGAGTGGTAAGAAAGTTTGTCTTGAAAAAGAGAAAGCAAAAAGTCCCGAATAAAGATGTAGTATTCTTTAATAAGTTTACGCATCTTTAAGGGTTTTTTCATCGTCTACAGTCCCATCTTTCCTGGATTTAAAATGTTATTGGGGTCAAATGCTTTTTTGATATCTTTAAAAAGATTAATCTCTTGTTCATTAAAGGCAATGTCCATAAAAGGAGCTTTTGATGTCCCAATACCATGTTCACCTGACAGCGTTCCACCCATGTCAACCACCAGTTGGAAAATCTCTTCAATACATTTATGCCCCTCATCGAGTTGTGAGATGTCAATCATAACATTCACATGAATATTTCCATCTCCTGCATGTCCAAAACAGGGAACTTTAAAGCCATATTTTGCACCAAGTGCATAGATTTTTTCCAGTGCTTCAGGTAACATTGAACGTGGAACAGAGATGTCTTCATTGAGTTTTTTATTACCAAAAATGGTAATGGACTGTGAAGCATTACGTCTTGCGTACCATAACTCTTTTGCTTCGGCATCATTTTGGGCTATTCTAAATTCACTTGCACCATTCTCTTTAAAAGATGCTTCAAGTGTTTTTAATTGAAAAGCGACCTCTTCAGGAACATTTCCATCAACATCACCCACTAAAACACCTCCTGCATCAGCAGGTAAGTTTACTCCTAATTTTTGAATTAGTGCTTCAATTACCAATTTGTCTAAAAATTCCATTGCCACAGGATTTGCTCCTGCTGAAAGTGATTTAAAAACAGCATTCATGGCATTGTCAACTGAAGGGAAGATGCCCATGTAGGTTCTTTTGTATTTTGGTTTTGGAATCAGTTTGAGTGTGAGTTCTGTTAAAACAGCCAATGTTCCTTCTGAAGCAATTAAGATTCCAGCTGTGTTGTACCCAGCCACATCCTTAATGGTTCTTTTTCCTGCCTGGATAATGTCGCCATTGGTACGTACAGCACGAAGTGCCATCACGTAGTCTTTGGTGATTCCATATTTTGCTGCACGCATTCCACCTGCATTTTCACTTACATTTCCACCAAGCGTAGAGTACTCTTCAGATGCTGGATCTGGTGGGTAGAAAAGTCCTAACTCTTCTACGTGTTTTTGTAAGTCCATGTTGATTACGCCTGGTTGAACTACGGCTACCATATTTTGGGTATCGACTTCAATAATCTTGTTCATATGCTTTTCCATGCCTAAGATAATTCCACCATTTGCAGGTAATGCTCCCCCTGTAAAACCAGAACCAGCACCACGAGGAGTAATAACAATGAGATTGTCATTACAGTATTTTAAAATTTCAGAGACATCTTGTTCATGTCTTGGAAAAATAACAGCATCAGGCTCATAGCGTGTGCGTGTTGCATCATAAGAGTAAGCAATCATATGTGCTTTGTCATCGTAAATATTATCATCACCTACAATTTGTGTAAAGGCTTTTAAGTGTTTTTTATCTATCATTTTTATTGTATTCCAGCGACTGATTGAAAATAAGGGGTATAGACTCTGTCTGAGAAGTTGAAGAGCGAAAGGTTTATCTGGTCAAATCTTGCATAAAATGGGGTCATGGCAGAGTTAGGATTGGTTTTAAGCCCTGTACTCTTGATAACCTTTTTTGAAATTGGGTCGATAACTAGCAGTTTGTTTTCAGTCACAAGAAGGACAAGACCAATTTGATTTTGTTTGGCAAAAGGTGCTAAGCTATCCATGCTAATATGGCTCTCTTCAGTTTGCATAAAGGCTAAAGCAAATGCATCAGGGTGAATCCAGGTACGTTTAAATTTACTGGTAATTTGTTGGTATGCTGTTTGATTAGGAGCAATGACCAAGGCATTGTCATAAAAGTTCCCAAATACTGCTTGGTCTCCAACGCTTAGTGCTGTTTGAATATCAGGAATATTTTTATGTACAATAGCTGTGTAGGGTTCAATAGAAGCTTTTCCATTGCCCAATGAAATACTAGAGTGGGTAATGGCAGAGAGTCCATTGCCATAGTTGTGAATAATAATACCACTCATTCCAGCTGGAATATTGCTACCTAGTTCAATGGTATTTTTGCTAATTTTTTCTACAGAAGTTTTCATACTGTTTGGAAGAAAATCTGCAAAAAGTGCATAGCTTGTAAGTAAAATAAAAAATAAAATTTTTCTCATATCTGTCCTTAAAACATAATTATTAGGATTATACTTATTAAATTTAATGATAAGCTTTAAAGCCCTTTAATACTAAGCATTTTTGTTTTTCCTACCAAGAGTTCTATGCTCATTTTAGCCCGTTTAAATACTGATTCTTGACGATATTCTATGTTATGTTTTTGGCAAATTTCTTTAACGAGAGGTTGCATTTTTTGGTATTGACGCAGTGGTAAATTGGGAAAGAGATGATGCTCAATTTGGTAATTAAGCCATCCATGAGAAAAGTCTCTAAGGTCTCCTCCTGTGTTGTAGTTAACTGAACCCATAATTTGCCGTAGATAAAATTCTCCTTGACTTTGATGGGGTGCATCAAACATATAAATATCTTCAGCTGAATGGTTGGGGACAATGACCACAAATGAATGAACATTGCTTAGGTATTCGGCAATAAGTACAACGATTAACGCATTCAATACAGCTGTAATACCAAAAGGAATAAAAAGTGCAGGAATAATAATAAACTTAATAGCAGCATAGGGTAAAATATAATCCATCCAAAGTTCAAAACCATTTTTCTTTTTGATGTTCCATTCTAAGTGTCGTATACCAAGTTTGTCTTCTTCTTTGAGTTTTTTATTGGCTAAAATTCTAAGGGTATTGGGTGCATAATAGAGAAACTTCCACATGCCCATGAATCCGTACGCAATGACATAGCGTAAAAACATTGGTATGTTGGAAGAGTGAATCCATCCTGCATTGCGTTGTACACAATCAGGGTCATCTTCTTCTCCTAAATGATAATGATGCATGATATTATGCTCATAAGACCAAGCTTCTGGTTTAATCCAGTCGAGCCAATCGAGATAACGTCTGCTTCCTTTTCCATAAGCTTTACGGGTATAACGTTCAGGAACATTGGGAACTTTGTCATAAGCACCGTGCAAAATAGGATGGGTTACATTTGCCCAACGCGACACATTACCAGTGCTGATAAGTACAGCAGACATCAAAATAAGTGACCAAAAAAAGAAACCACTAAGACCTAAAAAGAGTTCAGCCAAAGAAAGAAGAGCAATTAATCCATACCCTGAAAAAGTTGCGATGCGTCCCCAACGTTCAAGTTTAAGTAAGTGTTGAAAGTCTTCTTGGGTAGGTAGACCAATTTGCTCTTTCACCTCTTCAATGTCTTGACAAAGTTGTTCTTTGTCGATGTCTCCATACGCTGTAAATGTCAGTCGTTGATTCATTCTTGATCCTAATGTTTTTAATAATTTAGAATTATAGTTAAAAAGAGATGAAGAGGCTTTGAAGTTGTGGTTTAGACTAAATGGAGTGGGTTAGAATTATGCCAATATCTCATTGAGACTTTCTACAATATTCTCTATCTGTTCGTCTGAAATACCTGCTTGAATGGAGACAATGAGACCATTTAAAGTGTTCATGTAGCGTCCTGCAATCATTGAAGCATTTTTAGGGTTTAAAATTTCTTTCTTTTCTTGTGCTTCTTGAACAAAGTTAGTAAACATTTCTTGAAAAAAATTAAGCTCTAAAGCAATTTGTTCACTTAAATGCGTGTATTTTTGATAGCACTCTTGACCTGAATTAACCAGAAGACAGCCTTTGATTTTACCACTTTCTTTAAGTTCATTAAGGGTCATTCTCGTTAAGGTTAGCAGTGTCTGTTTTGGACCTACTTCCTTATTGAGTTGATGTAGTTGAACCAACATGGATTCTCTATAGAGTAGCAATGTTCTCGAAAACAGTGCTTCTTTACTTTTAAAAGTAGCATAAAAAGAACTTTTTTTGATATTCATCGTTTCAAGTAGTTTATCCAAACTGGTATTATCGTAACCGTTATCCCAAAAATAATGCATTGCAGCTGTCAATGCTTCAGCTTCATCAAAAGTTTTAGGTCGTCCACGTGTTTCAGTTTTCATTTGATAATTATAGACTATATGGTACATAATAGTCAAGCTAAGGAGTAAATTTTAATTAAACACGAATAAGAAATTTTTTTGTAGATAAATCACCATCTTGAAATCAAGTATCTACCCAAAATGAATTTTAAAAATATTGGAAACGATGGCTTTAGCCTCGTCTTATTCGGGACTAAAGTCACCGATTCCAAATGAATTTAATTTTGGGTAGCTACTTATAACAGCCAAAATAATCACAAAACACTTTATGGTATTTATCGTAAGAATCACTTTTAATTGAAGCATATTTTTTTATTATTGCTTTTTTTGAAACCACAAAAGTTTTTCGAACCATAAGTTTAGATGTTTTTGGAAGCGTTCCTGTAGATAAGTCATCATTAGAAACGATGATTTCATCTTCATGTAGTTTTTCTATTTTACTACTAATAGGAATAGCCACAAAATCATCATAAGGTAGGTTGTCTTTAAATACCAATACAGGTCTGTTTTTAGATTTTGAAATATCACTAAAAAAGAATTCACACAAAACGATGTCAAATTGTTTTATATCCATACGCTATCTTCCTTTTCGTCTTTCCATTCATCTATTAGATTGGCTGTATGATTTGAAAATGCACTTAATTCTTGTTGCTCTTCATTTTCTTCTTCATCCAATAAGGGATTAATGGACAAATCTTTAATGATATTAAATTTTAAACCATTGAGGTTATTTAATAAATTTAAAACAATTTCAAGATACTTATTTTCCACATTAAACTGAATTGTTTGCATCATACAACCTTTTTCTACTTTTATAAATTTTAACACATCTTAACTGTAAATTCTATTTTAAGCTGTAGGGGTAGAGCCAAGTCTCTACCCAAAATGAATTAAAAAAACATTGGAAACGATGGCTTTAGCCTCGTCTTATTCGGGACTAAAGTCACCGATTCCAAATGAATTTAATTTTGGATAGGTATTTATGTATTTTTTTGTATTGAAAGTATTTTGGTCTTGAAATAACTCCCCAACTTATAGGTTGGGGTATCTTGCAAGAGTTCCTTACTGGTGAGTGTTTCCAGTCTTGAAATAACTCCCCAACTCATAGGTTGGGGTATGGAATCACTATGTTTCAAAGAAATAAGTTCTTGAGTCTTGAAATAACTCCCCAACTCATAGGTTGGGGTATTACGTGGAAATGAGAAATTTAGCTATAGCAATTAAAGGTCTTGAAATAACTCCCCAACTCATAGGTTGGGGTATATCTGTGGGGGAGTTCCCCTCTGATAGATACCTAGTCTTGAAATAACTCCCCAACTCATAGGTTGGGGTATAAGACCATGAGAACGTATACTGTGGATGGGGAGTTTGTCTTGAAATAACTCCCCAACTCATAGGTTGGGGTATAATACATGATGCAGTCCTTGTACATCCATGTGCTATAGTCTTGAAATAACTCCCCAACTCATAGGTTGGGGTATTTTTATCTATTTTCTATATAGAGTAGATAGAGGTAGTCTTGAAATAACTCCCCAACTCATAGGTTGGGGTATGGTAGTAATTTAGGGCTTTGCTTGGTGGTTAAGCTTTAAAAGTAAAGAAAACAATGAAAACTTAAATACCAGTAAAGCCCTAAAAACTGGGGTAAAAGAACAATTTTAGACTAAAAAAGCGTAAAAAGTTCGCAAACCTATACTCATTTATGTGTCGGTTTGTAGTAAAACTATAGCCTAAAAGCCATGAAACCCCCATGAAACAATGGTTTTAGTTTTAAAAAAAGTTCGCAAACCTATGCTAGTAAAAATAAGTAAGGGTAGGTTTCCTAATTTTAAGTGAACTTTCAGTTTCGGAAGCCCCATAAAATAGGTATTTGAAACTTAAGAAAAACTAAAAGTTCGCAAACCTCTTTAAAATTTGAAAAAAAATGAGGTTTGCGAACTTTTTTAGGTCATAACAAAAGATTATAAGTCCGAGAAATAGGCATTTGGTGTTTTTAAAAAGTTCGCAAATCGTTTTGGGACGAAAATGAAGCTAAAACGGTTTAAAAAAAGTAAATCTAACACTCTTGGATGGGAGCTAGGTTTAAAAATCTTTTGCTATGCTTCAACTAAAAATAAAGTTTAAAAATTTTATAAAATAGAAAAGGAACAGAGAATGTATGACTTGATGAAGAGCATTTTTTTACTTTTATTTGTAGTGAGTAGCTCACTTTCAGCGAACAGTAAACCTTTAAATGAGGCATGGTTAAAAAAAGACAAATCAAACTTTATTAATTTAATGGAAGTTATTCAATCAAAATCATCAGATTTAGAGTTTTATAAAAAATCAATTCATTATTTCGATATTAGAAAAGAAGAGAACATCGGTTTTGGTCTTAAAAGAATTCATGGATATCAAAGTGGAGGGTATATTTCAAACTCTATTTCTATCCTTGTCTATCAGAGCAAAGTATTTTATATTAAGGTTGAAATTGAAGGAAAAGCTATTGAAAAAATAAAAATTTTAAAAGCAAGAGATACTCAAATTCAAAAGCTACTCGATGAGAACTGGAGAGAAGACGCTTATACTTTACTAGACTCATTTGTGGTGAAACAATTAAAATACGAAACCTTGGATGAAAAAGTTTATTTTTCCTTTAAAAATCAAGTCATAAAAAGACTTGGAAGCCCTCTTGCTTTGAGTGTGAATATAAGTTTAAATAATGAGTATGAAACCTTAATGTTTCCTTTTGAGCAGTATGAATTTGGAACAGCTTGTGGTTATGCTGGAACACGACCAAAAGGTAGAAAGGCAATAGAGATTATAAAAACACAAGCACCCGTATTACTTAAAAATATTATTAGAGGTTACTCTCTTGAAGGTAGAGTTTATGGGGTAGAAGCGTTACTTGAACTTTCGAATAAAGGTATGGTTAAATTAACAAAAAATGATATTGATGTGATTAAAAAAGTTTTATCTTTAGATATTCCTTTAGCGACTTGTGGAGGCTGTATGAGTTATTCTACGAATGCCAAACAAATTTTTCAAAGTGAACTGTATCAAACATTATTCAGTAAAAATAAGCTACTCATAAAGTTTAACAATTAAGAAATAATAAGACACTTAGCTTTTTTTGTTGTTTTTACTGGGTAAAAATATCTTTTCATTTTTGATTTATGCTTCACTTTTAACGGGGCTAATTAACGTTTTTTGTCAAATTTATCTATGTATAAAAGCATAATTGGTAAGATAAATAAGTCTGTTAATAGTGAGAGTAAAATCATACTCGCACTATAAAGTCCAATAAGTTCTAAAGAATGAAGATCGGATAAGAACAACATGGTAAAAACGACAAAGAGAATAATAGAACTGATAATCACAGGAATACCTACATAAAAATACATCTTTTCCAAGGAATTTTTACGTGTACGACCAAAATATCTTAGTCTAAAGTATTTATAGGCAAAGTGAATGGTTGCATCTGACGCAAGTCCTAAAGAAATTGACATGGCAATGAGCATTTCAAGGCTAAGTGGTATGGCTAAAAGTGTTACAATCAATCCAAACCAAACGATGGGGATGGCATTGATGCTAAATCCGACAAATATCATGGCTTTAGAACGAAAAATCCAACCAGTAATAAGCCCAATAAGCAGTAAAGCAACAAATAATGAACTTGCAAGTAAAACGGTTTGATTGTATTTTGCACTTCCAATAAGGGTGGCATTATCAATAAAATAAAGGTCAATACCTTCATAGTGTAGTAACCATTCAATTAACTCAACCTTATTAATATCCCAAAGGTTAATCACAAGATTAGTGGAACTTTGATCCAAATATTTATCAGTCAAACCATAGAGATCCATAAAAAAGAGTGCTTGATCTAATGCTTCATCATTGAGTACTTTTGTTTGTGTATTTGAATCATTGAGACTATTAATAATGGTTGCAATAGAGACAACATCATCTATGCCATCTTCAAAATGATCTGTTAAATCTTTGGAAAACTTTTCAATAGATTTTACAAAAGGGAGATCAATTTGATCATAGGGGATTTTAAGTTCTACTTGTTCATTTTTTACATGAAGTTTAAAAAAATTATTGCTTTCGCCATAAATCATATAAATTGCCATAATCAAGAGAGCATACGTTACGCTTAAAAATAAGAAAAGAAATTTTTTGTTGTAGTGAATCTCTCTTAGTGTGAGCATAATTCCTAATTTTACATAAGGTACGTGTGCATGTTCAACCTTCAAATAACTTAAGAGTGCTGGTACAAAGGTTAAGTTTAAAATATAGGCAAATACTGATGAGAGTATGACACTTAAACTAAGCAGTTTAATAATATCAGAGTCTATAAAGACTAAACTACCAAGACCAAATATCGTAATAACCGACGTCCATAATGCTGGGGGCATATTTCTGGTTAACATTTTTGTAAGGGCATCGTATTTATTATCTTTATATTGTGAGACATGCCAACGATAATAAAAATAGAGAAACTCTACTAGGCTAATACTAATGGCAATAAAAAGCATACTAATATGAACGGTTTCAATGCCTGTTAAGAGGATAATAAAAGCAAATGTTAATACGGTACTAAAAGTGATGAGTAAAGAGGCAGAGATAAATGCGATATGACTGCTAAAGAGCAGTCGAAAGATTAAAACGGTTACTAATATGCTTATGGTGATATAAGTACCCAGTGAGTACCAGTTGATTTCTCCATCATTGGTGAGGTAGGTGTGTGTACCTGGTATTTCTATTTTACTAATATCCACAAACTTTTCACCAGAAATAAAATAATAAAAAGTTTTTAAATCATCATCGGCAACATGAGCATAATTATTTTGTAACTCGTGTATGAGCTTACGAAGCTCAACCGTCTCTAAGTCTCCTACATTAATAACGGTAAGCATCTCTGAAGATTCACCTGACTTTTGTGACTCAATAAGCTCATTACTAAATAAAGAGTAGACTTTTTCTACGCCTTCAGTTTTGACTAACTCTTTATGTAAGGTATTGAGTAAATGATGGGTTTCTTCATCAAACGTTTCAACTTCTACAACTAACTTAGAAAAATGATGGGTCTTAAATTTTTTTGCTTGTACTTGTTTAAATTGTTCTGAATCTTTAAGCCAAAAAAGTGCATCGGAAGAGAGAAATTTTGGGGTATAAGTCATGCCCATAAAGAGAACAAAGAAGAAATAAAATATGATAATAGAGAGACGATACTTAACAATAGCATCCACATATTGTTTTACTTTTGGGGTATGGTAATACATAGTTTAAATTTCCTTTTTAACAGTTATTTGACGATAAAGATATAAGGACGTTTAGAGACAGCAATCTTTTTAGCAACCGTGTTAATACGATTTATTTTTGTTTTACTACTATTTGTATCTTTATGATAAAATATTTTTTTGTTAATCATAACATCCAACTGTGTTTCTATAGGGTCTTCTGATAGATAGATAGCAGAGATAACTTCTGTTGATTTTAATCGTGGAATACCATATAAAAAGAAGTGGTATTGGTATTTTGAAAGCATTTTTTGATTTTTATAAACCATACGAACGAATTTACGTGAATGTTTACAAAGAGGATCAATAAAAACATAAAGTACTTTTTCTCCAGTTCCCAAAACAAGGGCATCGTTTTTTATCTCTTGTAAAAGAGTCAGTGATTCATTGTAAGAAAGAGACTTATTGTCTTTGGTAATATTAGTTGATAATAGTGTTGTCATTAGACAAAAATTTAAGATTATTATTTTAATCATAAAGATACTATAACACAAGAGTACTACAAATTGATTACAAAAAGTGAATAGTTTTTAAGCAATCGAAGAAGAAGCTTGTCATACTAGAACTGCTAAAATGATATTTGTTTAATTAGCTATTAAGCTTATCAATCTTAACAATTTTTCTTCTTTAGAAAATAAATTAAAATATAATTAAACAAATTTTAGTTAAAATAAACATAGCTTACTTAAAAGGGTAATGATGTCAATTAATAATTATGTTGAACAGATACTAAGTAGTCCTGTTTATGTCTTTGATGGAATCATAGAAAAATTAATTGGCAAAAATGTGCATTATTCCAAAATTGAACTAAGTCGTTATCCTATCCAAATAGATGATAAGTACCTACCCAAAATTAAATTCAAAACAAGCTAAAATAAGAGAATGAAAAAAGTAAAGAATATAAGTGAAACAGAGAAAGCTAATTTAGAAGATATAAAAAAGAATCATGTAAAATATCGAGA
>CACVAX010000019.1 GCA_902727935.1 uncultured Sulfurovum sp. | reverse complement strand
CAAATATTGTTACTTTATTTTATTTAGTCATTTGAATACTCTTTTCAAATACTCAAATAATTAAACAAAATAGCTCTGTCTTTAAAAAATAGCTTAGACTTCAGCTATTCTTTATAGGATGGTTTTTAAATTTATAAAGAACCATAGTAACATCTTATAACTCTATTTGCGACCCTTATAAAACAACTAATTTATATTTTTAATTTATTATTAATCTATTTTTTTGCTTTAAGTTCTAACCCTTTTTAGTTAATTAATTTCTTGGTTGTTATTTTATCTCTTTTATTCTCCCTTTATTTTCCAATAACCATGAAATGCACTTACTTTTTGGTGTTGAAGATGGTTTCGGTTGTTGGCATCTAAGTTAAAGTGTAGGAGGTTTCTCATATCATTTAAAAGGCTTTGGTGCTGTGCAAAGTAGCCATGACCGAGTTCGAGTAGGTTAACCTCTTCTTCTACTTCAATGGTGTTAATATGGTCTACCATGCAAACAGGAGGGGTAAAACCAGCTCTGTTGTGTGAGTGTAGCCATTTGGACAAGCCGACAGCTTTATCGCGTTTGGAAATGTAGAGGGTGGTTTGTTCTGAAAGTTTTGTGTAAGCTGTTGAGAGTTCTGTGAAAACATCGGCATCTACATCGGGTGCAGCTAAAATAATTTGTCCAAATTGAATTTCTGGATTCTTTGTATTTATTCTATTCACAGCTTCAAGTAAGGCACGGTTACCCATACTATGTGCAATAATATGAATACGTTTTGCTCCTGAATTTTGTGCAAAATCGGTTAGGAATTGGGTGAGGTGTCTTTCGGAGTATTGAATGGTAGCTGAATCTGAAATATAAGAGAGAGAAGCAGCTTGTGAAGCCCAAGAAAAGAAAGCTGTTATGCCGATGTGTTCTAAATCTACGGAGATTTGTGTGGCTCTCATGGCTGCTTCTTCAAAAGAGGTATTAAAACCATGTATAAAAACCAAGGCTTGTTGTTCTTCTGCTTCTAAATGGGCTAAAGTATTTGTGATGTTTTGCCAATATGCTTCTTGGGTGTATTCCATGAGGTTTGAGAGTTGAATATCCCCATAGGATGGATCAAGATTGATAATTTTTTGCCATAAAGAGCCAGTGGTTTGTCCATAACTACGCTCAATAGGAATAGTGACTTGACAAGAACCCAAACGCAATTGATGAGAGCGTTCATTGCCATAGCCTTTAGAGAGGTTATTAGCATCTTTTGGTTCTCTATTAGTACCATAAAAAAGGGTACAGGTTTCTCCTTCTTTCATGCTGACTTCAAAATTTTTTTTAATGGGGCTGTTATCGAGTCTGTCATGATAGAGTGCAAGAAGGGCTTTTTTGGTATCAGCATCTTGATTGATAAGTGCTGTTAAATAAGTATGAAACGCTTTGTTTTGTTCAGATTCTAAATAAAAAGAGAGTTTTTTAAGTTCTGTTTCTCCTAAAATCTCCGTTAAAAATTGGTAGTCTGTATGGTTAATATCTAAAATATGCTCTTCAATATTTTTTTTAATTATTTTGACTAAAGCTTCCATGAGTATTCCTTTTTTTATTACTTTAGTATAAGTTTACTTGATATAAATTAAATTATAAAATGTATAATAATTATATCTTCATAAAAAGGACATACGATGGCTAAAGGAATCTCAATACATATAGGAATGGAATATATTGATCCTGCTTACTATAATGGAAGTGATGGAGCATTACGTACCTGTGGAAAAGACTGTTTGGATATGAAAGCATTGGCAGAGGCTCAAAACTTTGAAACTTCAATGGTTTTTTTGAATGAAGAAGCAACACGCGAGGCTGTGAGTCAAGCGATTGCAGATGCTTCAGAAACACTAGAAGCTGGTGATATGCTTTTTGTCTCTTACTCTGGTCATGGTACAGCGATACCTGATGAAACAGGAGATGAAGAAAATGGTAAAGATCAGACATGGTGTCTGTTTGATGGGCTTTTACTAGATGATGAACTCTATGCACTTTGGACAAGATTTGCTGAAGATGTGCGTATTATGGTGGTTTCAGACTCTTGTCATTCGGGTACTGTTACCAAAGTAGCTCCAGGTCAAGACCCTGAGACGATGATTCTTTCAAAGCATTTTCCTGATGAAGAGGCTGAAAAAATTTACATAGAACATAAAAGTATGTATCTCGAAATCAAACAAGAAGCAGGAAAATTATTAGATAAAGAGCTAAAAGCATCGGTTAAATTGATTGCTGGATGTCAAGATATTGAATCATCTTATGTTTTACCACATGATGAAAATTCATTATTGACAAAAGAGATAAATAGGGTATGGGATTCTGGTCAATTTGTAGGAACAACAATTGAGTTTTTTGAAAAAGTGAAAAAAGGAGTAGAGGCTAGTGCTTATGAAAACAGAATTTATCAGATGCCTAATCTTTATGATATTGGAAAGCAAAATGAAAATTTTGAAAAGCAAAAACCTTTTGGAATTTATGAGGTTTAAATAATTTTAGTTGATAGAATTTTTTAAATGCAGTTGGTGTTAAAACCTAAATCATACAATGAAAGGATTTACAATGTATATTATAACAAATTTTATAGAAGAGAATCGTAGTAAGAATAATGACTTGGATGTGAAACAATTACAATCTTTGCTTAATTTTTTAGGAGAATCCCTTAGTGTAGATGGCGATTTTGGAAGTAAAAGTACCATTGCTACAAAAAAATTTCAAGAAAAACAAGGTCTCCAAGTCGATGGTCAAGTTGGGGAAAGTACATGGCTAAAGTCTTATGAGGTAAGTTTGGATTATGTTAAAACTTTGATAGAAAATGAAGAAAAATATGATGAGTTAGCATTAAATTCTAATAATAAAACTTTAATTGTATGGGTTCAATCTATTTTATATCTTATTAATAATAAAACACAAATTACAGGAAACTTTGATGAAACATTAGAACAAGAGATCGTGTTGATTCAAGATGCAAGTGAATGCAGTAACAGTGGTTGTCTTGATACAGATACATGGTCAGAAGTTTTTAGTCAATGTAAGGATGAGCTAGAGAGAGTCTATTTTTCTCTTTTGACCGATGCCTACATTCTTCAACGAGCTGAAGAAAATGATTTAAGTCCAGCTGCTGTTAAAGCAGTAGTAAAAGTGGAATCTAATGGTAGAGGATTTCATCGAGATGGCTCATTAAAGATTCTTTTTGAAGGACATATTTTTTGGAAAGAGTTAAACAAGGTTAATGTAAATCCAAACAATCATGTGGAAGGAAATAAGGATATTCTCTTTAAGTCTTATACCAAAGCGTATTATCGAAGCTCTTTACAGTATGGACGACTGAATAAAGCAAAACGCATACATAAAGAAGCTGCTTTAAAGTCAGCTTCTTACGGCATGTTTCAAGTTATGGGCTTTAACTATAAAGTAGCAGGGTTTAATTCGGTAGACGATTTTATAGCATCATTACAGAAGAGTGAGAAGAATCAATTAGAGGCATTCTTTAATTTTGTAAAAAATACTAAAGGCTGTTTTAAAGCATTACAAAACAAAGATTGGGCAAGGTTTGCCAGAATTTATAATGGCCCAGCCTACCGAACCAACCAATATGATGAGAAGATGGAACGTCATTATGCTAACTCTATTTTGCCAAAGTCTATGGGTCAAGAAATTGATGAAGAAGCGTACATTTCTCATTATACATTAGAGTTGGAGAGAGCTTTTTCAGAATTTGAAGCATAAAATAAACAATTAATTTATAATAAAAAGGGAAAAATTATGAATCAGTCTACATTCTTAATAAAAAGTACCAAAAACAAAAGTTTTGGTACAGCTTTTTGTATTGACCAAGATAGCCATGGTTCTTTTTTATTGACTTGTCAACATGTTGTTGAGGCTTGTGGTAAAGAGAGTATGGAGATAAATGCTCGACAAGTAGAGGTAGAAGAAAGTATTTCTACTAATGCATTGATAGATTTGGCTGTGGTTTATGTGAAAGGCTTAGAAGCTCAACCATTAAAACTTTCGTTAAGCCCTCTTGTCGAAGGTGCAAGGTTTAGTATAGAGGGTTTTAAGCCTCATAAGTCAGGAGAACATAAACAAGAAAAGCTTGATGGTAGCATCAAAAAAGTTTCACAAATCTACAGTGATGAGCAAAGTATTGACAGCTATGAACTAAGCATTGGTAAAGAAGACAACATCGAAAAAGGCTATAGTGGTTCAGCCATAGTTTCTAAAAAGTCTGGTCAAGTAGTGGCTGTGGCAACAGACAGAACAAGCACTGGTAAACAAGCTTATGCCATACCTCTTAAGTATCTACAAGAGGTATGGCATGGATTTAACTCTAAACTCTTTGATACCATTACTCCTTTTGTGGGTCTTGCTGCTTTTGGGCGTGAAGATAGGGCGTATTTTTTTGGTCGTGATGAAGAAGTAAAAGAGATAGTCACAGCCTTAAAAACAAATGACATTATGGCTGTTATTGGAGACAGTGGTTCGGGAAAAAGTTCTTTTGTAAAAGCAGGAGTCATTCCTGAATATGTAGAGCATAATGGCAATGAAAACCTTCATGTTATAGAGATGCGACCTGCTCGAAACCCTTTTGTTGAGTTGGCACGTTTTATTGCTAAAGTTTGTGATGGCTTGGATTATAGCCAAGCTGATATTGGTTATTTTATGGACAAAGTTAAGTCTGAAGAACCTAAAGCAATTCAAAGTGTTTTTGAACAATTGTATCACGAAGATAATGCTCAACTGTTACTCTATATTGACCAGTTTGAAGAGCTTTTTACCATGTGTGATGATGAGGTTCAAAAAAAGTTTATAGCTTTACTTCTTTTTTTGTTGGAACAACAGAGCGATTATTTATCCATTAAAGTTGTATTGACCCTGCGACGAGATTATTATAATTTATTACGGGAGTATACAGCTTTTTATACGGTGGTGGAGGCTCAAACCTATCTACTGAAACGTATGAAAGATGATAAATTAAAAGAAGTAATCGAAAAACCTTTAGAGATGCTTTTGGTGAATGCCAATGAAATTAAACAGCTAAGTCACATTATTTTATGGGATTTAGGAGATGAAGCCAAAGAGATTACCCTTTTACAAATTGCATTGACTGAAACCTGGTTGCATAAAGCCGAGTACAATCATGACCTTTTAGCCTCTTATGTGGGCATAGGTAGAGTGACAGGGGCATTAAGCTTTTTGGCGACCAATACTTTAGAGGGCTTAAGCCTAAAAGAACAAGCGTTGTTTAAATACATTTTTGTTCGGATTGTTAAGTTTAATGACTTAGGAGGCATCACAAGACGTTTAGCTGACAGAGATGAGTTTTCTGAAGAGGCATGGGCTTTGGTGCAAAAACTAGCTTCTATGTACAGTACCAAAGAGAATCAACAGAGTCAATTAGGACGTTTGTTAAAACTAAAGTCATCTAGTAATAGCGATGACGAAGTCATTGAATTGATTCATGAAGCCTTAACTACCCAATGGGCAACTTATGTCAGCTGGATTAAAAGCGTCAACAAAGAGAACCGTAAACGTATACATAATGTGTTAATAGACAAAAGTAAACTGTACAAAAACAACCCTGAACCCAAACTGTTGTTGACAGGCTATGCATTAGAAGAGAGTAGAAAGCTACTGGATAAAGCGTATAGACCTTATCTTTCAGCATTTGAAAAAGAGTTTATTGCAAAAAGTAATAAGAGTGAAGCCAGAACTATTTTTTGGAAACGGTTTGGTATTGGGAGTTTAATTGTTTTACTTGGACTTAGTGGGTATTTTGGGTATGAGGCAAATCGAGCTAAGAACGAGGCTGAAAGGGTTTCTGAAAAACTTATAAAAACTGTGACAGATTTTGGAGATATGGGAATAAAGAATCATGTGAAAAATAATCCCAATGCGTTTCAAATGTTTAGTTTTATTGTGGAAAATTTTAAAGACTCTGAGAATCAGAAGATACTAAATGTTGTTGCCATAGCTTATTATGGTAAAGGTATTATTTATGAGGGTAATAAAGAGTATGATAAAGCAATAGAGTTATATAAAAAAGCAATAAAAGTAAATGTGAAGTATTATTCTGCATATTATAATATGGGAGGTATTTATTATAATCAAAAAGAATATGATAAAGCAATAGAGGTATATAAAAAAGCAATCGAAGTAAATCCTCAAGAGGATTTAACTTATTATAATATGGGACATAGTTATCTTTCTAACAAAGAATACAATAAAGCAATTGAATCATATAAAAAAGTGATAGAAATAAATCCAAAAAATAATTTAGAACCCATCTGAGAAAAAACTAAACACATTTTTTGATAGTGATCCTAATCATAGCCACCCTAACCATATTTTCAGCAGAGAGAAGTAATTTTTCATAATCCTTAGAGAGCCTACGATAGTTACC
>CACVAX010000018.1 GCA_902727935.1 uncultured Sulfurovum sp. | reverse complement strand
TCTGTTGGTACTATTGTCCAAAAAGGAAAGAAACTTGTTTACTATTAGCTTTTGTGAAAACTATGAGTCGTTATTGTTTGACCAACCTTATTTTATCATTTGGTTGGTTATCTATTATACGAAGGATTGACAATGAAAATTTTTCACAATGATGACTTGGGTAAGTTGATTTTAAGACTTATGGTAGGAGGACTTATGCTCTTTCATGGTATTGCTAAACTTCAACATGGTATTGGGTTTATAGAAGAGACCTTAGTAACAGCTGGATTACCTGCACAAATAGCTTATGGGGTTTATATAGGAGAAGTGTTAGCACCCATACTCATTATCTTAGGAATTCAAGTAAGACTCTCTGCATTAACAGTAGTTTTTACAATGGTAGGGGCTATCTATTTGGTTCATATGGAAGATATTTTGAGCTTAACCAAACAAGGTGCATGGGGTATTGAAGTACAAATGTTCTTTTTAATGGGTGCATTATCTCTTCTTTTTATGGGTGCTGGGAAATATATTGTTTCTAATAAAACAAAGGGTTAAGTTTAGGAAAGAAGTCTATTATTAACTTTAGACTTCTCTATTTTTTTCTTCTTTTTTGTTTGATAAATAATTATAAATACCCAACGAGCTAATAATCACACCAATCCCTACAATAAGATATAGGGCATGTATCATATCTGTATAATCATGCAGTGCTATCTTAAATACAACCATTAAGGCTTCAATCGAAAGTGCAATAATAATAGCAATGGAAAACTTTTTTAAGAGCTTATCATCTTCACTCTTTTTTCCATAACTTTTAAAATAAACTTCACGCTCCAATATCGTTTTAGCCAAATCAAAAATAGCAAGACCCAAAGTAATAGAGACAATGGGTTTAAATAAAGCATCAATGGTAAAGCCATCGTCTATTAAATGGGTAAAAAATGAAAAGAGTGCATAGCCAATGGCTAAAAAGGCAAAAAACATCAATGAAAAACCAATCACTTGATAAAAAAGTTTTAAAAAAGTATCAAAAGTAGGATGCAACTCTATTAATCCCAAACGTCCAATCAATTGACTAAGTGAAAAATCTATAAAAACATTATGATTTTTTTCTCTTTTCATTACGGTAATACAAATATTGCCTGTAGCCGAACTAAGATAAGGTTCACTAAAAGAGAACTGTTCATTTTTCTTTGTTAACTTTTTTTCCAAATACGTTCTGTTTTGCCCTCTTCCTTCTTCATCTGATTTGTTGCGATAAATATTGGCTGTTGTTTGAAGAGAATTTTCATCTGTAATATAGAGTAGTTCCATGGAAGGAAAAGTTTTAAAATGCTCTTCATAAATTTCTATTTCATTATGAATGGTACTGTTATTTTTAAGGGTATTCATAATCAATGCTTCAATGTTTTCTTGATGCAATTTGTAGACTTCGATAAACTCTTTCATAGGCTTCCTATTGATTTACTATCTTAAACTAGGTAGTTTGCACAGGCAGATAGGGACTGAAGGGTTTATTAAAAGGAGGAAGTTCAGTTAGTCGAGTTCTGGAGTAACACTAACATCTGCCTGTGCAAACTATCTAAGCATTAAAATAGTTTAGAGAAACAGACATGGCAAGAGGTTATTATAAGGAGGTGCCAAACCTAAATGTGAAAAAGGACTATCTGTTTCTCTAAAGTATTCTATAAAAACTTTATATAATAATTATATAGGCAGATTATACAAAAAATTTTGATTAAAAATATAAAAAAGTTGATTAAAATTTAATCAACTTTTTTGTATCTATTAACCAACAGTTAACTATTGATTGTCTATGTGTTTATTTGTATGGTTTATAATACACTTATGAAAGAGATGAAACCTTTTTAACTCCTTTGATACGTTTCATTTTTATGAGCTATACTCCCTCCTCCTTTGTATAAAAATAATAGCTCATATCTTTCTTTCATAACTCCTAAAAAACTGAAATCTGAATTTTAACTTATTTAAAGTGTTTATGTGCAATATACACCGAAAGAGGAATTTGTACAATATAAGCAAACATGATAGGTATAAGCATTGAGACACCAAAAGAACTTGAAGAGAAAGTTGCAATCACCAGTGCCAAAGTCAAGTAACGTGTCATACTGTGCCAAAAGGCTGCTCTTTCCTGTGCATTATGTAAGTCATAAATCCAGTTAGATACAAAAAATGTTAATGCATAAAAAACCACAACAGCCACAAAGGCAATCAAAAAGAGTTGAGGTTCAAAGTCATAAATATCTATTAAATATTGAGAACCTTGTAAACCAAAAAGGTAAAACAAAATAATAAAAATACTAATATGGGAAATGTACTTTTGATACGTTCCAATAAGTTTTACCAATGGTTTTATAAGACGTATAATTCTTGATGCCACAAATGGAATGACAATTAAAAGTAAAACAACAGCTGAAGCAAATCTTGAAACCCCCACTTCATTGTTATAAGTCGCATCAAAATAAACAGCTGTATAGTTTGCAAACAGATGCAACATAAATAATGAGACTGAAATCAGTAATAAGTTAATAAAAAGTAATAAGAATCCAAAAGAGGTATCTCCTTTTGAATATTTAATCCAATGCATTACCATACCTCCACCAGAAAGTACAGCTATTAGAAACAGTCCTGCTGTGATACCGAAATCATCTGTTACTAACCCTATACCCAAGGCAATCAAAGGAAGAAGTATATAATTAACCAAAATACCTTTGAGAAGCACGGATTTATGTTTCCAAACAAGGTGAACATGATGTAATTCAAACTTAAAAAGTGATGGCATAATCAATGTTAACCCAGCAAAAAGACATATTTTCGATGAAAAAATAAAACCATCTGTGTTCGCTCCATATATAAACCCTAATAAAGCACCTAAGATGACGATAATAATTAATTGCATACTTATTCCCTAATATATAATAGTAAAAACAGTGTAACAAAAAAGTTATAATTTGTTTTTATATCTAATATAAATTCTAGTTATTCAGTTTCTCCTCGTTACAGGAATACACAATTAATGTTCAATAACTTTATAGCCTGTATTTACTTTTTCTAACTTACCCTCTTTTAGAAGTTTTTTTATATTACGCGAGAACGTTTCAGGTACCATTCCTAATATAGATGCAATCTCATACTGTTTTAAATCTAAGCTTAATTTAGGATTTTGTTTATAAAAGAAAAGAATCTTTTCTGAAGAGTTTGAAGCAATATTAAAATGTATATTTTGCTGTAGTAAGTCAATTTTTTGTAATAACGATTGAATAATGGCATGTGAAATATGAGGATGTGCCATAAAAAATGCTTCAAATTTTTCTACCTCTATTTTTAAAATTGCTCCATCAGATTTAAAAGTAGCTGAAGACGGAAGAGGTGTATGACGAAGTGTTGCTGCTTCAGCCAATAGTTTATACCGTGTAAAATAACCAATCACAATCTCATTACCTTTATGGTCATGTTTAAAGATACTGACAATACCTTCAATCAAAAGCATAAGAGCATTTGAGATATCTCCTTTTAAAAAAAGATTTGTATTTTCTTTATATTTTACAACATACGAAATATCTGCTAAAGCTTTTAATTCATTCTCTTTCAAAGAGGAGAACATGCTTATTTTTTTTAGTATCTCAATAATTGATTTGTTTTCCATAGGAAGATTATAGCATCTACGGATTAATCTTTTAGTTATTAGGGATCTTTAAATAGATGAAATGTTAGCTTAATAATCGAAGTATGTAACTCCGATTAAAAAACATTGTAGAGATTTTTTATAGTGCGTCAATATCTTCTTCACCTGTACGAACACGCACGGTATTTGTAATATCAGATACAAATATTTTGCCATCACCAATCTTACCTGTATGTGCAGACTCTTGGATGGCTTTAATTGCTTTTTGAGCAAACTCTTCAGAACTTACCACAATCTCAATCTTAACTTTAGGAATAAACTCAACCACATACTCAGCTCCTCTGTAAAGCTCTGTGTGACCTTGCTGACGACCGTAACCTTTTACTTCGGAAATGGTCATACCTTCAATACCTGCTTCAACCAAGGCATCTTTTACCTCTTCGAGTTTAAACGGTTTAATAATTGCTTCAATTTTTTTCATCAATAATCCTTTATATATTATTTAAAATGAACCCTTCTCTTAAAGGTTCATTCCTTTTTCACCATGAATAGACTCATCAAGACCATCATGCTCTTCTTCTTCGCTTACTCTTGCTCCACCTGTTAATGCAGAAGCAATGTAATAAACAACAACTGTACCAACCAAAGTCCAAATACCAACAATCACTACCGATTCAACTTGAACCCAAAACTGTCCCATTCTGTCTCCAGACTCTTTTAAAGGACCATCCCAAAGTAGTTCTTTGTCATTTAATGCGAGGAAAGCCGTTGCCAATGCACCCCATAAACCAGCTAAGAAGTGAATACCAAAAGCATCCAAAGAATCATCATAACCAAATATCTTTTTAAGTTTAACAACCCCAAAGAAGGCAATCACTGAACCAAAGATACCAAGAATAAATGCACCCGTTACATCAACAAAACCAGCAGCAGGCGTAATGGCTACAAGACCAGCAATAATACCTGATGCAATTCCTAAAAGTGTTGCTTTTTTATACACAAACCACTCAAGTAACATCCAGGTTACAGCACCTGCTGCTGTTGCTAGGGTTGTTGTAAGAACAGCAAGACCAGCAATAGCGTTTGCACCAAATGCAGAACCACCATTAAATCCATACCAACCAAACCATAATAACGCTGCACCAACAGCTGTTAAAATAATTGAGAAAGGTTTCATAGCTGTTGTATTAAGACCAGCTCTTTTACCCACTAAGATAGCCAAAACAAGACCAGCTAAACCACCATTCATGTGTACAACTGTACCACCAGCAAAATCCAATGCACCAGCATCAAAAAGATAAGCACCGTCTCCACCCCATACCATGTGTGTAATCGGAGCATAAACAAAAATTCCCCATAGAACAACAATAACCATCCATGTTGAAAATTTCATACGACCAATAACAGAACCAGCTGCAATGGCTACCGTAATGGCTGCAAAAGTACCTTGGAATGCTATAAATACGTAAGTTGGGTAAGAACCAGAAAGGTCAGTCCAGGAAACACCCGAAAGCATTACATGGTTAAATCCACCAAATACATTTTGTAATGCTGCATTTTCATTTGCACCAAAAGCGATTGAGTATCCTACAGAAATCCAAACAACAAATGCTAAAACAAATGCACCCATAACCATTGTAAATGTGTTAAGTGCATTCTTAGATCTTGTCATACCTGTATAAAAAAGAGCAAGACCTGCTGGTGTCATTAGTAATACAAGTGCCGTTGACATCATCATCCATGCTGTATCACCTGTATTAAGTGTGTCTTCTGCCAAAGCAAAAATTGGTAAAGCTAACAGTGTTAGCAGTGCTAGAAATTTATTTTTCATAAATCTACTCCTTTGATTTTTTATGCCCATAGTTTAACTCATAATTAAGCAATAGTATAGAAGTAAGTTGTATAAAAAATAAACAATATATCTTATTTTACTTTAGCTCTTTTAGCCTTTCTTTTTACGAATATCTACATCTCATAAGATGAAAAAAATTTATTATCTTATATCTGTTTCTCGATGGAGATTAAAATAAAGTAAAATTATCCTATACTCTTTTCTATGAAAAACTTAAAACTAAATAACCTATTTATTCCTTCAACTCTTCCTTCTAAAAAACTAATGATTATTCTTCATGGTCGTGGAGATTCTTCGGCTGGTTTTACATGGTTACCTCCATTTGTTAATATGAAAGATATGAACTACTTACTACTTGACGCTCCTAACGATTACTATGGAGGTTTCTCATGGTATGACTTAGCCCCCAACCAAGAAGAAGGAATTATTGACTCATCTAAAATACTCACAGAAATTTGTGATGAACTTTTTGAAGAAGAGTTTGATGTTTCCCAAAGTTTTTTGTTTGGTTTCTCACAAGGCTCACTCTTAACTTTTGAATTTGGAGCTAGATACAACAAAGTATTTGCTGGATACTTAGCCATCTCTGGTTATATTTATGACGCTGAAAAACTATTAGAAGAGATGAACCCCAAAGTTAAAAAAGGGCAATGGCTCTGTACACATGGAACAGAAGATGCTGTATTACCCTACCCAACGTCTAAAACACAGGTAAAAATCTTACAAGATGGTGGATTTGACATCGACTTTAAAACTTATGAGAAAGAACATAATATTGATAGAGAAGAATTAGATATGTTGGTGAGATGGATTAGAGAGATTTCTGAAAAAGCGTAGTTTAATAAAAAAGTACTTACTCTACAACACAAAATCATTCCTTCTAAAGAAAAGCACGTTTGAATAAACCAGTTAGAATAGTGATGGATAAATTATTTTACAAAGTTAAAACCAAACAGCACTGATGTAACTACATCAGTGCTTCAAAAAATAGTTTTAGAGGTTTTGAGTCTTAAGCCTATTTAACCCTCTCCCACTCATAACCCACAATATTACGCTCTTGACTCTCAAACTCTACACCAATAATATAAATCTCATTATAGTCAGCCAAATATTTTTGCTGGTAGTTTTTCTCTTTTATTTGAGCCAATGCACCTTGTTGATTGACTTTAAACTCAAAGATATAGACTTTGTCGTCTATAAAAACAGTTAAATCTATTCGTCCTTCATTGCTAGCATCTTCGGCGATGATTTTATCAAATCCTGCTCCTGCAAAATAGGCATAAACCACACTGGCATAAAAACCTTCATAGTTTTCAATCTCATTTTTGGTAAAATTATTATAAGCAATAGAGGCAAAAAGAGATTTAAGAACTTGTTCCAAGTTTTTTAGGTCAGAGACTTCAAGCATATCAATCAAGCTATTTTGTACACGATTCTTTTTTTGATGGTTTTCAACAAAATAGCTCAATAGATAATCATTAAAACTCATCTTCGTTTTTAGGTTGGGGTAGGTCAAAATATATTCTATTCTTTGCCTTCTCTGAATGACTTCTTTAATAGTCAAATAACCACTTTGAAACATCACCGTTTCAAGATTGAGCTTGTCGATGTCAAAGGCATCTAAAAGGCTCTCTTCTACTTTTAGACTTTCAAAACTCGCAAGGTTGTAGCTATTTTTTTGAAAAAGTTTCACTAAAAAACTGGGCGTTCCTGTATTGAACCAATAGTTTCTAAACATAAAATCATTTCTAATAAAAAGCAAAATATCAAAAGGATTATAGACTTTCGCTTTTAAAAAGTTATACCCGTTATACCAAAGTTTGAGTTGCTTTAAATCAACCCCTTCTAAATAGGGTAAAAGTACGCTCTCTATATCGTTTTGTGTGTACCCACAGATATTTCCAAAATTTGGATTGAGGGTAATATCTTCAATGTTATTGAGTCCACTAAAGATATTCGCTTTGGCAAATTTACTCACCCCTGTTAAAAAGACAAATTGAATATAGCTATCACTGTCTTTCATCACCCCATAAAGGCTTTTGAGTATTTCCCTATTTTCATGAGCCACTTCCATTTGGTCAAGGTTGTCGAGTATGGCTTTGTCATATTCATCTATGAGAATTACCACACGTTGGTTATATTTTTGGTAGGTATTAAAAATTAAATCTTCAAAACAAGTATCATATTGATGGATATTATCACAGCTTATTTCTAATCTTTTTTGATTATATTTAAGTACATTTAAGATATTTCGTTTTAATCCTTCTGCCGTTCTCATATCTCCACTAAAACTAATCTTGATAACAGGATAGCTCTCTTCCCACTTCCATTTGTCATAGATGTATAAACCCTCAAAAAGTTTTTTGTTCCCTTCAAATATCTCTTTAAGTGTGTCTAAAAAGAGAGATTTCCCAAACCTTCTTGGACGAGATAGAAAGATGTATTTATGATTATTAATAAGCTCATAAGCTTCTTGGGTTTTATCCATATAGAGATAGTTTTCTTGTCTTATGTGACTAAATGTACTAATGCCAATGGGTAATTTTTTGAGGATATTTTGTTTCATGGTTTGATTATACTCTGTTGAGGCTTATTAAAAAATTTGCTAATCAAAAGTATATAAAAGTCTATGATATTTCAGATTTAGATGAGATCTAATTTTTTGCTTATGCATCTCAAATTAGTTGAGATACACTATCTAAAAGTTAACGGTAATTCTTCCTCTTCTGTATCAGACTCATTTGGAAGACCTCTAAAAGAGTTTGTTGAAGGTAAATTAAGCTCTTGCTCTTCTACAATGCTCATAAAGTTACTCAATATTTGATTACTCGCCGTACAATGATTAACCTTTAAATCAAGTTTATTAGGGGTTTCCTCTTGGTGTAGAATGTACTCTTTCATAATATTAATATCGAATTCAGGATGGAACTGCACACCCCAAATTTGTTTTGTAAATCTTACAGCTTGGTGTCTATCTTTAGAGTTAGAGGCTAAAACAACGGCTTTGGTAGGTAATTTTATGGCACTTTGGTAGTGGGTTTCAAAGGCATAAAACTCTTTAGGAAAGCCTTTAAACAAGGGGTCGGTTAAGGAACTGATGGAGCGTTTTATTTTTACTCTGCCTATCTCTTTACCATTTTTGTTAAAACTGCTTCTTCCTCCTAAAGCTTTGGCTATGAGTTGATGTCCATAGCATATGCCAAGGAGTGGAATATCTTTAGAGGCTATCTTTTTGATGTATTTTTCAATTTTAAGACTCCATGGTAACTCGTCACTTACCATACTATGTGACCCTGTTAGAATAAACCCAGCAGCACTTTGTAGATTAGGTAGTCCTTGCTTATTTAGTATATTAATGGTTTTAATTTTTATATTTGATTTACCTAAAAGTTTTATAATCCATGTATCAAAGTCACCAAATTTCTTTTTGGTTGACGGAAAAGTTTCGCCAAGTTTCAGAATATAAACAGTTTTCATTGTTTTCTCCATATTTTTATGGCTCAATTATAGTATTTTTAATAGGCAAACCATCACAAAAATATGTATAAATTTTACTCAATTAAAAATTCCTTACAACTACCCTCTATTTATTAAAATTAATTCTAAACCCCTAACCCCTCCGAAACCCTCTCCACCAACCAAAGCGACCCCATAAGCACAATGAGTAAAGAACCCCCATACAACAGCAAAGGCACATACCATTTCTGATTTCTAAAGAGGTAAATCATAGGTACCAGTAAACCCACAATTGCTACTTGACCCAACTCTACTCCAAGGTTAAAGCCCAGTAACGAAAGGGCTAAAACACTTTTTTCTAACTCCAAATCCATCAACACCGAAGCAAAGCCCATACCATGAATAAGCCCAAAAGCAAAGACCAGCATCCATAAACGTTTCTCTATTGTTCCTGTAAAGTTGTTTAACGCTGCTAAGACCACTGAAAACGCAATAAACGATTCAATAATCCATGACGGAAGCGAAATAAAGCCTAAAATAGTCAAGGTCAAGGTAATAGAATGTGCCACCGTAAAGGCTGTGACGATTTTTAAAACATTGAATAAAGTTGTTTTAAATGACGTATTGGCAGCCCATCTTCCTTGACGTAAAAAGAGTACCGATGGCAAAAGCAGTGCCACCAAAAAGAGGATGTGGTCAATACCTATAAAAATATGAATAATCCCTTGTTTCACAAACTCCACAAACGTACTCCATAAAGAGGTCTCTTTTAAATCAACCGATGCCTTTAATTGTGTTTCGGTCAACAAAATATTGTGGCTTAATCCATTGGCTTGAATGTTCGCATAGGCTTTGTGTAAACTGTCTTGGTTAAATAACAAACTGTAACTTAAATCAAGCCTTTTAATAGGCTCTTGACACTGAGCCAAAAATCCAAAGTGTAAATAGGTATTGCTGTTTAGCTCGTCCAGTTTTACAGGATTTAGACTTAAAGAGCAGACCTCATCCTTATTTTTCACGCTCAAATGTGTTTGAATCCTGTTGGCTAAAGAAGACTCTTGCTCTTTAACCTCTTTCCATGTGACACGTCCATCAAAGTTGCTATCTAAATTAACCAGTACTTGGGCATCTTTGAGGGCAAGTTTGTATGAACCTAAAATGTTCTTCTCTTTAACTTCCATATTCATAAGTGCTAAACTACTTTGATGAGCATAGAGGTTCAGGCTAAGTAAGATAAATAGTAAAAATTTCATAATAATCCTAACGCTTTAAAATAAGGTAGATCTTCTTGATGAGGTGTTTCATCTCTTAGGGTTAAGCCTTTTAGATACGCACTTAAGCGTTCTTTTTCCAGCATAATATTTTCTCCTAACTTCTCTTTCGCAAGAGTTTCTCTAAGAAAAAGTGCATCCACAAAAGAGTAAGCATTTAAAAGTGTTTTTACGTCGGCATAGCGTTTTTTCTCTAAGTAAATCTCAGCCATTCGTCTTAATACAAAATGGTCAGAAGGATTGATGCTTAATGCTTCTTTAAAATAAGCCAAAGCCTTTTCTTGTTGATTTAAACGATACGCCATATCAGCCAAAGAAGTTAATGCCCAAACTTGCTCACTACCCTGCTCTTGCTTATTTTGGGCATACACCTTTTCTAAAAGGCTATAACTCTCTTCAAGTTTTCCTAAATGCGACTGCATGGTGCTAATGCAAGTTGCAGAAAGCAAAGCAGAAGAGCGTAAAATAAGCTGTTTACACGCACGAAGAGCAGGAGCATATTCTTCTTTTGCTTCATAAATGGTCGCTTTCATAAGATAAGCTTTTGCCTCTTTAGCGCCTTTGGTTGTCAAAGGGGCAAGGAGTGCTAATGCCTCATCAAAGGCATGGGTATATTGTAAAATATCGACTTGATAGAGTATGAAAGTCGTGTTGTTTGAATACTTCTTTAAGTAAGGAGCTAACAAGGCTTTGGCATAACCCATATAAGAAACATTCGCCTTTTTTTTAGCTGTCTCTATGTAGAGCGTTGCCAATTCTTCTACCAAAACTAAATTATTAGGTTGGGCTTGAACTTTTTGTAAGAGTGAAGCAATGGCTTTTGAAGCCTCATCTTGTTCAAGGCTTAAAAGCGTACGGTTAAGGTCTTGGGGAATAAAAGGTTTGGCAAACAAAAAAGTGCCAAAGAGTAAAAATACAATTAGCTGTTTCAAAAGAGTTCCTTTCTCTAAAATATAAGCATCAGATAGAAGAGTACAGGAGATAAAAACTCCTCTATCTCATACTTAGGGAAGAAGCAAAAATGCTTCTTTTTTTAAGTTAATGAATCAAAATTACTTGATTCATCATTGGTATCTTGAATCTCTAAAGGTTCATCATTTTCGTTTTGTTGCAGTGCATTTTGCACATCATAAAAAAAATCTGTTTTCGCTTCATTATCACTAGAACCACAGCCTGTAAAAAACCCCATAGCCAAAAATGCTATGAGAAGGTATTGTAAAAGTTTCATCATCTATCCTTTAGTTAGGTGAACCAGCAAGTGGTGCTTTAAGGTATGGGAAGGTATCGTTAAAGTACATTGCACTCACAGGAGCACCATCGGTATAAGGCACAGTTCCTGTTACAGCATCGGTAGTAGCACAAAGTCCTAAGACATCACCAGCATCTCCAGCTGTTCCACTTCCATCTAAGTCTACAGCCACAGGGTGACACAATGCTCCCATAACCACACGCAACGCTAAGTCAACCACATCATCACCAGGACGACGACCATTTGGGAATCCAGCTAAATCACCAGCAGCAACCCCAAAGGCATTTTGATTGGCTTTAGCTGTGGCAGCAATACCTGTGTTCAGTCTTAACATTTCACCCACTGAACCATTTTTATTTACTCCCTCAATTCCTGTTAAAAAGGCAGCGACTAAGTCGTTTCTAGGGTAGTTGGTTGGGTTAAGCTGTTTAAAGTCTGCTCCTGTTACCCCATTAACAGCATCTAAAAAGAGTGCATTTAAAATCACTGGCAAAGTAGGATTGGTCACATAGTCTATAAACTGTGCATCATCTTTTGGCTCAGAGGTGTTAAACAAATCTTTATCTTTTAAACCAATAACCACTTCGTTTACCAATGGATTAGACAAACGCGATACCTGTGTTAATGCTCCACCTTGTACTGAGTTTTTATCAAACTGACCTTTGGCTCTTAAGATTCTGGCTTGTGGTAACGATGCTGTTGTCCATGCCCCAATGGTTGTTTTACTTGTATCTGAAAGTAAACATGCTGTTGGTACTTCTATGGCAATGGCTGTGGTGTTTTTAGCTCTTAAGTCATCGTTGCTATCTAACTGCTCTATACCAGCTGTGGCAAACGGCGCAAAACTTCTGTCTACAGGAACATAATTCACAAGGTCAAAGGTCTCACCAAGGTTCACCACAAAAGGGTCTTTTCGTTGTCCCACAAAGACTTTCATGTTTCCAGCAGAACAACCTTCCATGGCTACGGAGTGAATGTACTTGTTGGCATAAGCGTTATAGTCAGGAAAAGTTTTCTTTCCCACATTATCATAAGGTTTGGTGAGTGAAGTGGCTAAGGTACTTGTTGTTCCTGTTTTTCGGTCACCTTTAATGAGTTCTACTTTATAGGTCTCTTTAAGTCCTAAATTAGAAGAGTCAGAAGCTGAAATAGCTCCTAAAGCATTTAAAGGAATAGAGAGTGTTTTTCCATCAACTTCAATGGTTTTTCCTGTTCCCCCTTCTAAGGTATTGCTAAAACGGAAACGAAAGGTTAAATCTTCTACGCTATCGCCATTGTTGTCCACATGAATATCATACACAGCATCAGGATCCATGGCAAAATAGTTTGGTCCTCCTTGTGGGTCTTGTAGGGGTACATAATTGGCAATAAGTGTGGTGTAACCTGTTCGTCCTGTTTCATACGAGTTAAACATATAAAAATCCGTTGCATCCACTTTAGGACTCTCGGTAATTGCTGGGGCTTCTCGGTGTGAAGAAGCTGTTAGGTTTGTTGTAAAGAGTGTTGTTGCAAGTAGTGCAGCAACGCTAATTTTCTGTGTGTATCGTGACATCTTAATTCCTTTTATATTTTATTTCTAAAAGCATTATAAAACATAAAAGTAAACTCTATTAGAACCTAAACTAAACGAATGATAAACGTCCTCTTTTTATTTAAACTTTTATCTTTTTAAGGTCTAAAATAATCATATGATGTTCATGAAAATAGCGATACTTCATACTCACACGATGTTTTAAAAAAATTTCTTTAGAGAGGTAAAGCCCTAAGCCCATCCCATTTTTACTTAAGTCTTCGCGTACAAAAGCTTTGGTGTAAGTCTCAAAATTAGAACGTAAAGATTGCCCTTTGTTAATGACATAGAGCTTATTGTTTTTATGCAGTACCAATACTTGATGGTCAGGTGAATATGCAATGGCATTGGCAATCAAATTTTTTAAGGCTATCACGAAAAACTCGGTATTGACTTTAAATCTTGACTGAATTGGTGTATAGTGTAAAGCATGCTCATCAGCATCAATCATGTCTTTAATGTCATCAATAATATCTATCATATTCACCTCTTGTAATTTTAATTCCAAAGTTTCAGCAGAGAGATGTTCGAGTTGTTTTAACTTATTGAGCTGCTCTTTCATGCGTTCAAAAATCATGAGCAGTTCATTTTTTTCATCACCGTTAATATCTAAGAGATGCACCATCAGTACCCCTTGGGTCATAGGGGTTTTCAGTTCATGCATTATGTTACGCCAAAAAAGTGTACGCGTTTTTTCCAACTTCTCAATGCGTTCAACAGCTTTATCAAACTCTGAAGAGACCAATGCAATTTCATCTTTATTTTTAAAAGATAACTCTGGCACAATGTTGGCACGTTTATTGGAGAAATGATTAATTTTTACATAAAGTGTTTTAATGGGTTTAATGGCATTAATAATATAAATATAGATGCTTAACAACATAAAAAGCAACAAGGTAACAGCCACGGTTAAATATAAAATATAGTTGTCATCTCGATGAAGATTTTTAAAATAAGAGGTTTGCCCATGCATCTTAAAACTGTAATAGTAATAGCCCTTATAAATATAAAGCCCAATATTTCCCGACTGAAATACCTCTCTATAGATAGGCGTTTCAATCACATACTTTGCTTCTTTTAAAACATGTTCAACCTCATCCCAATGAATTTCTTCTAAAGAGTTTTGGCGTAAATATGCTTCAATAACACTAGGCGTTTCATGTTTAAGTGTTTTGTAAAGCAAAATAGAATTGGTAATCTCTCTACCTTTAGCATAAGTAATGGCATACTCCATGCCAAAATAGACCATAATGGTCACCAAAAGGGCTAAAAATCCTCCTAGTAATTTAACTTTAAAAATTAAACTATTCATCAAATTTATACCCTAAACCACGCACCGTTTTAATGTATTCGGGGTGTTTATAATCTCGTTCTACTTTTTTACGTAAACGCCCAATTAAGACATTAATGCTCTCAATACCTGAGTCAAAACGATGAGAATCTACCGAGTTCGCAATGTCAGCACGTGAAAAAGCTTGGGCTTTGTTTTCTAAAAAAAGTTGCATAATCTGGTATTCAGCCATGGTTAACTCCAAAGCTTTACCCTCTTTATAAATAAGACAAGCATTCGTATCAAGTTTAAATTTAGAATCTTTGTCTTCAGTTCCACCTTGACGTGCATGAAGCAATTTAATACGTGCATACAATTCACGAGGGTCATAAGGTTTAGGTAAATAATCATCAGCCCCATTTTCCAAAGCAAAAAGTTTATCATTAATATCTGAACGTGCTGAAGAGATAATAATCTTGGCATTAGAGACTTTTCGCATCAGCTTACACACCTCCAAGCCATCAAGTTGAGGCAAGGTTAAATCCAAAATAATAATGTCAAACTTTTGCTCATCGAGTAACTCCAACGCCTCTAAAGGCTGAATTTTATGCGTCACTTTGGCATATTGTGCCAAATATCGCATGAGCAAGTTTGCAATCACCTCATCATCCTCTAGCATTAAAATTTTCAACATACTCACCCTCTCTTTTCAAATATTTTATCGATTATTATAATAGAACTTCACAAGATATAAACTTTTTATTGCTATTTATCTTCTCATGCTCTTGTAAAGAATACCTTGAAGCATTCTCTTCATAAGATGTTTTTTGGGCAATGACTTGTTCCATACTTATAAAAATTAAAAGTACCAACAACAGCAAACCACTTATAAACCTTAGCCAAATAATTATATGCATCCGTTTCTTCTTTATTTTAAATTTTTAGACCGATTATAAAATAAAAAATTAAATAAAGCATAAACCTAAAGAAAAAAAATTTCTTTTATAAAAATTCTAAAAAGATAACAACTTCTACCTATTTCTTGGTTATACTTTACGCATGATAAGAATTAAAATTCAATACAGTGAGGCACTAAATGCCAAATCGTAAAACAATAACCAGACGTGTATTTATAGCCTCTACTCTCCTTGCAGGAACAGCCTTAACACTGCTTCCCCAAGGTGCAAAAAGCAACATCAAAATAGACCTATTTAAAACTTTAGCCTCCGTACAAGAAGTACTTTTTCCTAAAGGGTTATCAGCTCCTTCAGCCAGTGAATTTGGGGCAACCACTTATCTAGCCACGGTAGCCATGCACTCCTCATTCTTAGAGTCAGATTTGGTTTTTTTACAACGTGGAGCACAAGAACTTATGAATGAGTATAATGACTTTTTAACCCTACCTCCCCAAAAACAAGATGAACGCTTAAGAGAATTTACCCAAGAGCATAATATAGGTGAAAACTGGGTTGCTTTTGTACTCTACTTTACCCTAGAGGCCCTCTTGTCCAGTCCCGTTTATGGTGGCAATAAAAATGAATCGGGTTGGAAATGGCTTCATCATCATGCAGGTGTCCCTCAACCCAAAGTACCGTTTGCACAAAATACACAAGGAGAAGTAATATGAACTATGATGTCTGTATCGTTGGCACAGGAGCAGGTGCTTCAGGCGTGGCTCACAAACTGGTAGAAGCTGGAATGAATGTTGTCATGCTAGAGCGAGGGGGCTTTTTTAAAGAAGAAGACTTTTCTAAAGATGAAATAGCTTATTGCAAACGTGAAATTGTCACCCCTGCTTTTAAAGATGCCTATCACACCATAGAGAGCTACCAAAATGGAGGATGGAAAAAAACCTCAACCCGTGACACCGAACGTACTTATTTTAACGGAAACATTGTAGGAGGCTCTTCCAACTTTATGTCAGGGTATTTTCATAGGCTCAAACCCAATGACTTTAGACTCAAATCAGTTTACGGAGCAATAGAGGGGGCAAATGTGGTTGATTGGGTCACAAATTATGAAGAGTTTGAACCCTATTATGAAGAAGTCGAACGTTTGGTGGGAGTTTCGGGAGAAGTAACGCCATTTAAATACCACGAACCAAGAAGCACCCCAACCTTTCCCTACCCTGCCTTGGAAGAACATCCTATTAGTTCTAAAATTGATGAGGCTTGTAAAAAATTGGGTTATGTTCCCTACAAAACGCCCCGTGCCATTTTGTCCAAGTCCAAAGGAGAACGTGACAACTGTTATTACTCGAACTATTGTGGCTCTTACGGCTGTTCATCAGGGGCAAAGGGGAGTGCTAGAGCCTCTCTTTTACAACCCATGTTAGGCAAAAAAATGTTAGGCAAAAAAAACTTTAGCATCATTCCCCATGCTTTTGTGAAACAACTGATTGAGCAAAATGGAAAAGTAGTAGAAGCTCTTTATGTAGATACTAAGACAAAAAAAGAAAAAAGCATTCAAGCCAAACTGTTTATTGTGGCTGGTCAAGCCGTAGAGAGTTCGCGTCTGCTTCTAAACTCCAAGTCCAAAAACTTTCCCAATGGTCTTGCCAACAACAGCAACCAAGTAGGTAAAAACCTGCTCTTTTCTGCTGGAGGTGTGGGTTCTGGTCAATTTGACGAAAACGCCATGGCACTCAAAGAGCTGATGGTAGAGGGACTTTTTGTCAACCGAAGCCTTTGTGATTGGTACTTTTATGAAGAAAATGGCAAAGAGGTCAAAGGGGGCATTGTGGACTTTTTATTTGAACACGCCAACCCCATGAGTAAAGCGACCAAACAGCGTTTTAAAAATGGAAAACTGCTCTGGGGCAAAGAGCTTCAAGAGAACATCTACCACAAAATAAATAAAACCAAACAGCTCAATTTTGAAGTCTTTAACGACTGGCTACCCACAGATAACTGTTTTGTCTCGGTGGATGAGAACTACAAAGATATTTACGGTGTCCCCGTTGCCAACATTCGTATTGGAGCACATGAACGCGATGTGGAAGTGGGCAAATATTTGGCTAAAAAAGCTGAAAATGTCTTAAAGAAAATGGGAGCTACTGACGTTATCTCTTCCATCTCTCCTGCTCCACCACCCAACCTACAAGCAGGAGGTTGCCGTTTTGGAGACAACCCTAAAACTTCGGTACTCAACAAATATTGTCAAGCCCATGAAGTACCAAACCTCTTTGTCACCGATGGTTCATTTATGCCTACAGGAGGCTCGGTAACCTATACTTGGACTATTTATGCCAATTCTTTTCGGGTGGGGGATTATATTGTGGAGCATCAAAAGCTTTGGATTTAAAATGTTAAAAAAAATTATATTATTTTATATATAGAACTTAACAGCTTTATCTGAATTTTTCATTAAAAAAAAATTTAATTTAATAAATTTATGAAATTTAATAGACATTAAATCTATCTCTTCCTATTATTAGGGACATAATTGAGGAGATGTAATGAAAAAATTTTACCAGATAATAATTGTAATATTCTACGGGATATTTTTAATAGGGTGTATTTCAAGTACCGATAAAACGGTTGAAAGTGGTACAGCTGATATCACTGAATGTGCACCCATTCAAGGAGTGCTTGATGGGGCTGATTTTATACCCAAAACAGCCATTTCAAATCATGAAGATGATGGGCGTACCCACCCTGATTTGTTTTATATTGCTTGGGCACAACTCGATGCTCGAACCGATTTACGTTTTCCTGAAGAAGGATATGATGATACAGGTTTTGAAGATAAACTTTTGGTTTCACGAAAAGAGCAAGATGGAAGCTATAAGACATGGCAAATTTATCCAGCACTTGATAATGAGTGTTCGGATGTTGAGAAAGTAAGAATTCAAAGTTTTGATGTGGCTCCTGATGGGAGAAGCCTTTACATTTCGATGAGTAAACCAGTTTTTGACCCTAATGATACTTTGAAAGCCAATGATTTAAATCCAAATAGGAATTTAGGTATTTTTAAAATGGACATCTCCACTAAAAAAATTACCCCAATTACTCATGACTACTCCGTAAGTTACTCTTATCCTACTTATATTGGAAATGATGAAGAGACCAATCATGAAATGCTGATAATTTCTAAAACTGTTACCAAAGATGATATTCCAATGAATTATAAAACTTCTGCTGTCATGCTTGATGAATATGACCGTGCCCCTGCACCTTTAATTCATAAGTTAGATACAGTCACAGGTTCAATCACAAGAATTGGGTTTAATAACTCCCACCAAACTGAACCCGTGGTAATTAATCAAGAGGGAAACATTCCTTTGGTTGTCTTTACCGAGTGGGAGCATCAGGCAACGGTGAATCGTTTTTCACTATGGAAAATGCAAATAGATGGCAGTGATAACTTTATGTTTTATGGTCAAGAGGCACGACCTGATAACTCACAAGCCAATATTTATCAAGCTCGTCAAGTTAAGAGTGGACCGTACAAAGACTATATCTTAATGGGTCAAGCCACACGAACAGGAAACATGGGAAGTTTTATTGGTGAAGGTGACATTTTAATGACCAAACGCGCTGTACTTGATTTACGAAGCCCAGCCATCTCCCTTTCAAAACTTGATGCCACTTCTGGTGTTGAATATAATCTTGCAAGAAATCCAGAACACTATAATGATGAAAGTTTTGCTTATGCTTACCGAGCTGATGTGGACAGTTCTTATGGAATTTATATTAAAGACTATCCTGAAGACATTAATGCAACAGTAGACAGTTCATCAGGAAAAATGGTTATTAGTGCTGATAATTACCATTTTATGCAACCCCGAAGCTATTATCCTCCTGTAAGTAAAACCGTTGCTCCAGGCGTTACAGAATTAAGTGAAAATAGAATCTCTTTTACCAATGACAACCTTAATGGAAAATCTGGTTTTTTAGTTGAAACATTAGGACGTTCTAATAATGGAGTACAAAACCAACTCAATGGCATTGATACAAAAGATATTCGTATGCAGTTCTTTGTTCCTTCTCACCACTTTTCAGACTCTTATGCCATTGGACTTGAAGATTCACAAGAACTTACTATTCCTTCTAGCCGTATGATTGAAACAGAAGCTGATGGTTCATTGGGCGTAATTTTAAAAGAGGGTCTCTATGTTTGGAAAGTTAATAAAAAATTTGAATTTACCGATGGAAGTGGAAATGCAAACAATCTATGGTTACCCATTAGAGTAGAACGACAAGAGGTCTCTTTTGTCAAAAACCGTGTGAATGCCTGTAATCAATGTCATCAAGATAGAAACCAAGATGTTATTGACCATTTTGAAAATTATGTCTCCACAGCCCAAACAAAAATGAAAGGAAATTTAGCTGATGTTATTAATACTGATAAAGATATTAGTGAATACAATGCAACCAATGAAATTCCTGATTTTCAAAAAAACATTGCACCACTCTTTGCCAAACCTGCACTAAATGGTGGAGGTTCGTGTATTAGTTGTCATAATGCTACGGATAAATTAAACCTCTCTAATATGACAGGAATATCTGTGATGAATGCAACCTATAGAAACTTTGTTTTAGGGGCACATAAAATGCCTGATAGCGAAGAGGTTTTCCCTTATAACTACACGTCCATTAATCCAATGGGAATGGATGATGAGTATCACCCTGCACCATTTTTATGGAGTCTTCTTTTAAATGATGACTTAACCGTTCCTGAAGATGAGGAGCATTCTAATACTTCCAGTAGAGATTTAGACCGAAATAATGATTATGGTGCAAAGTACAGTGAAAATGTACTTAGTGAAATCAACAGAGTCAATGCACTTTATGACCACTCTAAACACTGGTCGAGTGAAGATACCCAAGCAATCATTACCTACGGTTCAACACGATTGGCTGCTGGGCTTTCTGACAAAATTAGCTTTATCAAAAATAGTTTAAGTACCAATACCCCTCAAGCACAAAAAGCGTACCAGGCATTGGTTGCAAATTGTTACTCTTGCCATAATAATCATACTTCAGGTGGAATGAATGATAATGGTTTTGAAGATGTTAAACCAAAAGAAAAACGCTTTAATGATAATGTTTTACTAAGAAATACTGAAACACGTTTTGTAGTTCATCGCTACTTAGCCAATAAAGGCGATACGAAATACTCTCAATATAGTTGGCAAAGTAATTTAAGAACTTCAATGAGTCGAACACTGGGTTCAGCACTACACCGTATTGATTTCAATGATATCGACAACTCTGAACTCTTGGTCTATGCTCGTGGTTATTATAAAGCTTCTAATGGTGATCAAATCCCACTGAATGATACCATCAAAGCACACAGTGGCTATATGACAGAAGGAACTGATGCTTATACAGCTGTTTCAAACTGGCTAAATAATATCAGCATGACCAATCAAGAAGCCAATATCACAACCCCTATTCAAGCCATTGTGCTTAAAGAGTATGATGAGCCTGGGTACATCAAAGATGAAGATAATAACTCCGTTAATATTACTTGGTCGGATGCTGATGAAGAACTCTCTCAAGCCTTTATTTCAGGTTCAGGAACGACAGAACATACCTTTAATGATTCGATGTTAGCCCTAGAGTACCAAGACTTTGTTTCTGCTAAATTAAAAGCTTATGCCATTTTAGGAGACAGAGGAGACCAAAACTTTACCTTTACAGTAACAGATGGACTCAATCCAAGTTCAGTACAAACGGTTCCTGTTACGGTGACTTCAGACTATATTGTCCCAGAACCAAATGCTACTTTACCTCCTGCTTATCTTTACTTTACCGATAGAAATACCTCTATGCTTAAAAAACTCGATACCAATGGAAGCATTCAAGACATTGGAGAGATAGAAGGCTTCAATGCAGATTGGACAACGATGTACAGACGAGCTGATAAAGGTTGGCTCTACTTCTTAAATCAAGAAGAACAACGTATTTATGTGGTAGAAGAGAACTCTTCGAATGTCCTCTTTAACATTACGCTTAATCATGAGCCTAATAAAGAAACCGTGACACATAAACAAACCATGTATCTTCTTTGGTGGCGACCAGCCGAAGGTACGTTTGGAGAAGAAGATTATCGTGCTGGAGAGTTACAAGGGCTTTTAGAATCAAAACTAAGTAAAACTAAAAATGGTGACTTTTATGTGAGTTTAGGAGATGGTGAAAGTAGCATGAGTACGGTAGTACCTGAGTGGCGAACCAAAATGCCAGATGGGGGTAATACCATTGGGGTCTATGTATGGCGACAAGCAACGTTTATGAGTAAATTTGTGAATGAAGGCATGGATAGATTGAATGTGCTAAACCTTGTTACGGGAAAAGCCAAAAGCATGACAGACTTCTCTTTTGAAGCCAAAACAGTTAATGGTGTCGATTACAATGCCAGTGATTATCATAATGTACGTGCCATTGTGGTTGCTGAAGATGGGGCATTTTATGGATTTAATAAAGATTTAAATACCCCTGTAGAGACATTTAACTTTGACCCAATAGAGAAAATTCAGAAAAAAGTACTTGTGCCTACATGGTTACAAAACTACATTGATGACTATCAAAACTATGCGACACCATTCTTAGTTATTGAGCCAAGGGAGTAGAGAAATGAAAAACATATACTTTATAATTATTCTTACTTTTTTAACGGCATGTGGAGGAGAAAGGAGTGCTAGTACTACTCCTCTTGATACAGATAATAATCAAACTTCTGATGATCTCAACATCTCAATTCCTGATAATAATCAAACTTCTGATGATGTCAACATCTCAATTCCTGATAACAATCAAACGTCTGATGATGTGAATGTCACAACCCCTGATAACAATCAAACTTCTGATGATGTAAATGTCACAACTCCTGATAATAATCAAACTTCTGATGATAACGATTCTATTATTGTTAATAATTTTGGAAAAGCTCAACTCGGCGTTCTTGCAAAAGCAACCGTTAAACTTTATGAATTAAATAAAGTTGAAAGAAAACTTTTAGCCACCACTACTACAAGTGAAGGTACAGACATAAAGAGTATTGGAAACTTTAATCTTTATTTAGAAAAATTAGAAGATGACAAATTTTATCTTTATGAAGTGAGTGGAGGAGAAGATTTTGATGTTGATGATGATGGAATAATTGACACACAATCAACTGCTAATCAAGGTCTCTTTCACCTTTTAGTTTTGGGACAACACCTTAAAAGTATACAAACAGCAACGGTCAGTGTAGTTAGTGAAATAGTCTATCAACGACTCATAAGTTCTCTTAGTTTAGAAAATAGTGAACTAACAGATAAAATGCAAGAACTCGCTCAAAAAATTATTGAAGAAGATATTAATGGTGATGGTTTTATTGGTATAGAAGATATTTTAAAATATAACCCTGTAACAGATAAAGAGAAACTTTTTACAGAGTATCAACATAAAGTCTCTAAAGTGATTGATGATATTTTAAATAATAGAAGTTCTGATTTTGATGCACCAACCTTTGAAAACAACAGCAGCGAAATTAAGATTAATGAAAACTTGCAATTTGTACAAAAAATCCAAATTAATGATATATCACCCCTAGAAATTACACTTTTAGGTACAGATGCCAATAGCTTTAACTATAATGACACAACGCAAGAACTCTCTTTTGTCTCAAAAGCAGATTTTGAAAATCCACAAGACAATAATCAAGACAATATTTTTGAATTAACCATTCAAGCCACTGATAGCTATTTTAATAGTAATAGTAAAACATTTTTGATTCAAGTACTTGATGTAAATGAAACGATTCCAGAAGTTCCTCAACTCAAAGACACCAATTTATCTGTCAATGAAAATAATGGAACAAATAGCTTGATAGGGACTATTCTTCTTGAAAGTGAAGGCACGAGTGCTATTACTGCTTATACCCTTATGGGTGAAGATAGCCAATACTTTAGTGTAACAAATCAAGGAGAACTCTTTTCTCAACAAAGTTTTGATTATGAAGCACGAAAAAGTTATGCTTTTGAAGCACAAGCAACCAACAGTATTGGAGAGAGCAATACTGTAAAAATTGAAATCCAAATCCAAGATGTAGCTGATATTAAACCCATCGTTGAAGAGGTTCGTATTAGTACTCCTGAAAATACCTCTATTGGAAGTTTGATTGGAAAACTAACCATTAGTGATTCTGGGGACTCTAATATATCAAAAATTACTATTTATGGTTATGAAAACAACAAATTTGAAGCAGATACGGATGGAGACTTACATGTATTAAGTTATTTAGATTATGAGTCCACAAATGTTTATTATCTACAATACAGTGCCTCTAATAAAGCTGGAGAAAGTGATAAAGCCAATTTAACGATAGAAGTTACTAATATATTTGAAAATTCAGGTTCAGATTATCCCAGAACAGAAGATGGAATTCAAAAGGCATTAGACAATGCAGATTATGCTTTTGTACTTAATCAATTGCTCAATAGTCGAGATAGCTATTCCTCTTTAGATGATGATACGGTCAATATGAACATTGCAGGAGCTTATGTAGGAACGAGTGGCTATACGGTATTTGATATTACTGTAGCCATGAACGAAGGAAATACGAGTAGTTTTAATGATTTTGTGAACAACATTACGAAAAATAACGATGCATTGGAAACCATTAAAAATTTAAATTTAGCCGATACTTACTACAGTAATATTGTTGATGGTTTGGATTGTAATGATACGAGTACCTTAACACAAATAGAAAAAAATAGTTGTTACAACCTTGGCTTAGTTCGCTTAACCTCCTTAACAAACTCCGTCAAACTTCTTTTTGGGGGTAATCCAACGACCATCCAAAAATGGGCCAATGGCGTTGATATTAACTCTTCTGATGATTTAAATGGAAATGGGGTTTTAGACAAGGCAGAAGCTTCTGCTTGTGCTGTTGTTTATGCCAATGACCCCAAAGAGAGTTGTAAAAATGGAACATTCTATTCCTATAAAGGACGAATCATATTTACTAAAAATGGTAGAGAGCATAACACAACACTCATAGAAGTAGATGTAGGAAATGCTTCAAATGGTTACCAAAGTTTTTACCAACTAATTAGCTCAAAAGCAAATAATAATACCCCTCTTTTAACCTCGGGGGTCTGTAATAAAACCTTTAACATTAGTAGTAGTCCTAGTGATGGCATAACCCTCTTTCCTTGTCCAACATTAGATGCCAATGGTGATATTATGGGTATTAAACAAAGCTTAGAACAGGTTGCGAATATTCAAGCTCTTTTCCCAAGTGGAGATGAGACAAAAAAAACCGTAGAAAACTACCTTGAAAATATTACAGGTTCAAGCCAAGGTACGGTAGGCTTGGATAATCTCTCAACCTATTTAAGAACAAACTAACATGTGCAAAAGAATATTTTTACTTCTCTTAGCACTCAGTAGTTTAAAGGCACAAAGCCCAAACACAACATTAACTCAAAGAGGTGGCAATCACAATGCCATCTTTTTAAATCCAGCAAAGCTCTCTTCTTTAAGTAAAGATAACCAAATACATGCCACTTTTGCCGACTTTTCGCTTCTATTAGATGATAAGAGTTATGATTTTCTGAAAGAGTTGAGAAATATTTCCTCTAGTGAGAACAAAAACCAAGAAATTTCTCAACTGCTTAATGAAAACATCGGTAATATTCTTAGTGTATCAGCCAATAACTTTTCTTCTATCTATCAAAATCGTGAGCAATTTTCATGGTCTTTAGGCATTGCTAATACCCTTGATGCTTACTTTATTCCTCATAGTGGGTTTGGTTCAAAAGGAGCAATGGAAAGTGCCATGGAAAAGTATAGAATTATTTTAGGAACAGTTGCTTTGCAACATGAAAATTTTCACTATGGATTAAATCTAAAGTCCATTAAAAAAACCCAAAAAAATTACAACTACTCTATTAATGATATGCTAAACAATAATAGTTTGAAAGACTATTTTAATAATGAATATGCAAAGAGTGAAACAACAACAGCTTTAGATGCAGGTATACTCTATGAAGGTTTTCAACATAGCTTAAACCCTACATTAAGCCTCTCTGTCTTAGATATTGGAAATGACTTAACTCAAACAGTTGGAAAAGTTCCAACAACTACCAACATCGGGGGGTCATTAGAACCTTATCAACAGGCTACTTTAAATATTGACTATTTGGATATTTTTAAAAATCAAGCCAATTCAACTTTTGAAGATTCATTACGAATCCATCTTTCACACGCTTTTTTTAATGAGCAGTTAAAACTCAATACAGGTCTCTTATATAATGCCCTACTTTATGGTATTGAATATGATTATTCACTTTTTAGTATTAGCCTACATAGCTATAAGTTAAAAGATTATATAGGCAATAAAGAGAGAAAATATGAACTTAGTTTAGCACTTAAATGGTAAAAATATTTTTTTATTTTATATTAGCCCTTATTGTGATTATAAGTATCTATTTATCTGTTTTTGAGCTTTTACTTCACTCTTTTCATTCGCCCTTAGGAAGTGAGCTAAAAGAGCCTATTTTTCAAGAAGCCACGTGGACATATTTACTACATCAAAAGTACATAACACTCATAGACTTAGACCACTATACCCTTCATGAGCGAAGACACCTATTAGATGTTAAAAATATTTTAGAAACCACTTATAGGCTTTGGATTTACTCTATTGCGTTAAGTATTCTTATCTTATTCACTACTTTTAGAACGATTATCAAATATATTATTCGTATTGGGGTTATTCTCAATATCCTGTTTATTTTACTCTCTTTCAATTTTTTAAAAAGTTTTGACTTTTTTCATAGCCTATTTTTTAAAAGTAACTCTTGGATATTTTCTAAAGATTCTATACTTATAGAGTATTTTCCTCTAATTTATTTTCAAGAATTTTTTATCTTATTCTTATTACTCACTTTTATTCTGTTTTCTTTACTATCTGTTAATTGGTATCTCCAAACTAAAAACAGCCCCCTCTTTACCGTTACGTAGTGAAACTTTACCGTTCATGCTGTCTTCTACAATCATCTTTAAAATATAAAGCCCAAGACCTGTTCCATGATTTTTATCTTTAGTGGTAAAATAAGGATTAAATATTTTTTTCATGTCTTTTTTAGCCACACCACCTCCATTGTCTTCTACCGAGATAAGCACACTTTTTTCTAAGCGTTTAATATCAATTAAGATTTTTCCTTCCCCAATATGCTCCATCTTCTCTTCACAAATATAAATAGCATTATTAAAAAGCACCAAAAGAGACTGAATTAATTCTGAAGGATAACCATTGATTTCAATATTATCACTATTTCGATGAATAAAAGAGATGTTTTTACTTAAAGAGATCGCTGATAAGTGTTTGGCTTGGTTAATAATGGTGCCAAGGTTAAAATGCTGTGCTTGTTTATTTTTTGAAAAGAAATCCGTAAAGTCATTAATGGTCTTAGATAAGTAAGCTGTTGTTCCTTCTATTTCATCTAAATATTTATTGAGTTTAATTCTATCAAGTTTTTCTTGACGGTAATCAACATCCATATTAAGAACAATCCCATTAATCGTAGACAAAGGCTGTCTCCATTGATGGGCAATAATGGTAATCATCTCGCCCATTGAAGCCAGTTTACTTTGGCGAATTAAAAACTTTTCTTGTTCTTGTTGTTCTTTACTCATGGCTTTTAAATGATAAAGCATCAAAATAATAAAAAAAGAGATAAATGAAATCCATAAATACCCTATAGAGACATAAACCCCTTGCATATAACTCAAAAATGTATAGGCACTGCTAAAAAGAGTGATAATCGAGAGAAGAATAAAAATATAAAAATAGTGTTTTTTAGATAATAATAAAAATACCATCAATGAGAGTAAAAAAGAGAGCATAATATTGATTATTTTATAATATTCTGGCTGTAGCAAAAATGTATCATTTAAGATATTATCTACTAGCATCGCATGAATCATGCTGTTTGAAACATATGAATTGGTCGCAATTTTATGTGCTGGATTTAAGCCAACAACGGATGAACCAACAAGCACTACTTTTCCCTGAATATCTTTCTTTAAAACTTTACCCTGTAAAATATCTGAAGCAGATATCACTTTAGGTTTACTCTGTGAAAAGTTAATCAAAACACTCTCTTCATCTTTATTGAACTCAACATCCCCATAAAAGCTTAACAGCGTTGCCAAAGCCAAAGAGGGAAAAACCTCTTGTTCATACTTCATAAACAGAGGAACTCTTCTAAAGATACCATCACTATCTGTCCAAGCATTAATGAAACCAAAGTTTTGAATGTCTTGCTGTACAAGAGGGTGATTACAAAGAAGTCCTTCTACTTCAAATGCTTTTTTTATCGTAGAAAACATATTATTTTTATAACTCATTTTTTGACAGTTTTGAGCTGAATACGCACTGTTTTGAAATAAAATAGGAAGGGTTGTATTGGTTTTCTTTATCATTTCAGCTAAAAGCTTATCATTATCGCGAAGCTCCAGTGCCAAACCACTTAAATCAAGTTTTGTTTCAAAATATTTTTCATAAAACGTTTGTATGGCATGGGGTGACAAACGATCTTCTTCAGGAAAAAGAACACTTAATCCTATCGCCGAAGGTGACAAAGTATAAATAGAATTAAGAAGCTGTGCATCTATTAATCTTGACCAGGGCCATTGCCCAAACTCTTGAATGCTTTTTTCATCTATCTCAACCACCACACTATAGGCACTTGAAGTCTCTTGAAAATGACCAGTGATAACACTTATTGAATCATATATTTTATAATCAATTTTTTTGATATACTGACTGTTATAAAAATAAACATGCATAATTAAAATGACAATAATAACAATAAGTGTCCTCGAAAAATTCCACATCAACTATTTGATAAATATCTCTACATTTCTATTTTTGGCTTCGGCTTTATTATTTTGTGTCTGCACCAATAAGTCTTCTTCACCATACCCTTTAGCCACTAAGGAAGATACCTTCATTTCTTTATTTTGAATTATTTCTTTAATACGATTTGCACGATTCAATGAAACTTTTCTATTGGCTTCATGTGAACCAACTGTGTCTGTATGACCAATAATATCCACCATACAAGGGCTACGTGCTTTAATTGAATTTAAAGCTTCTTTGAATGTACTTTCAGAAGCTGTTGTTAATTCCGTAGAGTTTGGTTTAAAATATAAAATATAGCTAATGGGTTCTTCAGGGACAATGGCTAAAACTTTTGAAAATCTAGCCTCCAACTCCTTTTTAGACATGCTTTTAACTTGACTTGCTTTCTTCTTCTCATCGGTCAAGTCGACATAATCCCCTACTTTGTCAATTTTAGTTTCCCCTGCTTCATTGCTCACTAAAATTGCATTTTGACTTTTTCCACTTTCTAATAAAACAACCGTTGTTTTTGAACAAGCTGTCAAAGCAAACACTATAAAAGTCATGAAGAGAACGTTTTTTATCATCTATTTTACCTCCACCACAAACTTTGTACCACGAATACCAATTACTCCTTGGGGAATACGAAACTTAACCGATTCAGGTGCTATTTTTCCTACTTTACCAGAGGAAAAAGAAGCTTTACCTTTTTCAAGTTTTAGGTCAACATCGGACTCTTTTGCATTTGGCTCGACTTTGAATTTGTTGATAATAAAAATGGCGTTTTCACCAAATGAAATACGTGTACCATCATCAAAAACAAGTCCCACAGAACTTTTAGCTTTGGTCAGAAGAACATCCCCATTTTTCAAAAAGCTACCACTTCTAAGGGAGATGAGTTCCTTGGCTCTTTTAACCTGAACCTTACCCGTCATTTTTTTGACAATGCCCACATTTCCAAACAATACACTGCTCAGCATCATCACCAACGTAAAAATTTTTAACATACTTTCAACCTTTTAATTTCATTCTATTAAGATAATAGCAGGAATAAATGATTTTAGTCATTTACAGCATCCTCCTCATTCCTATCTCTTATGGATTGTTTCCAATAGTCTCTACTCTGTGCCTCTTTACTTTCTTAGCTCTTTTAATTTCTTACTCCACATGTCCCCTTGACTAAAGACAGCCCAAGCCCATTTCAACCATTTAATCAATGAAAAAGCAATCCAAATAGACCAAAGTAACATCAAGGCTCGGTAGTACCAAATAGAGACCGAAACCACCGTTGGTTCAGGAACAATGCCACTAATACGGTCACTGTACCAGTTTAGATGATTATCATAAGAGTTATTTCCCGTTATCATCATCTCTGGGTTTCCTAAGAGTCCTCCCGATACAGCCCCAATAATCGTTCCAATGGCAATGAGTGTCAAAAATACTAAGCCTATTTGCGTAAAATTACGTTTCCAACCGATTAAAGCGTCGCCTTTAATCTCTCTATAACGTAAGGTAAATATCCACACAATAATCGGTAGCATAATCATCACACTGCTCGTACTCACCCCAACCCCTAGCAATAACCAATCCCTTGTTTTTAAAGGACTGCCTTTAATCCGTCCCAATACCACAGCAAAAAGTAATACAGCTAACAACACCCCCCAAAGTAAAATAGCTGGTCCTAATAATGGTCCATTTGTCCAGAGTATCCATCTGTTTTGAGCTAAAGTAAGTTCGATACTGTTATTTGTACTCGTTTTACCCAGGTCAATGTTTGAGAAGTCATATTGAACATTGGTAGGCATCTCTTCTCGCCAGGAAAGTTTGACCTTTTGTGCTTTTGCTTGTAAGGGAATCGAAACTTTTCCTTCGCTAATTTTTAAATAGTGTGTTCGACCATCAATTACTGTCGGCTTTAACTTAGTAGCTGAATTCAAGCTAATCACATACTGCCCTGCCTGTGAACTCTTCAGACTTAAATCTAAGGTCACATCACGATAACGTGCTGATTGTGAAAGTTTTACTTTACTCGACTCAATGGTAAGGCTCTCGCCTTTGACAGCTTTGGCTTTTTCTAAAGTAAGACTTAAGATCTCATCGTGCCAAGGTTTAAAGCGAGGCATTAACCTAGCCCCCACTTTCAACTGTTCTATGGGTTCAATCCCTTTATAAGTCATGTCCCATATAGACGCGATGTCCATTTGCCATACTTCCAAAAGTTGATTTTTGTTACTTGCCTTTAAGGCTAACTCTTTAGTGATAGCTAAAGAAGAACGCCAACTATGGCTACGTTTTTTATTACTCAAATGTAAAACAGCTTGATTGCCTTTAACTTCTATCTCTTTATCGAGTATCGACTCATTGGGCAATAATTCATACATCAAACTATAAGGCTTATCAATCTTATTTAAAAGTTTCACCTTTGTGTCAACATACCAACGCTGACCAAAATAGAAGGTTCGTTCTAGCTCAACTAATGGCTCTATTTTACTTGTTTCTTTGGCTTTTTGGTTTTCGATATTTAGGTTACTAATTTCAATGTAGCTTTTATGGTCGCTACCCACTCGCCACATTGCATTGTTCACCTTAGCACTAAAGTTATGAATGGCTAAGCGTGAAGAGAGCATAAGCTGATGATGTCCTTTGATGCTTCCACTTAACGTAACTTTATGTACGCCTTTACTCAGCCTAAGCCAAAGTCCCCCACTGCTATCAAGATTTAAATTCACATCTTCCTTAGCGTCAACCAATACCTTTTGGGGTAACCACATATTACGATTAGCTAAAAGGGGTACAGAGATATCTGCTCCTGCTGAAATCTCCATATTTATGTTCATCACTTCATCGTTTATCAGTACCTCTAAACTTTCAATTGAAGCACAATTAGGTAGACAGGGTGCTTCAACCATTAGCTTCTCTTTAAGCTGGGTTAACATCTTTTCAGAAGGCATATCGGCTTGAAGTTGATTTGGATTGATGAGTAACAAAGAAACAAACAATGCCATTTTTCCTACATTGCCTACGCCCATATTGGCTTTAATACTTGGCAACATGGAATGCCTAAATTCACGTAAAAACATATAGAGTAAAAAAAGCATTCCCATAATATTCAATGCTTTCAAAAACTTATTGAGCATTGGAGAAACCAACCACAGCTCTAAACGGTCACTACTTCCCACCCCACTTTGCCAAGTAAATCGGTGAGAATGCCATTTCCATTTGGGTTTTCCTATGCCTGTTTGTACCACAGCATTTGGGTCAATTCGGTTTTGCATGATTTGTGAATAATCCTTCTCTTTGAACTTTTTACTATAGGATTGCTTAGGAGAGGGAGCATAAACATTCGAAGAAGAGATACTTTTTCTTGGGTACGATTGCTGAACATTTGGAGCAACCATCACCTCTTCTTGTAAGGAATCATCTTGAACCTGTTGATAAACCTCTCTTTGAATACTTTTATCAGTGTAACTGTCATTAGCAAAATTGCCATAGTACTCTTTTTCTAATTGAGGATATAACGCTGTTCGTATCTCATAAACAGAAAAACTCAATACTTGTAATACAGCGATTGCCACCGTAGCAACCATCAAAAACTTTAATACTTTTTTTAATCGTCCTTCACTAACAACACGAAGCATCGCGACCAAAGCTAAGACAATCAACCAAATAATTGTAGGAGCATCATACTCATGCCACAATAAAATTAGAAATAAAGTTGCAGGTACAGCCCATTTTATACCGTAGAGTTGATAAATCGCAATGCCCAGAAGTAACACCAAAAAAATGTCCATCAAGTTCCATTTGTCTAACCATGCTGTTGTTTTGTTATCCGACCCAAAAGCAGCAAAAAGTTGCCACCCAGGAGGAAGATTTAAGATTGTACTCACAGTCGAAAACTTCTCATCCCAACCATTAGCAGGAATGCGTCCAATCTCACCTTCGTAACGACTTGAAGCTATGATTTGCATATTTTGTTCACGAAGTTCTACCCCTTTTTGAACGCTTTTATCAAGTGTAGTAATGAGGGTGGGTTGATTGTTAATGGAGGCTGAAGCCAAGTCTAAAATATTCGTTGCTTCCAAACGGCGTACTTGAGAAATGGTCGCATCAATATTATCACTTATCGTATAACCTTGTCCATCAAAATCGAGCCACATTTTACGTTGCAATACCAACTCATTTTTCTGCTGTTGTTTGGCACTTTTATACAACTCTTTAATGGAAAAAGTTTTTCCCTCTTCCACCAAATAAGCTGGTAACTGCTTCCAGCTTTTAGGTAAAGTCGTTTGAGATGGATCAAGAGAACTTACCCCTTCTACTTCAATAGTTCGATAGTTTGCATCAGACAGCAATGTCCATATCTCTTCATTCGCATAGTTAAACCTGTAATTTGGCTTTTGTAGTTTGGCAATATTATTAGGATTATACGAATCAATCACAGCCGTCCACTCCCCTGCTTTCACCTCTATCTCTAATTTTCTATCTTCGGTGATGGTTGAATTTAAAGAACTTTTTACAGCTGTGGGCAAAAAACCATCTAGTAGAATGCCATCTAAAATCACCGAACGCATTTTTCCTGAAACACGCAGATGTAAATAGGTATGCATACGCAGTGGATGTCCGTCAAGTACTTTACGGTAAAGAGAAACCACCAAAGTTCCTTTTTCACCAACATCACGTTGCTCTTGGTCTAACCAAAGCCGTGCATTGGCATCAACTTTGGCATTGTTGACGGGTTGATTGTTTTTAACAAAAGAAACCAAAGCAATATCTTTAGGGAGTTGAATGTACTTTAACTCCTCTTTTAAGACTATTGACCCTGTAATTTTATGCGTTCCTTTATCTAAAATCACTTCTGCACTGCTATTATCGCCAAGTACTATTGCTTTTTCACCATTAACCAATACTTCTTTAGGCCAACTCAAATGAGCATGGGGTAATTTTACGGTTGTTTTGTCTTTATACAGTGTTACCTCCATACTAAAGTTAAGCTCTTTAGCATCAAGAGTAACCTCAACTTTAGAAAACCAAGAGCATTGAGAAGTATTTTTTTGATAGTTAATAGGGCAATCTTTCTCTTTAATCTCATCTAAAACCCATGCTTTCCATTCTAATAGGGAGGCAGGAATTTGATTTTCTTTTAAGGCTTGAAGTGAAGAATTTGTTAAAAATATAAATAAAAGTAGAAGCTGGATTTTTTTTAGCATGAAAGATCCTTGATAAAGTATAATAATTACTATATTTTATCAAATTGCTCTGTTAATTAAGAAACTCCTCCTCAATACTTTTTCTTTTTTAAAAGTTATGCACTTAATTAAGTAGATTTATCACTTACACTATTTATAATTCGCTTACTCTCCTTATAATATATATTACTACTTATAATACTTCATTAAATCATAAACATCATTACTTTTTATAATAACTATAATAATTTTAAGTTATCTTATAGATAAATCTCGTTATAATCCTGCAAATTTAAAAGACAAGGATTTACAATGACAAAAATTACACTTATTTCAGCAATTACAGCTGCTATGATTACAACAGCTTCGGCAGACACAACAGATTTTTCAGTTGGAGACATGTTTAAAGATATGAAAGAAGCTGCAACTGCTTTTAGTAAAGATGCTAAAGATTCTATTAGCTCACTTAAAGATGGTGTGGTTGAAACATCAAAATCAGCAGAAAGAACAATTACTAATGTAAGTTCTGATGTAAAAGATTCTTCAGTAAAAGTTTCTGATGATTTAAAAACTGCAGAAGTTTCTACTTCTAAAGATTCAAGAGATTCACTTGTTGAAGTATCTGGAGACACTAAAGATGCTATCACTAACACCACTAAAGATATCAAAGATGGTGCTACTATGGCATCTAAAGACATTAAAGATGCTTCAGTAGCTATTTCTAAAGATGTTAATGATGCGACAAAAACAGTTTCAGCTGATGCTACAACAAACGTAACAACTGTTTCTACAGAAGCTACTAAAAATGTAACAACGGTATCTAACGATGCTACATCAACTGCTAAAACAGTTTCTACTGATGCAACTGATTCTGTAAAATCTACAACAGATTCTATAACAGATGCTACAAAAACAGCTACAAAAGAAGCTGGTGTTGCTGCTAAAGATGTAACAACTGCTGCAAATGACTCTGCAAAAACAGCGACTACTTCTGTAACAGATGCTACAAAAACAGCGACTACAGATGCTAAAGAAACTGTTAATACAGTAACAAAAGAAGCTGGAACAAGTGTAAAAACTGTTTCTGAAGATGTATCTGATACTTCTAAAACAGCTATTGATGCTGTTGAAGACGACGACAAAAAATAGTCTTCCACCTTTTTTAAACTAAGCTACCAAAATTATTTTTGGTAGCTCTTTTCTACTTATCTTTTCTTTTCTAAAGCTTTTTTATTTAAAGTACTTAAATAAGCATTTGAGTATCAGAACCTTTTTATCCAAATCCCATTACAATTCCTAGATAAAGGGAAGATATGAGAAAACTAAACTACAGCATTGTAATTTTATTAACCCTCATTTTTACCTTCTTAACACTAAATTATCTCTTACCTCTAAACACAGACCGACTCAATAAACCCCTGTCTACGGTTATTTATGATGATAATCAGCACCTAATAGGACTTAAACTAAGTACTGATGGCTTTTTGCGTATGCCTATGAGAGAGCTACAAGTAAGTCTCAAAATCAAAAAAATTCTACTCGCCTATGAAGACCAATATTTTGAAAAGCATTTTGGTGTAAACCCTTTCTCTCTTATCCGTGCCTTATGGTTTAACTTCAGCAATCAAGGTAAAATAGGGGCATCAACCATCACCATGCAAGTTGCTCGAATGATGCACAATAAACCCCGTACTTTTAGCCAAAAATTGATTGAAATATTTCAAGCTTTTCAACTTGAATGGCAATATTCAAAAGCAGAGATTTTAAATTTTTACTTAAATAATGCACCTTATGGAGGAAATGTTGAAGGTTTTGCTTCAGCCTCTTATAAATATTTTCAATTAGACCCCTCTTCCCTCTCTCTTTCTCAAATAGCTTATTTAACCAGCATTCCTAAAAATCCTAATGCCAACCGTCCTAAGTATGATAATAGTCATATCAATCCTATTAAAAATAAACTTCTAAAACGTATTAAGGAACTGGGTTTACTTAAAGAAGAAGATTACCAACGTGCCAAAAAAGAAAATATTTTAGTCCATATTGAAAGTTTGCCCAATAAAATACCTCATCTACGAGCCGAAATTAAAAAGCAAGGAGAAGTCCATACCACTATTAATATGAGTCTTCAATCTAAGGTTCAAACGCTCATTAGCCAAAAGATTCATACACTTAAAAATTTTAACATCCATAATGGGGCAGCCATTGTGATTGACAATAAAAGTATGAACATTGTAGCTTATGTCGCATCACAAGACTTTTATGATAAAAAACATGGAGGACAAAACAATGGATTAAAATCTTTGGTCTCACCAGGCTCAACGCTAAAACCTTTTGTCTATGCACGTGCTTTAGAAGAGGGTCTTATTAGCCCTCTTAAAAAGCTTTTTGATGTTCCTCTTTTTATAGAAGGCTACAAACCCATGAACTATTCAAAAGTATATTTGGGAGAAGTAACAGCCACTGAAGCCTTGCAACTCTCTTTAAACATTCCAGCTGTTGAACTCGATAGACTGCTTAAAGAAAAAAGCCTTTATGCTTTGCTAAAAGCCTCTAATATTAGCTCCTTAACCCATCCAAAATCTTATTATGGTTCTTCTTTAACTTTAGGAGGTTTAGGCTTAGCCATCAAAGAAAATGCTGAACTTTTTGCCATGTTGGGTAATGGAGGTCTTTACCAACAAGCTTCTTACTTAAAGAAACGAAACAAACAAAAAGTAAAGCAATTGCTAAGTCAAGAGTCTAGCTATCTGGTATCTAATATCTTAGCCAATGCCCCAAGAGCCTCATTTTCTTCCACATGGGGACAAATGAAAGGAATGAGTAAAATCGCTTTTAAAACAGGAACTTCTGCCCATGCCAAAGACATGCTAACCATTGGCTATACCCCTGAATATACAGTAGCTGTTTGGTATGGAAACTTCTCAGGAGCTGCGTCTAAAGAACATCAAGGTATCTCCCCCACAGGACTTAAAATCGCCTCACCTACTTTATTTAAAATCTTTAGGCTATTAGGGAAACAAACATGGTTTGAAAAACCTAAAAATATCAGCCTTAAAAGCATTTGTCAAGATGCCATACAACTAGGGGCTTGTCAACAAAAGGTTAAAGATGAAGTGATTGCGAATGTAGTGTTAAAAGAAGAGTGTCACACAATGCGTGCTGAAGTACTCTCTTATCTACAGCAACAAGGAGTTCTAAACGCCATAGACACTATTAAAACACATGCTTGTTACCAAACGTGGAAAGGGTATAAACCTCTTATTAGTAGTCCTGTTAATGAAAAGACCTACATTTATAATGCTCTTTTACCCCAAGAGTTTAAAAAGACCAAATTAGAATGTTTTTCATTTGAAGCAAAAAGTACTGTTTATTGGTTAATTGACAATGAACAACCAATTTCTAGCCAATCGGGCAAAGCTTTCTATCATTATCTTGCCCCAGGAAAACATCAACTATCTTGCTTAGATGAAGGAGCTAAAATAAGACAGATTGAAGTGAACATAGAAGAACGATAGCCTATTAATATTTCTTCTGCATTAAGTTACACTCTTCTAAAGAACTCTCTTTATTCATCGACAAACCTTTTCTAATTACAAAAAATGGTAAAGTACGTACTTTATTCTCTATGGCATCTTTGGGTAAATTCACACCTACTTTTTGACAACTTTGAATAATGCGATTTGCTAAAACAAGAGATTGTTCAATTTTCTCAACAGAGGTCTCTTCAGCAAAAAACTGACAAAGTTTTTTAGGAGTTTTCGCTGTCTCTTGGGCTGCTACTTCAATGGTTTTTTTTGGGCTTCTTCGCATAAATTCATTTGTGCGTTTAGAATCTAAGGTTATGTTATGCTCTTGACACTCTTGAATGCTTTTGTTAATTACCTTTGTATAGATGTCATTACTCGCTGTTGCTTCTTGTGCTATTACTTCTTTATTAGGCTCTTTGCTTGAACATCCTAAAAAAAGTAGGCTTCCACTTATGACTGCCATCGATGCAATTTTATACATTAATTTTCCTTGTAAATTATATTTTATAGCGTACCGTAGCATAAAATATCAAATAAGTCACTTTTTATCATAATATTACGTTAAAATAAACAAAAAGAGCCTACCATGAAAAAAATCCTTCTTCCTCTACTTTTCACCTCTTTGCTTTTTGCAGAAATAACTGCTCTAAAAAGTCCCATAGCTGTTAATCTCTCTTTTGAGCTTAACAACACAGCTTCAAGCTTTGACACAAGCTTGAGTTATACCCACCAACCTTTACTCTCTTGTTCTCCAAAACTCTCTGCTGTTTATAAAATTGAATCTTCTTCTAAATTAAAAGTAATTCCTCAAAAACCCTTAGAAGCTTCGACAAGTTACCAGTGTACCTATCAGGGTACAGCTCTTAAATTTACAACCGAAGCTTTTTCTGTCGTTTCTACTGACTATTTCAAGAAAGAGAAGTTACTACGTTTAAGCTTTAATAATGCCATTAATTTAAAAAGCATTCAGCAAGGATTAACGCTTACTAAAATAGATAAACTTGCTAGAACCACCCTGAACTATAAGGTCTTAGAACATAGCCAAACAGAGCTGGTACTAAAAATTAACGAAGCTGTGGGTACAAGTACTATAGAACTAAATATTAATTCTAAACTCACCACGGTTCATGGTACAACTTATCCTCAAAACTATCGTGAAAGCTTTAATGAAGCAAACAAAAAAGCCAAGCTTGACCCTGAAAAAAAATCCATGGATATGGTTAATGCTCCTCAAATGGTTGCCCTAAGTAATGGAGACTTTGCTCTGCGTATTTTTGTTAATGACAACTTAACAGACCACACCAAAGAGAGCATAAAGATTGAAGGCATAGAAAACTTTCAAGTAAGTGACTATAAATATTTAGGGTCAAGTATGCGAAAGCGTTATGGTATTCAAGATGCTTACTATTATCATGACATCAGCTCAAAAGAATTTAAACCCAATAGTAGCTATAAAGTAACCCTAAAAGCAGGACTTACTTCTTATTATCGTGAACTTAAAGAAGAGGTACATTACACATTAAAAACTCCTGACCGTGCTAAAGTAGTTCTCTTTGATGAAGATAAGCCTTATATTTCTAACACTGGAGAACTTGCCTTTTCTTCCATAAATATTGATAAAGCTACCTTGATTGTAGAGCGTGTCTTAGAGGATAACTTACGTTATTTTATGAACTTTAGCAATGCGAAAGAAGAACATGTTGCTCAATATACAAAAGAAATTTTTTCGAAAGAGCTTATACTCAATCAAGAAAAAAATACCCTCCTCAAACAAAAATTTAAACTCTTAGACCTCAATAAAAACAACTTGGCTGTGGGTGTGTATAAAATTACCCTACGTTACACAGAAGCAATTGCTGATAAACAAGAGGAACGTTCTGCTTCTAAAATCCTTTTTCTTTCTAATCTTGGAATTACAGCAAACATCGCAAAAAAACAAGCTTTTGTTTCTGTCTTCTCTTTAGACCAAGCCAAACCCATCAAAGGAGCAAAAGTAGAAGTTTATGGCATGAACAATCAACTCTTAGCCCAAGGTAAAACCAATGCTGATGGCATCGCCATTATCAATAAAGCCATGTTAAAACCCCTTGTCAAGGGTATTATTGTTCAGAGTGCCAATGACAAAAACTTTTTAACACTTAACGAAAGCATCAACTCCCCTTCAACAAAACAACTTTTAGAAAAAGTTGAACGTTTTAAAGCCCATGTCTATTTTCAATCCAATATTGTTCGTCCAAAAGCAAAAATTAATGCGTTAATCACCGTAAAGGACAGAGATTTTATTTCAGCTTCTAAACTGCCTGTGAAAGTTGTGTTTAAAGAGCTTTATGGGAAAAAAGTTCATGAAAAAGTTTATCATACAGACAACTATGGATTAATTGACTTTAATTATCAACTTGATGCCAATGACCAAACAGGAAATTATAGACTCGCAGTCTATATTGGCAAAAAAATGATAGGCTATAAAACCATTAAAGTCGAAGCCTTTATGCCTCCTAAAATTGAAAACAGCATCAAAACAGACAAAGAAATTTATCAAATAGATGAGCTTATGCACGTAGACATTCATTCTTCGTATCTTTTTGGGGCTGATGCTGCCAACTTACAAGGAAAAGTAAGCCTCAATGCTCGTCCTATCAACTATGTAAATGAAGCCTTTAAAAACTATGGCTTTAGCAATGAATCTTTGGCTAACAGTAACATCAATACCTATATAAATCACAGTGAAGAGATTGTTTTAGATGCTAAAGGAGCATTTAAAATGGTCATCAAAAATTCACTAAAACAAAAAGTACCTTCTATTTTAGAAGCCATGTTAGGGGTTACCATTATGGATGATGCCCAACCTGTTTCAGCCTATAAAAAAGTTAAAATCTATCCTTATCAAGCCATGGTTGGATTAAAAATTAATAAAAACTCTTTTGAAAAAGGAGAGAAATTAGAAGGTAAAGCTGTTTTAATTGACCCGAATAGCAATCAGCTAATCAATCGTAAACTTTATGCTGTTGTCAAACAAGTAGAGTGGCACTATGATTATTCTGATGGACATTATAACTGGGATAAAGAAACCACCATTGTGGATAATTTTAGTTTTAAAAGCAATGAAGGTTTTTCACGAGAAGTTCTCAAAAATGGTAACTATATTATCGAAATTCATGACCGTTTAGGAAGACACTCTGCTTCTCAAAGTTTTGATGTATTTTCATGGAATTACTCCAATGTTTCCCCTAAAAATAACTTACAAACGGTTGAAATAAAATTTGAAGATCGACTTTACAAAAAAGGTGACACCCTTGACATACAAATAAAATCTCCTATCTTAGAAGGACAACTTCTTCTCACTTTAGAAGGTGAAAAAGTCGATAACTACAAAGTACTTGAACTTTCAAAAGGCGTGGCAAAAACATCGCTCAAAATCACTGAAGCACTACAACGAGGGCTACGTGTTCATGCCACCGTTATACGTGCAACCAACAGAGCTTCTGGTCTCATACCTTTTAGAGCAATGGGTTATGCCTTTGTAAAACCTAACCGTGAAATCCATAAAATTAAAATCGATATGAATGTTACTAAGGTTAGTAAGTCAAAAACTACCTTACCCATAAGTATTAAAACCTCTAAACCCTCCAAGGTACTTATTAGCATTGTTGATAAAGGTATTTTACAACTACTTGATCAACAAGCTCCAAAAATCTTTGATTATTTTAATGAACCCTCTAAAAAGCAACTTAGTTACTATGACCTTTACGACCAACTCCTAAGTCATATAGCTGAAGGTAAACTGGTTGACTTTGGTGCTGGTGATATGCTAAGTCTCAAACAAAAACATCTAGCACCTGACTTAGGTAAACGTATTAAACCTTTTATGATTTGGTCTGGTATCCTAGAGAGTACAGATGCTATGGTAAATTTAGACATTAATATTCCAGAATTTAACGGTAGAGCTGAAATTGTTGTCATGGCTATCAATGAAGATAGCATTGGCGTAAACGCACAAGAAATATACATCAAAGATGATGTGATGATAAAACCTTCTTTTCCTCTCTATGCACTCGTAGGAGATAAAATCGACGTACCTGTACGTGTTTTTAATACCACTAAAACCCCTAAAACCATTACCCTTTCTTCAGTAAACTCTGATAATTTAGCCTTAGAACTTCAAGCAAACACACTGGATGTTCCTGCAAACAGTTCAAAGTCTACGGTAGCAAAACTTTCAGCAAACAGTGTAGGCAAAGGAAACATTGTACTTCTTGCCAAATATGAAGATACCGAAGTTTCTAAAGCACTTGAACTCCCAATCTTTAGCCCTTATCCACTCTCAACCAAAACTTTTAAAGGTATCAGTTCTGCTCAACAAACATTTCAAGTTCCAAAAGCCTATGAGGGGGCTAAAGCCTATATTAATATTTCAGATAACCTCATTGGTGCATTGAGAGATGATTTAAAATATTTGATTGCTTACCCTTATGGTTGTGCTGAACAAACCTCTTCTCAACTCTCTGCTATGCATCATGCTAAAGCATTTTTAAAACATGATAGTTTGGTTAAGGAGAGTGAAAACTTTATTTTACAAGGGATTAAAAAACTCGACAACATGCAAAACTATTATGGTGAGTTTGAATACTGGGAAGGAGGAGATAACGTCTCACCTTATGCCTCTCTTTATGCAGCACAAACCTTACTTGAAATTGCCCAAGCCAATGGTGCTGTCAAAGAAAATCTTAAAAAGAAAACCCTTAGTATGCTCAATGCTGTTGCTTCAGAAAGTGGAAGATACCAAGCAAAATACAGTAAATTCCATCAACTCTATGCAGCATATATCTTAAGTGAAAACCATCAACTCTCTTCAAGTACAGCCAACATGCTCTATGAGAAAAAAACCTATAAAGACAATTTCTTAGCTACCTTCTATATGGCTGCAATTTTAAAAGCCACAGGCAAAGAGGAAAAAGCTGAAAAACTTTTCAATGAAAATAGTGCAAAACTGGTTGCTGCCAACTATAGAACGTATGGAAATCAAAGTGGAAACTTTGAATCAACCCTACGAGATAAGATGTTGTACTTTATTGTTAAAACCAAATACTTTAAAAAAGATGCACATGATTTAGATGCCATTCAAAAAGAGTTTTCTAAACTCTATTCAACCCAAGAAAAAGCTGTGGCACTTAAAGCCATTAGTAGCTATTTGGGAACACCTAAAAATAAACAAATTGATGTCAATGTTGAAGTCAATGCAAAAAATTTAAACTATAAAAAACCTAAATTACTTAGTATAGAAAAACTAAGTAGCTCTAGTATAAAACTCATTCCTCATAGTAGCAGTATAAGTTATTCGATTGAGTTGGTTAAAAATCTTCCAAAAAAGCTTAAAAATCAACTCTCAAGCCAAAAAGAACTGAGTATTAAACAAGCATTTATAGATGCAAATGGTGCTACTGTAGACTTAAATAACCTCAAACAAGGAGACAAATTTTTCTCTAAAATAACGGTGGTCAACTATGGAAAAATCGACCATGTAGTGGTGAACCAAAAAATACCTGCTTGTCTTAGTATTATTAATAATAACATCAAAGAACATGCTCCTCAATTTAAAAATGAAAATATCCATCTAGCTCATAAAGAGATACAAGATGACCGAATCTTGCATTTTATTAATTTGGCTGATAAAAGAGCTTATAATAGAGGATTAAAGAAAAATATTAGCATTGAGAACAAAGGTGTTATCTATTCTCCTCTATTGGCTTCGAGTGTGGGAGAATGTAAACTTCCAGCAACCATTGCCGAGGCGATGTATGACCCACGGATAACAGACCATGCCAAAATGGCTACGAGCCTAAAGGTAAAAAGTTTAACAAATGCTAAAGAACCCAATACTGCAACAAACAAAGAGGAAATAAAGCAAAAGACTTTTGAGAAAAAAGCAGAAGCTTTAGTACGAAAAATATATCAAGAAGAGATGAATTCAAACAACCCTCTTGCCTTTTCAAAGTACTTTAACTTTCCTCTAAACATTTACTTTAGAAATACCAACTTTACAAAAGATCAACTCTTAGCTGATAAAAGAGACTATTTTAAAGATTGGTCAAAACGAGCCTATGCGAATATTGAAACTTCTATTGAAAAAGACCATACAAACACCAAAGAAGTCAAGGTAAAAATAAGTTTTGATTACCATATTAACAATGGGAAAAAAACCTTAAAAGGTCAAAGCAATCATCTTTTAAGCGTAGTAGAGAAAGAGGGGAAACTTTTAGTAAGTGCTGTGGAACTTTGGAAAGAAAAATAAGTATTTTTGGCTCTTGAAAAAGAGCCAGAAATAATTTAAAATTTAAAACTTAAAAGATATCTCATTACATACCTCTTCTTCCAAGAATTACTTTAATTGTTCTCCATACCACTTTTAATTCAAGAAATAAAGACCAGGAATCTATGTAAAGTCTATCATACTTTAATTTATTTTTTGCATCTTTAATATTACGTCCATAAGGATATTGCACTTGTGCTAAACCTGTTATACCTGGTGCGACTAAGTGCCGGTCATGATAGTTGGGAATAATTTTTTCATAATCTTTAACCAATATGTCCCATTCAGCACGAGGACCAATAAGATGCATTTCACCTTTTATTATATTAAAAAGTTGAGGTAACTCATCAATACGCATTTGTCGCATAATATTACCAAAAGGAAAAATACGTGAATCATTTTCTTGCGTATAAGGGTTAAATTTGCTATTGCTATGCATACTTCTAAACTTATAACACGTAAATGTTTTTCCATTTAATCCGATACGTGTTTGTTTGAAAAAAATTGGTCCGGGAGATTCTCTTCTAATTCTATAAATGGTATAAATAATTACAGGCATTGAGATAAAAAATAAAAGTCCTCCAATGAAAAAATCCACAGTACGCTTTTGTAAATATTGAAATTTAGTATAAGCTTGGTAACTTTTTTTATTAATATTCTTTTGGCTTAAAGTGATGGTAGTGGGGGCTATCTCTGATTTGTTGGTTTTATATAAAGAGATGTTTCTATTATGTTTTTTTGGGATTGAATAAGTCATTTTTTTCCTTATTTTCTATAAAAGTATCTTAATACTCCATTATTAAACTATATTAAATAATAAATAATTTTATAAAGTATTTAAAAACTGTTTTAATATACTTTGTTTTTTTATATTATATCTTAATGTAATTTATTTTTGATAAAAGCTTTTATAAAAGCGTAAAAATGATGCTTGGAATAGTTTAATTGTATGAAAAGTTAAGAAGAAAGCTATATTTGAGGGGTTAATTTCTCAAATATAGGGTCGAAAAAGATTAAGCAGCCAATGCAGCTTTTGAAGCTTCTGCTACTTTTGTAAATGCTTCAGGAGCATTCATAGCCATGTCAGCTAAAATTTTTCTGTCAAGTTCGATATTTGCAACTTTAAGACCATGCATGAATGTTGAGTAGTTCATATCATTTAATCTTGCAGCAGCATTGATTCTTACAATCCAAAGTCTTCTGAAATCTCTTTTCTTTTGTCTTCTGTCTCTATAAGCATATACTAATGAACGTTCTAATTGCTCTTTAGCTTTTCTGAAGTGTTTTCTTCTACCAGAGTAAAATCCTCTAGCTTGTTTCAATAATCTTTTGTGACGACGGGTTCTAACCGTACCTGTTCTTACTCTCATGGTTTTCCTTTACCTAAGTACTATATTTTAGTATTGGTGTCATTTTTTATGATATAAAATCTAAAATGAACTTGTCCTAATATTTTAGGAGTTATTGCTTGTGATACTTAAACTAAAACTAGTTAATCATCTCTTTAATATTAGCTGCATCAGCTTTGCTAACATATTTTGGACTTCTCATCGCTCTGTGTGAAGCTCCATCAACTTTAGTCAAAATATGAGATCTAAAAGCAGTCCCTCTTTTGATTTTACCAGATTTTTTAACTTTAAAACGCTTTACAGCACCTTTAACGCTTTTCATTTTTGGCATGTTTGTTCCTTTCTGTCGTATTTACTCATAGAGAATGAGGTCGCGTATTATATCGAGAATATTTTAAATTCTTGTTATTTCTCTTTAAGGATTTTAATGGTTTCCACAGCTTTTGAGACAGAAATATTTTCACCCGAACCTAAAGCTTTCATACGAGTATTAAGATTTTCATTGAGAACATTCGAACTCTTTCCTACATAAACAGGAACTGCAAAAGAGCGTAATTTAGGACCATAACCTTTATCTATTTTGGTTAAAAGACGAATATAGTAAAGACCTTCTTTTTTTGCTTTAACTTGTAAGTCAATTAAAAAATTTTGTTGAGTTGGTTTGATTTCAAAACTTATATCTTTGTCAAACTCTTTTAAGCTTTCTAAATCTTTATCAACGGTAATTAATACCGATAACGTACCCTTCATACTTGATGTAGAAAGGCTAATATTAACATCTGAAACTTCATCAACCCCAACTTCCTCTGTCTCAAAACTCATGTCCACAGGTGCACCTGGTTTAGAGTATTGATGGAAGGTTGAACCTGAAACGCTATTTTGAGCATTGAGTCCTAAAGTAAATAATAATGGACTTAGTAATAAAATTATTACTTTCAAAGTGATTTTCTTCATGATTTTTCCTTTTATTTAGACTGTGGTCTGCGTTCTGGACGACGATGGTTATTAAAGATTGGTTTGGCACTATTTACTGAACCATTGTTCAGTTTACCCATTTGAATACCTCCTTGCCCCTGTTCCAAATTGATTACAAAACAACTATTATTATAGGCACTGTCATACACTTCTAACATATACTCTTTAGCTTCTAAGTTCATGGTTAAAGCATCTGAGCTTTCTCCTTCGAGTGGAGACATGCCTTGAATGTCAAATGGATAAGTGGTGTTATAAAGCACGATATCAGGGTCACCATAAGCTGAACCATAAGGTTTAGCACCAAAGGTATAAATACCAGCTGAAGGAATATTCACTTTGACATAAGTACGATTTCCTAATTTGTTATAAACACCATACACATTATTGTTACATTGCGTAATCCATTTACCTACTTCTAACGTACGATAAAGAGGGGTGGTAAAAAGACCATTGGCTGTATTACTTCGGTAATTACCATAAGGGTCATGAATGGTATTAATACGTTCAGAGGAAACAACTTGGTCAATACTTGCTGCAGATGAACTATTTTCAGACTTTAAAGCATCAATAAAAGTAAAAATACTTGTGAAGGCTTTAGCATTTCGCTCTTTACCTACCATGGCATTAAAAATGGGTCTAAAACCTAAACTCGCTTGGTCTGAACCTTCATTGTTCGAATCATATAAATCATACAATATTCTTTGAATTGACGCTTCAGAAAACCAACCTGGATTTTCTTGAGCTGATGATTCAATGTTCATATACCAACCAGCTGATTGGTTGTATCCAGAAGTGTCAAAATAGATAGGGTTATCTGTCGCAATCGCAGACATGGCATTACCAAAACCTTCTCCAAATGCAACACGAATATCAAGTGCATCACCTGAAGAGTGTCCTCCTCCAATACTATCTGAACGCGAAAACTTGTCTTCAAAAAAGTGTGCCCATTCATGAATGATGATATGGTCATCATATTCATCCGTATCTGAATTAGCATCACCTAAAATCCACATGTTTCCATCATCTGAAGTATAACTAGAAGTACCAATTTGACCTAAAGAAGTATTGCCCCCTACAGAAACGTTATTCACAGACCAATTAATCAGTAGTTGAGGAAATTGAATGTCTGGACTCGCAAGAATAACTTTTTGCATAATGGTATTGATACTATCCAAAATAGCAAAAGGAGCTGCATCACGTGGTTGAGAATAACTCTGTCCATCCCAACCAGAAGGTGCATGAAGATCTCTTCGACTATCAGCATCACCACTGTTATACAATGAACCTTCTATGACATACATGGACTTTTGATTTGTATTATCCACAACAGATAAATCCCAAACATTCTCTTTGAACATTCTGGCATAAGCACGTATTTTAACAGCTGTATTTTCTGGAACATAAAGCGTATATTCTCCAACATTATTACTCGTTGTCTGTGCCAACACCTGATTGTTTTCATCTAAGGCTTTTATGACTAAATACTTTCCTGTTCCTCTATAGGTTTGTGCATAATTAAGCCGTGCTGAACCCATAGTATCTACCTCAACAGGAACTCTATCATAAGTGATTGTTCCAATGATTTTTGAACCTTCGCCTTCTACTACTATGGGGGTTGTACCCGAACAACCTAGTAAAATGAAAAGAATAAATAGTGTATAGAGTATTTTAAACATGTTAAAGCCTTTGTATGTATTTTATAAATGTCTTGAATATAGTCTACCATAATATACGGACAAAAAGATATACTTATTTTTTGTTATTTTTTATTATTATTCCAAATAAATCACCCCCTATTCACCAAATAATCAATGATTATCTTATAGAGAGTAGGTTAAAATACTTTTAGAAGTAGGAAGGTAAAAGCAGATGATATATAGACCCATTCTCTTGAATGAAGAGATAAAGTTTTCAAAGAAAAAATTTATCGTTAGTAAAACAGATGTAGAGGGAAAAATTCTTTTTGTCAATAAAAATTTTTGTGACATTACAGGCTATGGACATCAAGAGTTAATGGGGCAACCACACAGTGTATTGAGACATCCAGACATGCCCAAAGCAATTTTTTATATGCTCTGGAAATCACTATTAGCTGGAATGGAAGTTTCAGCCATTGTTAAAAATGTTGCTAAAAGTGGAAAATTTTATTGGGTCATTGCTGACTTTTCGATGCAAAGAGATGAGCGAGGTAGACTAAAAAGCTTTACCTCCTTTAAACGTGCTGCACCAACCCATGTAAGCCAAAATATTGAAAATCTTTATCATGGAATGATATCAGCCGAAAGAAAAGGTGGCATTGAAGCATCTCTTCTTTTTTTAGAAATATTTTTAAAAGATAAACAGATGAGTTATAGTGAATATTTAGAAGACTTAGTGGAAGAGAAAGCAATTTTCTCTTCGTGGATAAATTTTTTTAAAAAATAATTAGTTAAAACGCTTATTTGATTGAATCTCTGTATTTAAAGCAAAATTGTTACCACTATCTATAACACGTCGAGCATAAAGAAATTTATTTTTATAAAATTTCTTTTTTGTAAAACAGGTAATAATAACTTTCTTTTTAGCAGAACTCGCATGAATAAATTTATTATCTCCTATAAAAATTCCCACATGATTAACTGTTCGTGTAAATTTTTTATCAGTATCAAAAAATACCAAGTCCCCTTTTTCTAAATCTTTAAATTTTATTTTTTTCCCTATGTTGGCTTGATGTCCTGAATAACGAGGTAAAGCTATGCCACTTTCTTTAAAAACATATTTTGTAAAACCTGAACAGTCAAAAGCAGAAGGACCATTCGCAGCCCAAATGTATTTAACACCTAAAAATTTTCTAGCAGTTTCAAGCACCTCATCTTCTTTAGTAAAAGGTTCCCATTCTTGATTAAAGGTAAGAGTTTGTAAAGTAAGCGTTTCATCGGCGATGTTACTATTGAGAGGTATATCCTCATCCTCATGGACTGATATTTCTCCTCCAAAAATAGCAGAAGCTAAAAGTTTTTCTTCTTTTGAAATGCTTTTATTTACATCTAAAACAAGAGGTTTTTTCTCTATGATTAATGGCTGAACTGAAGCTGTTTTCCCAGTGGTACAACCCACAAATAAAACAGGTGCCATAAATAGCGTTGCTGAAAATCTAATGAAGTTTTTCATTTTAAGTTTTCCTTTTAGCTAGACTTAATATTTTACTATTATAATTAATAATTAAAATTTATATAATTATTGTGGATTAATTGTGTATTTTTTTGTCATTATTTAGAATAAGTAAGCATAAATAGAGAGAAATAACTATTTTTATCTGTTTATTAATGATATAATAGCATATAATATTAAAAACTATTCTTATCTTTTTAACTAAAAAAATATAAATATTTACTCTTACTCAAACACGCTATAATAGTCTTTAAACACAAAAAGGTAATCAAATGATAGAAGCAATAAAAAATTTTAAATTTTTTCTCTTATTCCTTCCTTTACTCTTTATAGGATGTGGAAATAGTGAAATACAAAGCAGTGAAAAAGTAGCCAGTCACACACAACAAAGTGATAAAAATGTGATAAACTCTGATAAAGAAAAGGAATTTTTAAATGAGCTTGGCTTTAATTTTGACAATGAAAAGATTAGTTTTGACATCAATAAAACAAATAACTTTTTCAAAAAAATGCAAATTGAAATGCATGGAAAAGCAGATGAAATTCAACATAAAATAGAAAAAGCTGATATTAATTTCACCAGAGATATTGGCTTAACCTTAAAAAATGAAAAAGTATCAATTGACCTCAATAAAACACGAAAAATGTTTCAAGAGATAAATATTCTCATGAAAGAAGTTCTACTCGATAACAATAGCAGTAAATATTAACCCTATTATAGTAAACTTCAAGCTAATATTTACAGAAAAGGATAACAATGCAAGCAATAGATATGAATTCAACAGAGTTTCAAACTGAACTTGAAAAAACATGGAAGTTTGTGGACAAAGTATATGAGAGTAAAGGTTGGGTTCCTAATCCCAATGAAGATGTAAACGAAGGTGTTGCTATGGGTCTGGCTAGAAACAAGCTCATTTATGGAAAACGTTTTTGTCCCTGTTTCATGGTTATTGGGGAAACAAAAGAAGAGCAAAAAGCTGCAGATAACAGAATTTGTCCTTGTAAACCAGCCATTGAAAAAGAGATTCCAGAAGATGGAATGTGTCATTGTGGAATTTTCTGTACACCAGAATTTGCTGCTTCTCAAAAAAAAACTGATGAAATAGAAGAGGTTGTTCATGCTCACTCTCGTGGATTAACACAAGATGAAGCCCAAATGCTTGTGGTGAAAGACCAACTCGATGGTGATGAATTAGAAGCATTAATTGAAGCCAGAGAATTAGACATGGTTGCTTTTACCCTTATTGATGTAAGAGAGCAAATGGAGTATAACCAAGCACATATTATCGGAACCGATGCATTGGTATCTACGTCAAACTTTTATGCAGGGATTGAAGCCTTTAATGATAAACAAGCTGAACCTATTATTGTCTATTGTCTTTCAGGTAGCCGTTCATACCAAGTACAACAAGCAATGGGGACTTTAGGTTTCAAACAAGTTTCTAACCTTGCCCATGGTATTGGTAGTTTTAGAGGAAAAACACAATCTGTTTAATTCAGCAAGATTCTTAGCTCTCTTAGGGCTAAGACAAATATAAATTCAAACACATTAACTTATCATTCACTTTTCATTGTTCATTGGTTCATATTCTTATCATATAATACTTTTATGAAAGACATGGAATCAAAATTCATTCCCTTGGAAGATTTCATGATTGAGTTGAGGTGTGATTGTAATTTCACAAAACCTCCTTTGTATAACTCCCTGTAAAAATATAGCTTCAACTCATATCTTTCAAAATTTATTAAATTTTCAAACAGACAACTTAACTTTTTTATTAATGCTCTTCTACTTTACCAAAAACTTAATAACCACCATAGAGATAATTACCTCTAATAAACTTGCCAAGATAACAGCATAATAATCAAATTGATTAATACTATTATGTTCTTTCGCAATGGTGGCTACAGCTATCATGAGGGTTAAAGGCATAGACAAAGCAAAAGCAATCAGTAAAGCTTGTCGTTTTTCGGTAATAAATGAGAGCGTAAAAGCAGCCATAATCCTAATCATAAACATTCCACTCAACAAAATGGCTGTGGTAATTAATATCTCTGAAAAAAAGATATTTTCTAAATTAAGTGATGCCCCTACATAAATAAAAAATATGGGTACTAAAAAACCAAAGCCAAAAGAAGACATCTTCTCTTCTAACTCTTTTTTATGATGAAAGAAAGTAGCAATAAACACCCCAGCAATAAAAGCACCAAAAGCCACTTCTAAATGGAGTTTGAGCATAATCCAAATCATTATAAAAAATATACCCAAGGCAAGACGTAAGTCTTGATATCTTCCATCCAAGTTTCGAGAACTTGGCATAAGCACCGTTTTAAATTCAGGATACCACCAAAAAAGTGTTCTAAAGAAAATATACAATACCCATATGCCTACTAGAAACATGAGTAAAAGAGCAAGTTTCGCAAAAAGTTGATCAAAAGTATCTACCGTTGAATGTGCTTCAAAAATGGTTAATGCAATAATACTCAATACTTCACCCAATGTTCCTACCAAAAAAGCAATCTTAATCCAATGTTGTTCTTTTCCATACTCTTTAGACAGTGTTGCAAGCACACCAATCGAAATAAGGGGTAAAATCATAACAAGTACAGCATTGAGTCCTGTTAGCCATCCAAAAATAACAGCCAACAACCACATAATAATTAAAAAATAACTCGACTGAATAATATAATTACGAGGCATTTTAAAGATACTCTTTAAATTGACCTCCAGTCCAGCTAAAAACATGAGATATAAAAAACCAACATGGGCAATGAGTGCAAAATTTTTGTTATCAATTTCAATAATACTAAAAAGGGTTAAAATAGAACCCACAACAATTTCAATGGGTGCTGTTGGTAAACGAAGAAGCCTTGAAAGGTGTGGAGAAAGAACCAAAACTAAAGAGATGACTAAAATAGTACCAATTGTTTTATCAGCCATGACAGGTTGTAGCTACTCCATATCCTAATCGTTCTAACATTTGTTTATCTTTTTGGGGAGCATCCCCTACCGTTGTTAAATAGTTTCCAATAACCATCGAATTCGCACCAGCTTCAAACATAAGCTCTTCACAGCCGTCAAAAAGAAGTTCTCTTCCTCCTGCTACCATAAGTAATTTATCTTCACCAAAAAGTTTTCTGGCTCGTTTCACAATAATTACAGCTTCATCTCTTGAAATATTTCTTGTTTTTATGGGCAATGCTTTATTAGGATGATAAAAGTTTAAAGGAGTCGATTCTGGATTTAAAGAAGCAAGAGAATTAAGTAAAGATGTTCTGTCTTCTGCTGTCTCTCCCATCCCAAAAATACCACCTGAACAAAGTTGTAAACCAACTGACTTAACATTTTGACAAGTTTCATAACGTTCGGACCAATCATGTGTGGTACAAATGCTTGGATAATACGCTTCTGAAGTCTCTAAATTATGATTATAACTGTCAATACCATGTGCTTGTAAATAACGCAATTGCTCCAATGAAGCTGTACCATTACAAGCAATAAGATTTAAATCCTCAACTTCGGCTTTTACAGCTTGTGCTGCACGTGCGACGAAGTCTACTTTTTTATCATCTAAACCTTTTCCTGCTGTAACCAAACAGTAACCCAAAGCCCCATAGGACTTTGCTTTTTTGGCTTCTTCAACAATAGTTTCAATGTTTTTGTAACTATAGCGTTCTATATCAGCATGATAACGTACACTTTGTGTACAAAACTTACAATCTTCTAGGCAGGTACCAGACAAAATGTTATTGATGGCACATAAAAATATCTCTTTTTTCATACTCGCATTATTCCAAATTTCCAAGAAGAGATTGCTGAAAAATACTTTATAAAAAATTATAGTGTATAATGAGAATAACAGAGACAAGCTCAATAAAGGATTTCATTGACTAAAATACAAAAAGTTAGTTTTCTTTTTCTACTTCCGTTTATATTAATCTCCTCTTTATTAGGAAGTGACCATAAGAATCAAGAAATTATTCAAATCAAGCCCATTGAGATTCCTACTTCTCCTAAAAAAGCAACTAACGCATACCATCAAAATGAATCATCAGAAACTATTTTATCTAAACTCCAAATTGCAATCAAAAATAATCAAACTAAAGCTACTTTAACAACAAAAGACCATGATACAAAAATCATCGCAAACCTTCAAAAAGCAATCAAAAAACAAAAAGTCAAAAAAAGCATTGTGAAGAGCAAAATTAAAAAGAAAATAAAGCATTCCAAAGTAGTCATAAAAAAACCAAAAAAAACCAAAAAACCAAAAAAAATAATCTCTAGTCCTAAAAAGATATCTATCAACAAAAAAGTACTTCTCAACAATAAAAGTACAGAATCAAAAACGCATTTATCTGATGCAGATTATTTTGACACCATTGAAACAATTGAACCTTCAAATAACCATGCTCCTTTGAAATTTGTAGAGACCCTCGGTGTGGTTGCTGTCTCAAATCAATATGAAATAGATTTTATAATCCCACCCAAAGTAGAACTGGCAAAAGAAGAGGTGGTAAATATCTCTAACGCAAGTATTGAGACTGAAGCCCTCAAGAATTTAGAATTTGTAAAAACCTTAGGAGTGGTCAAAGTATCTAAGGAGTTTGAAACAACCCAAGCCACATACTACTTAGAAGAATAAGTACTTAAACCTAAAGCTGTCCAAGCATTTATTCCAGCACGATAGTAACGTAATTTATGACTAGGGTAGCCTAAGGCTAAAAGTTTTTTAATAGCCCTTGATGCTTCGTTACTGCTAACAGAGTTTCCAAATATTAGTAAAGACTGTACATTTTTAAAAGTCCACTTTCTTTTGCCCTTATTCAAGAAAGTTTTAGCACCAAGTAGTTCCAATACAGCTGTTTGGTATTGACTCTTGTCTTCTAACATTCTCAAAGGTAAATTAACTGCCCCAGGAATCGTAGCACTTTGATACAACCTATTCTCTCTGACATCTACCAAGAGTTGTGCTTGTTTCTCTTTTAACTTCTCGATAAAGGCTAATGTCTCTAACTCACCCACCGTTTTAACATCTTGGATATTCATAGGTTCAATACAAAAAGGAGGACAAGTCTGAAATTTATCAACCAACAATCTTTCTATTTTTAGTTTTTTATCTTCATGTAAAACCTCCACAACATCCAACTGTTCACTAATGGCTGTGATATTCTTTTTAAGTATTGGTGTATCTACAACAATTAGAGGTTTAGACTCAGTTAAAACATTGGGAACTGAGCATCCCATAGGTTCTTGTTTGAGCAGTACATTACAGCCGATTTCAGTTTTGCTCAATAGATTCACTGTTAAAAGGATAAGAAGTAAGTTTATTTTCATCATTAATTTCTTTCTAAGGCAGCTTTCATTAATTCAGCCAAAGAATATGACTTAGCACCCAGTTCAAAAGCCAGAACCTTTCCACCTTTTCCAATAACGATGGTCAAAGGAATAATACCTGTCCAAGCATATTTTTCTTGCAAATAAGCATAAAATTTTTCCTGTGCTATCCCCGAAACAATAGGATAATTAATATTATGCGCTTTCATTTGCTTTAAGTTCTCTTCAGTCGAGCTATTTTGAGCCTCAATAGCAATGACTTCAAAAGCCTCACCAAGCTCATTTTTTAATTGCACCAGTTCGGGAATCTCTTGCTTACAAAACTTACAATCCCAACCAAAGACCTTTAAAAAAATGGTTTTATCTTCCATGCCTTTGATGTTGAATATTTTATCTTCCACATCAATTTCAATTTTTTTATTTTTGAGTGTGGTAAAGAGAAAATCTGAATTTGATGTACGCTCAATATTAGATAAGAAGTTCATAACTTTTGTGCCTTCTGTACCCTGCCTTTGATTTTGACTGTTCAAATACAAGATAGCAATCATAATAAGCAATAATAACAAGGTAAAAAATATTATTTTTTTTTGTTTATACATAAATTCTCCTCTTTCAAGGTGATAGCTTAACAAAAAAAATGTTTAGAGTTACTTTAAATATTATTAATTAATGTTTTTTTTAATTAAATTATTTATTTTCTAAAGTTCTATCTCTCGCTTGATCCACAACAAGGTATTAAGCTTTCTAAAATAATGGCTTACTTCAAAACTACCCTCTTCTACCACTACCAAAGCACATTCACTAAGAGCTTTTTCCCTAGCACATACTTCTCCAGGGTTAATAAACAAAGTAGAATTCAGCAGTGAGGCATCAAAAATATGTGTATGTCCTGACACAACCATATCAGCATCAGCTGACATATAATACGGCATGTGCATCATTTTAATTTTTAAATCTTCTATTTTAAAATAATGAGGTTCTTTAAAAATATTGTATTGTCCATGCAGTGAAATAAGTGAAGTATCATTATTACCATAAACACAAGCATACGGTAACCCTGTATCTACTAACATTTGAAGATGTTCCTCACGCATAATATCACCAGCATGAAGTAAATATTCAGCTCCTAACGCACATAAATGGTCAATTGCTTCTTGATGTAAGTCTGTTTTCATGTGAGAGTCAGACAAAACACCTATTTTAAGTTTTTTGCCCATCTTCTGTTTTCGATTCAGTTGGTTTTTCTTCTTCTACAGCTTTCTCAACAGCCAAACCTTTTTGCTTCTCTATAGGCACAGGTTCTGACCATTTACATTTTTTGTCAATACAATCATAAATCTCGCCTGTTTTTAAAACCTTATGTACCACCATGCTTTCACATTCTGGACATTTTCTTTTGAGTGGTTCTCCATTGGAAATAAAACGACATTTTGGATAGTTTGAACAACCATAGAACTTGCCACGTTTTCCTTCTTTTTCATGCAGTTTAGATCCACATTTCGGACAAGGTACATCCAGTTCTCTAGGAGGAATTAAAGGTTGTGCATTTTTACATTTTGGATAAGTAGAACAAGCATAAAATTTACCACGACGGCTATCTTTAATGACCATCATTGCTCCACATTTTTCACATGGTCTGTCGGTTAACTCTGGTTCTGGTGGTGCATTTCCTTCTAAGTCGGTAGTGTACTTACATTTAGGGAAATTACTACAAGCAATAAACTCACCATAACGCCCTTTTCGTCTAAGCAGTTCATGTCCACATTTTGGACACATTTCTCCTGTAGGAATAGCCATTTTTTGACTTTTAATCTTCTCTTTTCCATCCGTGATTTTCTTCATAAATGGATCGTAAAATGCTGTTAATACTTTTTGCCAATCAAGCTTACCATCATCAACCTCATCAAGGTCAGCTTCCATATTAGAAGTAAATGCCGAATCAACAATTTCAGAAAAGTGTTCTTCCAACATTTCAATAACAGTAAAAGCCACTTCGGTTGGATGAATTCTTTTTTTCTCTAATTCAATGTATTTACGTGTTTGTAAAATGGTAATGGTAGGAGCATAAGTACTTGGACGACCAATGCCTAAAGACTCCAACTTTTTAATAAGACTCGCTTCATTATAACGTGCAGGAGGTTCAGTAAAATGCTGTTCTGGTTTAACATCATCTAAAATAACCTTTTGTCCTTTTTTTAATTCAGGTAAAAGTTTGTCTTTTTCACTGTACCCACTGACCCGATAAAAACCATCAAAAAGTAACTTTCTCCCCGATGCTTTAAAGGTAGATTTTTCTCCTTTAAAAAGTAAAGTTTGTGATTCTAATCGTGCTTCTGTCATTTGACAAGCCAAGAAACGATTGTAAATTAAACGATAAAGTTTAAACTCGTCTGCACCCAAATAGTCTTTTGCCACTAAAGGAGAAAAATCAACTCTTGTAGGACGAATTGCTTCATGGGCTTCTTGTGCCCCTTTAGAAGAGGTCACATAAGATTTTGCTTTAGCTGGTAAATAGTCATCACCAAAATTTGTTTGAATATACTCTCTAGCCGAAGCCACAGCCTCTTTTGCCAAGTTCATACTGTCTGTTCTCATGTAGGTAATGACCCCCATGTTTCCTTTGTCAGTCTTGACCCCTTCATAAAGCTTTTGTGCAACCATCATGGTTTTTTTCGGTGAAAAACCTAACTGTGTTGAAGCAGCCTGTTGTAGGGTAGAAGTCATAAAAGGAGCTGGTGTTTTACTCTTACGCTCTTTTTTCTCTAAGGATTCAACCACAAAATTTTCATTAACAGCTGACTGAACAATTTCCGTAGCCATCGCTTCATTTTTGATGGTCATTTTATCCATTTTTAAACCATTAAAGGCATAAATACTAGACTCTATATTTTTTTCAAAAAGCCCTTCAATTGTCCAATACTCTTCTGGTTTAAAAGCTTTTATTTCACGTTCACGGTCAATTACAATCTTAAGAGATGAACTTTGAACCCGTCCAGCACTTAAACCTTTTTGAATTTTAGAAGCTAAAAGTGGTGAAAGTTTATAACCTACAATACGGTCTAGTAATCTTCTTGCTTGTTGGGCATTGACAGAATCCATATCTATTTTACGAGGGTTATCCAATGCATGTTGAATGGCTGTTTTCGTAATTTCATGAAAAACAATACGTGGCAGAGAGGATGGCTCTTTTTTAATTGCCATAGCAATATGCCACCCAATCGCTTCTCCTTCACGGTCTTCATCGGTCGCGATGTATACGGTTTCGGCTTCTTTAGCTAACTTCTTCAACTCTTTTACTGTAGGGTTCACTTCTCTAGGAATAGAATACTTAGGAACAAAAAGACCCTCTTCATCAACTGTAATTCCAAACGAACTTTTTGGTAAATCTCTGATATGCCCTTTTGAAGCAACAACTTTATAATTTTTACCAAGAAAGGCTGAAATGGTTCGTGCTTTTGCAGGGGACTCTACAATAATTAAATTTTTCATATATTCTTTACACCACTAAATAATTTTTTTGCATTGTAACGAAAAGCTTTATAAAGTGCAACCATTATCTCCGATTTTTTGATATACTTAAAATAATAAAACTTTCATGGGATATGTTAATGCTAGACTTTACTTGTTGCAACATCGGATTGTCAATACTTCTTCTATTTTTATTTATCGGTTTGGCTCTTATCATTTACTTTATTACAAAGCAAAAATATGAAACTAGGGCTAAAACAAAAGAAAATAATAAAGCCTGTAAAAAAGCTCATTTTGAAACACTCAAGAGAAATTGGACTGATTATTTTTGGCGTGACTACATGCATTTTTCATGGATTATGCTTTTTTTAATCTTCTTTATTGCTCTTGGAGCATCCTTATGTATTTATAACCTTTTTATAGGTCTTACCGTCATTGCAATTTTTGGGGTTATCACTTTCTTTTTTCTTAAATTTGCTATTAAAAGTTATCAAGCTTTTCCTGAAAAGGCAAAAGCCTCTTTAGAAAAATTTGAAGATGAAGTAATCAATGGACTAAAAAATGAGATTAGTTTTAAAGGTGACAACATTCAAATTTTTTCCAAAGATGACCACTCTTTTGATACAGAGCCAATGCTATTTTCTTTTCCTACAGTAGTGACCAGAATACCATTCCCTCCACTTCAAACCAATGCCAAAAAACAACCTATTATACACAAAAGAAAACTAGAATTTTTAATTCTCTCTCGTGAATATTTTAGTATTTGTCAGGGAGCAGCCACTTTTAACCTCTTAAATCCAGACCGTGCTGGTCCACCTAAACAATGTGCTGAACTACCTGGAAGAGCTGGAGAATGTCATGAACATTACTACTCTCAAATGCGTAATGTTGAGTATGATACCCAAAATGAATGTATCCGTATCATCTACTATGATGAGAGAGATGATGTAGAATTTCCTTGTAAAAAGATTAACCCTGATAGAAAACCAGCCATAAAAGCCTTACAAGAAAAACTACGCCTCACTGAACGTCAACGACTGCATAAAATTGATGAACATGAAAAGTATGAAAAGATTTTAGACAGAAGAAAGTCAAGTACTACTGATGAAGCGTATGAAGACGAGGATGAAGAAGAGAGTAGCTAATAACCCCTTAAAAGGCTAATACTCGCTCAATCATCCAAAAGGAAGCCAGTCCCCCTGTGGCATAAACCACAATTATTTCTATTTTCTCAATGGACTTTCTTTGTATAAACTTTCGAAGCACTAAAGCTATCAAAACTACAAAAAGCACAAATATCAACTGCCCTAACTCCACACCAATGTTAAAGAAAACAAGGGCTAAAGTAATAGCTTGTTCAGGTAAACCAATGTCAGACAATGCTCCTGCAAATCCAAAACCATGTAACAATCCAAAGATAAAAGCAACAATCCAAGGATATTGTGAAGTTAAGCCTACTTTACCCTGTTTTTCATGCATGATTTCTAATGCTAAAAAGATAATACTCAAAGCAATAACAGCTTCAACAGGTTGTTGAGGCATGTGTACAAGTCCTAATGTTGCTCCTGCCATGGTTAAACTATGTGCTAAAGTAAAAGCTGAAATAGTCCATAAAAGTCGTCGCATACTTTTAACAATAAGCAGAAGTAAAAAAACAAAAAGTACATGATCATAACCCAATAAAATATGCGTAATTCCTAACCATGTATAAGTTTGTATAATTTGCACAGAAGAGGCATCTTCTTCAATGCTATAGCTATTTTTAACGCTATTTAATAAAGCAGACTGAGAACTATTATCTAAAAACTCCAAGCGTAAAAGTAAATCACTGGTTCTACTTTCTAAGCCTTCGACTGCAATTGTTTTTCCTTTAAGGCTTTCTTGACATTCTACCTCATATCGTTCTACATAAGAACCATTAGCAAGTCGTATAAGTGAGGTATTCTTTTGAGGACAGCCTTCTATCTCTCTAACACTTAAAGAAGGTTTCTGATTATCTTCTACAGCCACTTTTAAAAGTACACTATAAGTATTGTTATTTTTTTGAATCACTTCAAGATAAGAAGGCTTTACCACATCAGCTTGTAAAAAAGAGACAAATAAAGTGAAAAGAAAAGTTATTTTAAAAAACACGGCTAACTCTCTTCGATATCAATGGTATACTCTGACTTTAATGATTCATAGATAACTTTGTTTTTTTCTGCTCTCTCTTTATTTAAGTAGTCAGTTTTTACTTCTTCTTTAATACTCTCAAAAGCTTGTAGTTTTGGAGTAGGCTTATTGGTAATACGTATTTCATGTACTCCATAATCCGACTCCAATTTATGGACTGCAGCATCAGCTTTTAAGGTAAAAAGCTCTTCTGAAAAAGAGCGTCCAAAAATATTATTAGCTTCAAATATAGTCAGCGTATACTCTTTTTCAAATTTTTCTATGCCTGATGCTAGTATATTTTGCGTAAAGCTTATCTTTGGCTCTTCTCTATAATCATCAGGATTGGCTAACATAAATGCTTTTAATACTTCATCACTGGGTCTTGGGAGTTCATAGGTATCATAAATTAAAAACTCCATTTTACTTACAAGATGATTTCTCATGTCAATGTCATTTTTATCTAAACCTGTTTTTAAGGCTTCATTATAAAGAATCGCTTGATAAACTTCTTTATCTATCATTTTTTGTTTTTCTTGGGCTGTTAAAATACTAAGAAGTTCTTTTTCTGAATCTGTAACAAGTTGTTCTATTCTTTCTTTAGAGATACTAATAGTATTTTCATCAATCCCATCTTCTTGTGACAAAGCATAAAAAAGAAAGAGTAATCCCCCTAATATTAAAAAATGTAATAATGGTTCATAAAGTAATCTTTTTAACATAATTATTTACCCTTTAAAAGTTTAAAAAATTGACATTTTTTGGGAGTATTCTACCAAAAAAACCATTATATCAAAAAGGAACTAAGGCTAAATAGAGTATTCAGTATGCTGGGTTATAATAAACTATTAAATTTCTAAAAAGGCTTATAATGCGTAAATTTTTATTGATTGGCATCGTGTTCTTGGTAGCATTATTTCTCTATTTATCAATGATGAATGCTAAAGAACTTGATAATGCTAAAGAACTTAATTGGGAAAATAATTATAAAAAGGCACTTGCAACAGCTAAAAAAGAAAACAAAATGGTTTACCTTTTTATTGGAGCTGATGTCTGTACCCATTGTGACCGATTTAAAGAACAAACACTTTCAAATAAAGAACTTATCGAAACCATGAAAGAAGACTATGTATTGCTTTATATGTCCCGGGACCAACATAAAATTCCAGATGGGTTTGAAAAATATGGCGTACCCATGCACTATTTTTTAACCTCAGATGCTAATGTTACAGCTGTAGTCAAAGGAAGTAGAGAATTAGAGGGCTGGTACGATGTACTGGATGAAATCGATTTAATGAAAGAGAAATAAATGACAAAATTCAATGAACTTCAAAACCAAACTAATATTCAAGAAATTATCAAAACAACTTTTGATGTTGATTTTCCCCTTTCTGGTGACTGGGGCTACTCTCAAGAAAAAGCTACAATTATTGAGCATACACCCAAAGATATGCCACTGAATCAACTTGAGCATACCATCACCTCAATACGTGCCCATTTAGAGATGAATATTACTCAAGAAAAAAATAATAGATATGCAGGTATCAATGCCAATGAAAAATCACGTGAAACCCTTAAGGTTAAAGGTATGAGGTTTGACAAAATACACTATGAAGTCACAGGTATTAAAGAGGAACTTTACCACGCTTTTATTAAAGAGTATAAAGAGAAATATGAAAGTGAAGACTTTGACTTAAATGAACATTTTCAAAAAAGAAAACAAGCAACCATTGTTAGAGAAGTTGTACATTTTTTTGGCATAAAATCTGAAGAGTAACACAACTTTTTATACGCCCTTATCTTTTGCCATTTCTTTTTTGATATACTCAATATTTTTTTGGGTTTTTCGTGTAAAAGAGTGTTCTTTGCCAAACTTTTTTTCTTGTATCTTTAAAGCTTTTCCTAACTGATTTAATGCTTTTTTATTTTGTGCTTGTTCAAAATAAATTAAACCTATATTACTATAAGATAATGCTACAGTATAATGGTTTTTTCCCAAAGCCTCTTTTCTAATTTTTAAAGCTTTATTATAGTAATCCAATGCCTCGTTATACTTTTCTTGCTTACGATACACTCCAGCAATATTATTATAAGTAATTGAAGCAACGCGATGCTCTTTTCCAAACACTATTTGTTGAATTTTCAAAGATTTAAAATAATATTTCAGTGCCTCATCATACTGTTTTAATTTACTGTAAATGCCTCCAATATTATTATAAGTTGAAGCTGCTGTTGAATCATGAATATTTTCACGTTTTTTTTGTATTTTTAAAGCTTGAAAATTATATTCTAATGCTGGTTCATACTCTCCAAGTTTTTCAGAATAATAACCTGCTTTAGAATAACTTATAATCGTTTCTGGAGCATTCTCACCCAAAGTCTTTAAGTCTTCATCCAATTGTTTGAGTGTATATTTTAAAGCACTTTTATAGTCCCCTCTTTTTTTTGCCTCTTCTGCTAGATTATGGTTGGGCCCATGTGCCAATAAAAGTGTTAATCCAAAAAAAAACAAACCAAATAATAAGTTTTTCATTTATTCCCTCTTAAAGTTAATTTTTTATAATATAAAATGAATAAGGATTTTAATTAATAATCTTCGTAGTGTGAAAAAAAATAAAATGGATAAGATTGTCACTATCTATTTTATTTTCTTTCTTTCTTTAATAAAAAATTAATCAAGTATGATATCATTAGCAAAAATTCTGCTAATGAATATCTAGTTTTAGATAGATTCTACTGTAGGTACAGTAGGTACTTCTGGTACTGTAGGTACAGTAGCTTCTTCTTTAACTGCTTCTGTTTTAACAGGTTCAGTTACTTCTACTTTCATAACTTCAACTTCTTCAACTTTAGCAGTTTCTACTGCTTCTTCAGCTTTAACTTTTGCTGCTAATTCATTTGCAACAGCTTCTGCTTCAGCAAGTCTCTTAGCTTTTTTCTCTTCTTCTATCGCAACATAATCAATTAGATCATCTTCATCATACATTTCAAGTTCTTCATAAGACCTAAATACATTTTGTGGACTTAAGATATAATACAAATCTTTATCTCTAAATTCATTCAATGTTACTTCTTTAGTAATGAAATCAGCAATAATACCATCTTCCATTTTATCAAGTACTCTCTCTGTTAATAATGCAAAATATTTAACAGACTCATCTGCTGCTGACTTATCCGTAATAAATCCATGTCCTGGTACCAAATAGTCCCATTCTCTAGCTTTAATAGCGTTAATAGCATTAATCTGTCCAATAACAAGACCATCTCTGTTTGATGTTACTCTACCATTCATAACAACATCAGCTGCCAAAACAACTTTGTCATCTGGTAAATATAAGAACCAGTCTTCTTCAGAGTGTGCATAACCCACTTTAACATACTCTAACTTTACACCAGAAATTTCAAATTCAACAGTATCTTCAAATGCTTCATCGGTAAGTGCTAATACTGTTTTTCTAGTAGCATTCTGATAAAGTGCTTTTATCATTCTTGTTTGCATACCAGGGTAATCTTTACCTTCTATGTGTCTAGGACCAAAGTAATTTTCATTGATAGATTCAGCACCAATAATTTTAGCACCATGTACTTCTTTATAGTAGTTGTTACCTAACCAATGATCATCATGTTCATGACTAATAATAACTGTTTTAACAGGCATATCAGCAATTTTTTTCATTTCAGCATAAGCTTGTTCAGCAAATACATAAGAAGGACCTGTATCCCATGTTATCCACTCTGTATCACCTTTAATGTAACAAGAGTTTGACATGTTTCCAGCATTTTCTTTTGTTGGCATTTCCATCGCACCAAAATAACACCATACTCTATCAGTGATCTTTACAGGCTTTAAGTTGTAGTTCCAGTCAGGACCTTCACCCACTCTTGACGGAACCCATTCATTAAGAATGAAGTTCCCATCAATATCGAGTTTGTGAGGATGTTCAACAGTAACTGACTTATTGAAAATAAAGGGCATTGATATAACAAAAGCTATTATCAATACTATACTTAATATTTTTTTCATAAGTATCCTTATTTAATTTTTTTCTTTCCTGTTTCTGTTTTACCATCGTGACCAGTAACTGTGAATTCTAACTCATCACCTTTTTTAGCACCAGTAAATGCAAACTTCATTAGTGGATTTTCTGACATAAATCCACTTGTAGTTGCTTCAAATACAACTTTATCATTAGCTTTTCCAAGAATATGCGCAATATACTCAACGTCAATTTTCTTTTTTTCAGCTTCTTCTTTATCTGCCATTAGACTTGTAAACATTACTTTTACTTTAACAACACCATCTTTTTCTTTTGCTTTGATTTTCATATCTTTAGCCATTGTGTATCCTTTTACTTTACTTTATTTTATTTTATTTTTCCTGCTTAAACTGTGAGTGAGATTTAAATCACCCTCCACAACCACCAATAGATACATCGATCTCTTTGTTAAGTGTATGAAGTTTTCCATCTCTAGTTTTAGCAACAACAGTAACGTAAGCTGTTTGTCTCATTTTAACTCTAAATGAATAGTCTACTTTTTGACCTTCTGGAACTGTAAATACTACTGTAGCAGCTCTAGGGTTTGCATCCTGGAAAAATGCGATAGTTTCAATGTCTAAATCACTTCTAAGACGAATTGGAATAGAACCACCATTTTCTGCTAATTTAGGAGCAGTCATTTTGATTTTATCAGTTACTGCAATTAACTTATCTGGTCCAGAAAATACTTCTTCTCCAAACATTTCTTTAATTGCTTCTGAAGACTTTTCAGCTTCCCATGCTTTTGCTTTAGTTTCTCTAAAGTTAATAGCTTGTAGGCTTCCTGGTACTAGTATTGCAGCTGCTGCTACAACACCCATAGTTAAAAAATTTCGTCTTTCCATTATCTTTCCTTTATGTTAAATTGGACTTATAAGACAAGTTCATCTTATAAGTATTATAATATTGACTAATCGTGTAAAAACAGTGTGCGTAGTCCAAAGACTACTTACTTGCCTCTATCATATAGTCAACAATTGCTTTAATTTTATCATCAGCTAATGAAGTACCACCTTTTGGAGGCATTCCATTAATTCCGTGAATCGTATTATGATAAACTTTATCTAAACCTTTTTTCATCACAAGTTCCCATGCAGCCTTATCTCCAACTGCTGGTGCACCCATAGCATCTGTTTTATGACATAATACACAGTTTGCTTGGTATGCCTCTTTACCTGGATGAGCATTCTCATCTTTTTTCTTTGCTGGTAAACTTTTATCATAAGCATAAGGAGGAGTTACATCACTCATTTCATACTTAATTCTCATTACAGCTGGAGGTGTTTTACCATCTTGACCACCTGGATCTTTACAATCTTTCATACATCTTGTACCAGCACCAATATTTTTAGCACGGTCAGCAAAGAATGCTCGAATGTTTTCTTGTCCTTTTGGTCCATCGATATTTGGATAGAATCCATTTCTGTTTGGAAGAGCAACTTTAGAAAGTTTTTCTTTATTTAAAACATAGTCATCATCCATCTCTTCACCATCTATCTCTATATCATTTTGAGCAAGAATATAAGCAGTAATAGCATAAACTTCATCGTTACTTAATGATTTTGGATGAGCATATGGCATTGCATCTCTAATGTATGTAAAGAGTGTGGTTGCAACTGGCCAATAAGTACCAACGGTTCTTTTTGGTGCATCGGTACTACCATAAACTCTTTGATTTTTCAAAGTAATAATAACACCATTTTCATCTTTGTCCATGTTACCACCAGCAAGTTGTGGATAACCAGAACCACCAGCTCCAAACTCACCATGACATACAGCACATTGTGCTTCATAAAGCTCATCACCAAGTTCTACAGAACCTTCACCTTCTGGTAAACCTGAACCATCTGGAAGAGCATCTATATCCCATGCTTTAATCTCATTTGCTGTAGCTGGTCTACCAAAGCTAACGCCTTTAGTACTTTGCTCATTATATTTATAAGCAGTATATTGACCATTTTCTCTTGGATAAATTACACCACCATCTATTGCACCTGATTTCGACTTATACTCACCAACTTCTGAAGCACTTACTGTGGTTACAGAAAATGTTAAAGCAAGTGCTGATACCATACCAGCAGTTACTAATTTACGATCTAACTTGAACATTACTTACCTTTCCCATATCAGTTACTTCCCATGTCATAATTGCATTTCTATGATAAACACCTTCAACACCAACAACAGCTTTTTCTTGGTTAACCGTTGGTTGAACATTGTCAGAATCATCATATGCACGACTTTGTAATAATAATGGTTTACCATCATACTTATGCATATATGAGAATCTTGTCCATGCTTTTGGAAGAACTAAACCTTTGAGATTTGCTTCTACCCAATTTTTTCCACCATCAAAACTAATATCTACGCCTTTAATAGTACCGTGACCCGTCCAAGTTAAACCTTCAATCTCAACCAAGTCACCTTCTTTAAGACTCGTCCAGTCTCTCTCTGGACATGGATAAGTAATCACAGAGTTAACTTCATTAGCATAAAAATGTTGAATTGCCTTACCACTTGCAGTTAATGCTGTGTACTTAGAAGTTTCTTCTTTTGCATACCATGGTTTATCACCAAACTCTAATCTTTTTAGCCATTTAACACAAAGGTTTGCTTCCCAACCTGGTAACATTAAACGAACAGGATATCCTTGTTCATTACGTAATGCTTCACCATTTTGTCCCCAAACAATCATTGCGTCATCTAATACTTTTTCAATTGGTACTGTTCGACTCATTTCTGAACCATCAGAACCTTCTGCAAGCATCCACTTCGCTTCTGGCTTAAGTCCAAGTTCATCAAGTATGGTCTTAAGGCGAACGCCTGTCCATTCAGCACAAGACATCATACCTTTAGCCATTTGCAAAGTACCAAACTGTGGTCCTTTCCATTCTGCTGCAGAGTTAGATGGACATTCCATCATTAAAATTCTGCTTTCACTTGGATATTTTTTTAACTCGTCCAATGTAAGGACAATTGGCTTTTCAACAAGTCCATGTATCATAAGTCTAAACTTATTTGGATCAACTTGTGCTACACCATTGTGTGTACGTGTAAAATGTAATCCATTTGGTACAATAATTCCACTTATGTCAGCTAAAGGTGTCATGGATATAGCAGCATGCATATCTCCAGCTGAAGACATCAATGGAGATGTTCTTCTAACAACATTATGCTCATAAAGCGACGGCTTACCATAAGGATATTTATTTACCTCATGACCTAAGGTAGTACCCCATTTTACATGATGGATGATATTTTCATCATCTGCAAGCACTGTATTTGGTACTAAAATACTTGTAGCAGCAATCGTACTTACGGATGCTGTTGTTTTAAAGAAGTCTCTTCTGCTAACAGAATCTAATTCTTCTATTTCCAATGTTTTGTTCACATTTTCACCTTTTATGTAGATTTTTATAATTTCAGGAGTTTTTACACTTCTCCATCGATATATTAATATGAATTTTATAAATAAAACGCATAAGTAACATAAGTTATAATAATTATTATAACGTAAGATTTTAAATAATATTTATAGATATTCATAAAATGCATCTTTAGGTATCTCATGTTACCTGTAGAAACAATTAAAAAAGCTCTTTATTATCTAATAAATTTGATATATTTATTTTTCAAATATACCCAATATAAAATCTAAAATCTTCCTTACCAATAAAATAAAACTGTATACAACAAATGTATATAAAAAAGGATGAAGATAATTTTCTTGATCAATTAAAAGCTCTAACCTTACTAAAGGTTCACTTAATAAGTCACTATGTGATATTAATGCCAAAACAATAAATATCACAAAATAAAAAAAGAGTTCTTTTTTTATAATAACCTTAAACTTCTCCATCACTCTCTACAGTCTCATTCTCTTTACTTTCATGCTCAATCTCTACATCTTCTGTTAAATCTATAAGTAATTCAAGACGTTTAGTTTTTAAGCGTTCTAAAATTTGTTTACCAACTTCTTCTCTATCTTGCCAGTCTGACTCTTCAAAAATATTGAAAAGCTTTTTAAAATAGTCATAATGACTATCACCACTGCTTACTTTAAAAAAGAAAAATCGTCGAAAGCTTATGTCATTAATATCACAAACAGCAATTTTCTTATGATCTCCATAAGGATAAACTTCTTCCCTAATATATTGAGTAAAAAAGTCAGCTTCAATAAACCAATTATATAAATTCAAATCTGAAGATTTTAACAGCTCATATGTCTGTGCATCTTCTTCAGAGATTTCTATTTGATATAAAGTTTCATCTAAATCAAACTTATCTAAGGCTTCATCATATTTTGCTAGTTCAAATTGTATTTGCATATTTAATCCTAACTTTCTAAACTATTATGCTCTACCAGAAAGCATTCCGTACATTGTCATAGGCTTTAATGCATATGCTTTCATTAACCAGAAAATCCATCTTTCAACAGTTGGGTCTAGTGGAAATGAAGGAGTAGGCTTTACTGTCCAGTCAAATTCTGCAAGCATCACTGTACCAATATCTGTAATTAATGGACAAACAGTATAACCAGCATATTTAGCTTCCATCTTTTTATCATTCATCAGTGCAATAAGATTATCTACCAATACTTTGTATTGCTTTCTAACAGAACCTCCTGTTTTTGCCATAGGTAATTGAGCAACGTCTCCAATAGAAAATACATTTAAGTATCTAATATGTTGAAGTGTCTCTTTATTCACTGGTACCCAACCTCCAGCTGAACCTAAGTCTGATTCTGCAATCTCTCTAGGTGCAATTTGTGCTGGAGCAATATGTAACATATCATAAGGCACACGTTTTTTCTCACGCTTAGGAATAACCTCAAAATCCTTCATTACTGGATCCCAAGGACCTTTTTCCTGCCATTTAGCATCGAAAACAGCAATTTTTTTCTCTTTATCTACTTCAATAAGGTTATGTCTATAGTGATGTTTAATACCTTCTCTTTTAAACTGACCCACAATAGCATCATGATATTCAGGTACCCCAAACATTGCTCCACCATTCGGATAGAAAGTAAGTTCAGCATTTTCCCTCGCTCCAGCCTCTTTAAGTCTAGAGTTTGTTAGATAAACAATTTTCTTTGGTGCTCCCCCACATTTAATAGGTGTATCTGGGTGTGTGAAAACAAATTCAGTTTTCTTACCAGATTTTGCTTGTTCAATATATTTTTGCATCATCTCCCAAGTTTTTACAGAACCTTCTTCGGTATAAATAGAACAAATACTATCTCCCAAAGCATCAAGAAGCTTATCATTTTTTCCACCACTTAATGCACGACCTGCTTCTTCTAAACCTTTAATTCTTTCAAAGTCAAGTTGCACACCTGTTGCCAGAATAAGATAATCATAAGAAACAACTTGTCCACTATCTGTGGTTAATTGGTTTTCTTGAGGATTAAAATAAATTGCTCTTTCAGGGATAATCTTAACACCATCTGGCACAAAATCATCTCTGTTATAGATAATGTCATCTTTTTCCCAGATACCAGCTGCAATCATGGTATATCCAGGTTGATAAGAGACTGAAGTTGGGTTTGGTTCAAGAATAGTAATATCAGGATTAGATAACTTAAGTGTTATTCTAGCAGCTGTACTCATACCTGCTAAACCACCACCAACAATAACAATTTTACCCTTAGCATCCGTCTTAACTATCTCTTCTTCTTCAGCACTAGCAGTTGTTGTAGCACCCATAAGAAGCCCTGCACCAGAAAGACCAGCTAATTTTAGAGCTTCTCTTCTGCTCATACCATGTTTCGATAGATCTTTGTCCATCTCCAATAACATTTTATCAATATACTGCTTATCCATCTTTACCCTTTATTTTAAACCACTGATATATTCAGCCACTGCATCAATCTCATCCCAAGAAAGATCTCTTGTTGGGGCTGCCATTGCTGCACCATAACCATATTTATTAAGGGGTCCATAATCTTCACTCTTTACACCACCTCTATAGTCTTTGATTGTCTGTGCTAACTCTTTAGCATCCATACCAGCAATCGGTGCGTATTTAACACCTTCTGGAAAACCTGTAAAACTTACTTGTTTTCCATCTGCACCATGACAAGTTGCACATTCTTGTGCAAAAATTTTATCACCTTGAGGTGGTAGAAGTAAACCTGGCTTATAGGGTACTTCTGTCCCCTCAGAGGCAACAAGAGCAATACTAGCCAATAGCATAGGAAGAATTATTTTTTTCATTTTAAACCTTACTTTATAAATTTTTACTACCATATCGATAGAAACCTAAGTTTGCAAGTATAATATTTTTTAATGATAATTGTAAAGTAAACTTATTAATAGTATGCATTATTATCAAAAAAATTTCATTTAGTAACTTATTTGTATCTTATAAGCATAAGAATAGACGCTAGAATGAAGTGAGTTTTTAAAAATTTTTAGTCATTATCTATATCAATATTCACTTCTATTATTGTCTTTTATAGCTACAATAATTTCTTAATATAGACTTAAAACTTAAGGGTATAACCTTGTATACGTTACATGCAAGATTATACCAGAGTATTAAATTCTACTCTTCTGGCTCATACTCGCCATCTGTTGCTCCAGCATCCATCATACCGTACATTAATCCACGAACTTTTAATGCCATTTCCATCATTTCAGGAGGAAGAGGTTCACCACCATATAACATTAATTCCATTGCCATAGTATATAACCATCTATTACCTTCGTCATCTTCAACAATTAAGATTCTACAAGGCATAAATGCACCAAATGATTCGTTATAAGCAATAAACTGTTCTGCCACTGAAGGGGCACAGAAAGATAAGATTCGAATATATCTTTTTCCGTCTGGGTCTTTGATACTACTCTTAATAGACATCTTAGCATCACCAACCATTAAAAAGTTGTTGTCTCCAGCAATACCAATCATATTATCAATAGCATCTTCAGTAGATACATCATCATTGATTTTTACTTTTCGAACCATTGCTTCACCACTACTACCTGTATCAAGAACTTTCTCAAACATGTTCATGTAGTGTCCCATAGCATCTGGATGTAAGTTAGATACTTTACCCATCATACCTCCAAAGTTGATTACTAAGTAAGCCAATCCGATTAAGGCTATACCACCAATAACACTCAAAATATTTTTAAGCATCTTCACTCCTTTTATTATTTTAATAAGGCTCGATTATAACTAGACTTTTATTGATTTTAAGTTAAGTCAAAATCATATTGGAGCAAAAAATTTATATCTCAACGGATGTTACACATTTTAATTTCAATAACCTTTATCAATCACTATTTTTACACAATTAATACACAAATAGTTTTTATACTCCTAATGTACTGATTATTATAGATACAATTAATCAATTATTATGATTAACTATCAATTTTTACAACATTAGTAAGATATTTTTTGTTAAAATGTCTCACACCCTAATTACCCCCAAATTAAAAGGATTTCAAGATGGAAAGAAGAAAATTTCTAGGTTTAGGTCTCGTTGCAGCTGCACTTGTACCAGCTAGTTTAAATGCTGTTGACTTTAGAGCTACAAAACCAGCTGCATGGTCAGCAAGTAGTGTAGCAGATGCTATTAAAGCACTTTATGGTGATATTAAACCTGTTGAGGGTGAGATTAAATTAACCGTTCCTAAAAAAGCAGCTAACCCTGGTGCTGTACCTGTAAAAGTTAAGTCTAAAATTGCAATGAAGTCACTTACAGTTCTTCAAGATGCTAACTCTGCAGCTGCTGTAGCTACGTACACTATGGATAAAGATACCATTGTTGATATTTCAATAAAAATTAAAATGGGTAAACCTGGTACAATTACTATTATTGGTGAGGGTCAAGATGGTAAATTCTACTCTGCTTCTAAAAAAGTAGACCTTGGGGAAGCTTGTTAATTAGCCCCTCTCATACTGTAACAGAGAGATTTAAAAAATATCGAATTGAAAAGGAATAAAAATGAAAATAAAAGCAAAAATAAAAGATGATGTACTTAAATGTACTGTCCAAGTCACACATGCAATGACAACTGATGTTAGTGCCAAAGAAGAAGGTGGTGAAGCAAATTATATTACAAATATGATTGCAAAAGTTGGAGATAGAGTAGTTATCGAAATCTCTACAAGCCAATTTGTCTCTAAAGATCCTGATTTTAAATTTCAAGTAAAAGCCAATGAAATTAAAAAAGGTGATGAAATGACAGTAACGTGGACTGATAAGTCTGGTAAATCAGAAACAGGTACTGGAAAAATTAAATAAGTTCTATAACTCCCCTTTAGGGAGTTATGTGCTTTTAAAGCAAATAAAGCTTATCCCCTTTTTGAATAAAACCCCCTTTAACTACTTTCACAAATATCCCTCGATCATCTTTAAGTAAGATAGGTAGTGTTGTATCTAATTTTGAAAGATGATTACAAATAGTACAATATTGCGTAATTTCCACAACTACTTCTCCTATTTTCAATTGAGCACCCATGTTTAATTCATAGGGATTATAATCTATTAGAATATTTTCACCTAAAGCTCCATATGCTATCTCTATATTATTTTTAGCTACAAGTTCATAACTCTCTCTACTCGTAAGAAGCACCGAACGCTCTACATCTTTAGCATAAAATTTATCTTCAAGTACACCCTCTGTATCTAACTCAATTCTATTCTCATTAGAACGTGCAACTTCATTTTTTTTAGATATAAACAACTCAATTACTTCACCTACACTTTTATTCATCAATATCTCCTACCCATGTATTCCAATCTCCTCTAAATACTTTTGTCTTAGTATACCCTACTTCACGCAAAGCCATCATCATAAAAAAAGCTTTTTCCACACCAGACATGCAATACAAATAGTTATGATTCGTTTTCGTTAATCCAAGCTCTCTAAATAGTACTTCCAAGGTTTCATTAGATTTCAAGTATCTACTCTCTTTATCAATAAGTCTTTTCCATGATAAAAATTTAATTCCAGTATGACTGTCCTTTCCTAAGAGGTTGTGCATAGTACAAACATCTATGATACTATTATTAGAATCTTCTTGACCATTAGCTTTCAAAATTTCTACTAAATCTTTTTTTGAAAATGAATATAATTGATTTGTTTTAGTGATTGTATAATTACTATCTACAGTATTACTATTATTAAAATTACTGTTCGATTTATCTACTAAAAGATGAGGCTCTAAAACCCTAATCTTTTTCTCTAAATCATTTATTTGTGAGGCGAAGTCATTAATCCGTGTTTGATTTACATCCTTTTGAATAGAGTCAACTAGACCATCTAATTCATTCAAGTATTTACTATAAAGTTTCCAATTAGGATCCAAATTCATAATATCTTCAATACCACCCCTTAAAATAGCCATATTAGTATGCCCTATACTTTCAAGTATGCCATAAAATGTGGCTGATTGAATACCATAACTATTATCATAAAGAATTAAAGGATGATTATTTTCTATTCCTAAACTTGAAAAATACTTTTCAATCTTTTTAGAACAGCCATAAAATGAAGAACAAGATAAACGCCCCAAAATATCTGAAGATATCAAAAAGTCCATGTTTATTTGTTTGCTATTTTTAATTTCCAAGCTATTCTTATCTAAAGAAATAAAAAGAACATCCTTTTTGTTAATCATTTTTAAAGCAACTTTGGGACTTATAAAAATATTTTCACTTGCCTGTAAAAAACTAATAGTTATACCCAATAAAATTAATACTATAAATCTCTTCATACTCTGTCCTTTTAAAATGATGGTTTTAAATAAAAAAACATCAAGTTAGAATATCATATATTTAATAAGTTTTTAGAAAAATAAATTGATTAAAAAAACTTTAATATTATTTTCTCATCTAATACTATAAATTCAATAAGTAATTATGAACTATTATTAAACTCTATGATTAAGGAATTAATTCTATGTTAAACTGATTGAGAAATTAACACACCTTCAAGTAATTTATTTAAATCACCATCTAAAATCGCCTCAACATTTGAATAAGGAATATTTGAACGCGTATCTTTCACTTGCTGATAGGGTGCCATAACATACGAGCGAATTTGATGTCCCCAGCCAATATCACTTTTTTCTACCCCATCAAGTTTAGCTTGCTTCTTCTCCATCTCATATTCATACAAACGTGACTTAAGCATTTTCATTGCTGTAGCCTTATTTTTATGTTGACTTCTATCATTTTGACATTGCACAACAATATTAGTTTCGATATGTGTTAAACGAATAGCACTTTCAGTTTTATTCACATGCTGTCCACCAGCACCAGAAGCACGATAAGTATCAACGCGTATATCCTTATCTTCAATAACAATATCAACATCATCATCAATCTCAGGAGAAACCATAACTGAAGAAAAAGAAGTATGGCGTTTAGCATTAGAATCAAATGGAGAAATACGTACTAACCTATGAATACCATTCTCAACTTTTAAATAACCATAAGCATTTTCACCTTTTATAATAAAACTTACATCTTTGATTCCTGCTTCATCACCAGCTTGATAGTCAAGTCCTTCTACTTTAAAGCCTCGTCTTTCAGCCCAACGTAAATACATTCGATACAGCATATTAGCCCAGTCTTGTGATTCCGTACCACCTGCACCAGGATGTATAGAAATAATAGCATTATTACTATCATTCTCTCCAGAAAGCATCATCTGAACCTCTAAAATATTAATATTTTCATTTAAAGTTTCAGCATCCATATATAACATTTCTAAAGTTTCCTCATCAGCTTCTGACTTTGCTAAATCAAAATAGTCTACAGCATCCTCAACGGAAGCTTTAGCATAAGCATACTTTTCTAATAATCTTTCAATTACTGTCTTCTCTTGAGAAATAACAGAAGCATTTTTAGCATCATTCCAAAAATCTGGATTTTGCTGTAAATCATTAATAAGCGTTAAGCGTTCATTTTTTTCCTTAGGCTTAACTATATTTTCAATGTTCTCTATTTTAATGCTAAGTTTTTTTAGTAATTCGCTGTATTCATAAGCATCCATAGGTTAATCCAATCATATTTTTTATATGATATTCTATCTAAATAGTACTAATAAAATACTCCCATATAGCCTTAATTAAGAAGACAGAGAAGAAGGAGTAAGAAGTTAAAATTGACAACTACTAACCTTTTTGATGACTTGTAAGCATGAAATCAATAATTTTTTGACAAGCCTCTCCATCACCGTAAGGGTTATGTGCTTTGGACATTGCTTCATAGGCTTTATGATTTTCTAATAAAATAGTAGCCTCTTTCACAATCAATGCTGTATCTGTTCCAACCAATTTCACTGTTCCTGCCTCAAGGGCTTCGGGTCTCTCTGTTGTATCACGCATCACCAAAACAGGTTTTCCCAAACTTGGTGCTTCCTCTTGTACCCCACCAGAATCGGTAATAATAAAATACGATTTATCCATCAAATAGATAAATGACTCATACTGCAATGGAGCAATCAAATAAATATTTTTAACATCTGAAAGAAGTTCCATAACAGGTTTTTGAACATTAGGATTTAAATGAACAGGATAAACAATACTGATATTAGGGTTGTTTAAAGCAAGTTCTTTCAGTGCTTTACAAATATTAATAAATCCTTGCCCATGATTCTCCCGTCTATGTCCTGTAACTAAAATAAATTTTGAAGCATCGGCTGAAAATGCTTTATCATTAATCTCATCTTCAATTTTTTTAACAATGGTCTCTTTTAAAGCAGTATTATTTTTAATTTTATCTAACGCCAAATAGAGTGCATCAATAACCGTATTTCCTATCACTAAAATGCTATCTGCCTCTTTATTTTCACGTAATAAATTTGCTTCACTGGTCGTAGTTGGGGCAAAATTATAGGTACTCAAAACGCCTGTAATCTGTCGATTTGCCTCTTCTGGCCAAGGAGAATAGATATTTCCTGTTCGTAGCCCTGCTTCCACATGGGCTACTTTAATTTGTTGGTAAAAAGCTGCCAAAGAGGTAGCCGAAGTGGTAGTGGTGTCTCCATGCACAAAAACAATATCTGGATGAAACTCAAGAAGTACTTTTTTTATTCCCAGTAATACATTGGCTGTTATGTCATATAAGTCTTGCCCTGCTTTCATAATATCTAAGTCATAAGCAGGTTCTATCTCAAACAACTCCAAAACTTGGTCAAGCATCTCTCTATGTTGTGCCGTAACACATACTTTTAAATTAAAATGCTCTTTATGGGCTTCAAAAGCTTTAACTAAAGGAGCCATTTTTATGGCTTCTGGTCTTGTGCCAAATACTATTAGTATTTTTTGTTTCATACTTTATTCCTTTAACTAAAATAAATATAATACAACAATTTTAATTTATAAAGGATTAATCTATTTAATTCTTCCATTAAGAATAGGCACAAAAAGGCAAGGTTCAAGCTCTTCAGCAGTGATTTTTCCCTCTACTTTATGAAAACGTGTAATAATCTGAAGACCTTTTTTTTCTATGGGTGCTAAGAGTATGCCCCCTTCTGCTAACTGTTCAAAAAGTGCTTTAGGAACTTCTTTTGCTGTGGCAGAAAAAAGAATTCTTTCATAAGGAGCATAGACTTTCCAACCTCGTTGTCCATCATCAAAACGGGTAAAAATATTATTGATACTTCCAAGACGAAAGCGTTCTTTGGCTTCTTTAAGTAAGGAATCAATACGTTCAATGGTAAAGACACGGCGACAAAGTTTAGAAAGTATGGCAGCTTGATAGCCACTTCCACAACCAACTTCTAAAACCGAATCAACCCCTTTAAGTTCTAAATATTGAGTCATTTTTGCCACAGTTAAAGGAGAAGATATCCACTGATTTTGTTGCATGGGCAGGGCGTCTAAACTAAATGCCATTTTGCCAAAACCTTTAGGCACAAACAACTCACGGTTAACATCTAGAAATGCTTCTCTCACATGACGATAGAGCGTAAAACTTTGCTCTATCTCATCTACCATTAACATTTGTTTTATGTTTGTTGTCAATACCCTATCACCCTGCCTCAATTTATCTAAGATTTTATCTAAAACCTGATTAAATAATGTTATCAAAACTAAATTATAATTGGATATAATCTATCGTATTATAATATAAAGGAACAAACATGGCTGGACTAATCGACATGGTTATTAACAACCCTGCAATTGCTAAAAGTATCGCAAAACAAGTAGGTATAGATATAGGAGATGCTGGTTCTATCATTGAAAAATTAGCCCCTATTTTAATGGGTGGAGCAAAAAGTAATTTAAACAGTGAAAAAGATTCTGGTGGACTGTTAAAAGAGATAGAACAAAATAAATATGCTGATATTTTTGACCAACCAGACAGCTATGTTAATGATGGAAATTTTAAAAATATGGGAAATGACATCTTGGCTGAACTCACAGGTTCAAAAGAGAATTCAAGAGAAGTAGCACGTCATGTTGAACAAGAAACAGGGATGAGTTCAAGTATCATTAAGAGTATTTTACCCATGTTAGCACCGATGATTATTGGGGCTTTAACTAAAAAATCTGCTCCTAGTATGAGTGGTCATTCTTCAAACCAAAGTTCAGGTATGACGGATATGTTAAGTGGACTCATTGACCAAGATAATGATGGTTCAGCTATCGATGACATTATGGGAATGGCTGCTAAGTTTATCTTTAAATAATCTACTTTCATCTATCCTATTGTATAATTTCACAATTAATGATGATAGGATATATTTTATGAAAAAAATTCTCACTTTACTTTTTCCCTTATTGCTTTTCACAGCATGTACACCTCTTCTTAAAAATGTCATGCAGAATAACCCCACAAACCAACAGGATCAAGAACTTAGAGAAGCTAATATTTTAAATAACCAAGGAGTAGATGCTTATCAAAACGGTGACTATGATGGTGCGATTATGCTTTACCAAAAATCCATTGCCATTAAAGAATCTATTTTGGGTAAAGAAGATTTAAACACAGCAACCTCTTATAATAACCTTGGACTCATCTATAAAAAAACAAGAGCCTACAAAAAAGCCTTGGCTTACCTCACAAAAGCTTTACAAATAAGAGAAAAAACATTAGGAAAAAACAGTAGTTACACAGCAGAAAGTTATAATAATCTAGGAACACTCTATGCCAGTATGGGTGAGATAGGAAAAGCCATGAAGTTAACCTCTAAAACACTTGAAATTAAAGAAAATATTATCCAAAAAGAGCAACAAGACATGGCAATCTCCCACACAAACCTCGCTGTATTAGAAGAGATGCAAGGTAACAATCTAAAAGCCATTGAACATCATAAAAAATCTTTAGAAATCAATCAAACAATCTTTGGTGAAGAGCATGATTTAACACAAAATAATTATAAAAATATTGCACAACTTTACTTTGCTATGCAACAGTATGAAGAAGCCAGAAGCTATGCCTCACATATTATAAAAGAAGAAAAAATAAATCTAAAAGATATCAACGTTATTGAAAACCAATATCGTTAAATATATACTTTAAGTCATATTAATTAAACGACGTACTCTTTTAATATCTTTTAAGTTTATCTTCTTTTCTATAAACGCTAAACTAGGATCAGCATAAACTTCACCCCATGGAGAGATAATTGCTGAAGCAGATGCCATATCTTCATCGGCTGAATTACTTAGCACCACAAAACATTGATTCATAATGGCTAAAGCTCGAGAGAGTGTCTCTAAATGCTTCACACGACTCTTTCCCCATCGTGCAGGAATTAACACCACATCAACCCCTTCCACTTCTCTCCAAAGCTCTTTAAATCGTAACTCAAAACAGATTAAAATGGCATAACTCACCCCATCAATCTCAAATTTAACAATCTTGTTCTTCTCTCCAGCTGTAAAATACTTCTCTTCATTTCCCAGTTTAAAGAGTTTGTATTTCTCTTGTTGATGAACTATCTTATGATTATGAAGAACAACGGCTCTGTTAAAAAAGTCATTCTCTTCTTTAACGGTCATGGTTAAAACTACAATTTGAGCATCAACCACCACAAGCAGTTCTGTTAATGCCTTTGTGTAAAAACCAGCAGCCTTTTCAAAGTTTTCATAATCAAAGTTGGTTAAAAAAAGTTCAGGAGCAATAATTAATTTAGCTTGACTCCTTTGAAGATAATTTAATAAAAAGTCAAGATTTTCTTCATACGTAGGCAGTGTTTTTGTTTGTAGAGTAGCCACTAAGAAGTGACCATTTTCTGAAGTATATTTTGCCATTAGGCTTAAAAATCATCCAAATCTAAAGAACCTTTAGAGTAATTGGTCACATTACCCTCAAAAAAGTTTGTTTTTTGGTCATTAAATTTAGAAAAACCATCCACCCATTTAATAGGATGCTCCACATTGTAAAGCTTTTCCATTCCAATAGATTTTAATCTATCATCAGCCAAATATTGAATGTATTGCTCAATAATATTGTCTGTTAAGCCCAAAATTTGCCCTTGGGTAATGTATCTTCCCCACTTCACTTCAAGCTCTACGGCTTCTCTAAACATGGCATAGATTTCATCGTTAAACTCTTTGGTAAAAAACTCTGGACTCTCTCTTTTTACGGTACGAATCATATTTTGAAACAGTGCTAAATGCGTTACTTCATCACGCTGAATAAAACGTATCATCTGTGCTGAACCCAGCATTTTTCCTGAACGTGCCAAGGTATACAGATAGGTAAATCCAGAATAAAAATAGATACCTTCCAAAATTTGATTGGCAAACATCGCTTTGACAATATTTTTATCAGAAGGATTATCAGAAAGCTCTTGATAGACCCTTGCAATGGCATCATTTTTGGTTTTTAGCATCATGTCATTTCGCCATAGTCCATAAATTTCATTGGAGTTTTGAGAAATGGTATCGACCATAACAGCATACGACTGTGCATGTAACGCTTCTTCAAAAGATTGTCTCACCAAAATTAAATTGACCTCTGGTGCTGTAATAAAAGGATTCATATTATCAATAATATTATTTGTCTGTAAAGAGTCCATAAAAATTAACTGTGCCAATACTTTATCATAAGCTGATTTTTCAGCATCTGTAAGGCGTTTGTAGTCCCCCACATCTTGTGTCATGTCAACTTCTTTGGGAAACCATGTATTGTTTAACATCACTTCCCAAAGGTTATAAGCCCATTGATATTTAATGTCATTTAATTCAAAAATACCTGTTGGGTTTCCTCCAAAAATCTTACGTTCAGAAGTTTTCTCTTTTGAGTTGGGATTATATATTTGTTTTCTTTTCATTGTCTCTATCCTCAATTGAGCCTAAAAAAGTACTAAAACAGCTACTCTTTTTTGGCAAAATACACTAAAACAGTGCTTTCTTACATAAACGCGATTATACAATAATAACTTTATTTACCCACAATTTTATCCATCTCTTCGGCTAACTCTTTGGCTAATATTTTGTAATTTCTGCGTACTTTTAAAAGTTTTTCTTGTGCATTTTTACCTTTGCTAACCAATTCATCTTTTGGGGTAGCCATAATATTTGCAATCTTTAAACTAATACTATCCACATCAAAATTAGAGAAATAAGCCTCTTCTTCAGAAAAAACAGAGTGATTCTTATCCGTGTTAACCATTAATGAAGGCACAGCACACCCTGCATAACGGATAATCTTATTGGCAATCACCGTATTGTGAAAATTATTGTAAGGTAACAGAGCAATGCCCACATCATTTTGACTAATGATATCTTTTAAGGCTTCTAAAGTATGTACCCCTTCATGTAGAGTGATTTTACTTTTAAGCTTAGGATAAAGTGCCAAAAGGGTACGGACAAACTCTTTGTTATCTACCACAATATCTAAATGCCAATTTGTAAAACTCAATTTTTCAAATGCATCAAGCACCACATCAAACTCTCTTAAGACATCCATTGTTCCAACATTAATAAACCGAACGGTATTACCTAGAGTTGCACTGTGTTCTCTTAGATTTTCAGGATCAAGCCCAATAAACAGAGGAAAACTTTTCACCTTAACTTTTGGATAAAAAACTTCATGAGCTTCATGCGATGCTGGTAAAAAGAGGTCACAAAGATTGGCTAATTTGTCTCTTTTTTTAATCTTGTTACGATATTTTAATCGATTAAAAACTCCTTTAGGTCTAAAAGATTGATTGAGTTCTAATTGATGATGTTTTTTAGGATAAGAGATTCTATACCCTACTTTATAACCATAGGTCTCTTTATGCTTCAATACATTTTCAAGCACTCTCTTTTTATTACGTACTATCACAAAATCATACTGTCTTAAGTCATTACCTATACTAAGATAGTCTATAATACTATTTTCATGTTTTTTAGGAACAATTAAATGGTTTCGTTTTCTCTGAAAACTATGTTTATACGGGGTAATGTAAACAATATCAATCTCCCAATAGGCTTTGATATATTTATCAAACAAAGTTGTAATCGTACCATTTTCACTGTACTCTTCTTGGTCAGTAATTAAAAGCATTTTATTCATTGGTCTCATCCTTTTGGGTTAAATCTTTGTTAAAACTCTCTTCATCAAACTCTTTGTCCAAATAAGCACAAATAAGTTGAACATCTCTTAAGCCATTCCCTAAACATGAAGTCGCCCCAGGTGAAGGGGTCATGTTAAAGATAATGCCCTCTCCTGTGTTAATAGACGCTTCTCCTAGCATCAATTTTTGGTTCTCTTTGTCCAAAATCTGTCCACGTACCCCACCAAAACCTTTAGCATACTCTATGTCAGACATTTTAAGAGAAGGGATGATTTTTTGAGCATCTTTTAAAAAGGCTCGTTTCCCAAAATAGGGTACTTCAAAAAGAAAATTTCGTAAGATATAATTACGAATATCTGAATCTTTTAAAAGATCATAAAAGATTTTAAAAACATTCCCATCTAGCTTTAATGTTTTAAAAAAGTCCATATACGTACCCGATTTAAAGCGTTCGAGTTTTGGTAAGACCAATGCCGTAGGACCAAAGCGTGTTGCCCCATCCAACGTAATATCAGGGTCACCATGCAAGGCAGCAAAAGGGAGTTTAGGATTTTGCACCATATAAACTTTTCCTTTAAGGATTGCTCTATCTGCTTTATAAAAACTTCCTGCCATCGGTAACTGTCCATAGTGCAATCCATAACCCATTTTATGAGCCAAAAAGAGACTGTGTGCCCCTGCATCAACCACGACCATTTTTGATTTATAGACTTTTTTATCGGTTGTATAAATATGAAAAACACCCTCTATCTTTTCAATCTTCTCTACAGGCGAATTAAAAAAAATATCTGCTTGAATATCTTTGTTTTTTTTCGCATTGTCAAGAAAAGTTTGACTCAACGCTTTAAAGTTTACGGTGGTGTACTCATCTTTTGCCCCCATCCCCACAATCTCTTCGTCACGTCCATTTCCATGCTCATCCAAAATTAAACTGGGTTCAATCTTTTCTAACATGGCTTTATCATAAAACTCAAGATAAGGATAAAGCGACTTAAACTCTTTGTAACGATTGCTAATAAAACGACACTCATTATAACCTATACCAATCGCCATTTTTTGGTGCTTGAACATGATTTTATCTTCATATCCATACTGTAAACAATACTTCTCTACCATCTTTGCCGTACGTTTTACTTTTTTGGCTTTTTCCAAGGTATAATTGGTCTCAATATCCCCACAGTGTATGGTTTGAGAGTTCGACCGTGCATTAGAATTTAAGGTGGAAACCTCTTCATATTTTTCAAGTAAAGCAATTTTACTTACGTTTGTGTAGTGACTTAATTCATAAAACAGTGCTGACCCAGAGACACCACCCCCAACAATCATCACTTCGTAGATATCATCATTCATCTATCTGTTCCTTTTAAATAGTTAAGTACTAAGTTTAGCATACGTGTATAGCATATCTATCTCAATGAGACTATCTGTTCTTAAAATTTCATATTTTTTGTTAAAAATTATGAAAAAGAAGATGTTCGAGAATTTTGGAACTAGTTTAAATAAACACACCAAACCCTAGAAAAATAGGGACAATAACTTGAGATATAAATAGAATAGTCTTGTATCATACAAAATTACTCATGGAGCGTAGTTAGTTTAGCGTTAAATAATTTTCAGATATACTATAACCTATTAATAACAAACCATCCTATAAAGAATAGCATTAAAATCAGTTTTCCCAATTTTGTAAACTTGTGGAGTAGTAGGTTCAGCTGATAGCAATAGCATTTCAAGCTAAAAGACTATTTACCCCTAATCCCTACTCAAATGGATTCAATAACTTATCTGTGAATGATACAAAATCTTTTGTATTTCTTGTAACAATATCAAGTCCAAATATTTGTGCTGTAGCTAAAATAAAATTATCAGCCATTTTTATTTTTTTGGTTTTTCTATTTTCAAGAGCTTTATTTATAATGTTTTTTGATACTGATAAAACTTCAAATCCATCTAAAAACTCTCTAACCAATAATTCTTCTTCCTCTGAAAAATCATAATTAAGAACTTCATAGTAATTAAAGAGATAGCAGATATGGCTTTGTTTTTTCTATAAAATTAGCAATACTTTCATCTCCATTGAGATAATAAATAACAATATTAGAATCTAAAAGGTATTTCATTTTTGAAAGTCTTTATAAATGTCTCTATCACTCTCTTCACGTATTTCTCTTTGCCACTCTACAGGGTCTTTTATCTTGCCTTTTAAAATACCAAAAGCAGAGGTAGATGTTTTAGCTTGGCTTGGTGTTTTAGGTTGTTCTTGAATGTCTACCAAGTTTTTAGGCAAATTTTTTAGAAAAAACATAATATGTTCATAGATAGAAGGGTTTATATTTAGGGTTATTTGTTGCATTTTTTAACTCCTTATTGAGGATATTATAGCATATCCGTTTCAAACTGTATATGTTTTTTTATTCGTTTGTATAGGAGAGAAAAGAGAGTAAAACCAATCCCTAACTATAAAAAAATACAAAGACATTATGAACTACACTATAAACCATCCTATAAAGCAAAGCTATTTTTTGAAGACATAGCCAATGGTAATTCAAGAGTACTATCAGCAGAAGAACATTTTAAAGAGCTAGACGATGCCATACGAAATTGAAGACACGGACGGTATAGGAAACTTATTAAACTTGTCTGACCATTTTCACAATATAACTCATAATTAATATAATTTAAATACCCTTTTGATAGAATACTATATAATACTTTTTAGTAATATTTAATAAAAAATACTATATTTTAAGGAGTTCTTCTTATGCAAAACAGTTGGTATCTAAAAAAAAATGGTATTCACCATTTCTTTTGTAAGTGTGGAGAACATAATAGTTTAGATGATACAAAGAAAGATAAACATCTTGAATTTGAGATTATAGATTTTAATAGAGAAGTGATAGAAAATTTAGAAGTTTTAAATTTGTACTACTATCCTGATAACCATTGTAGCTCTTGCCATAATGAATACTACTTAGATGTAAATGCCTTACTTTTTGATGATAGAACTAGATATTGGAGAAGTGTTAAGTGGTATTATAAAAAGATAGTGACTGATGAGTTTTGGAAAGTTATTGCTTTTGTTAAAATACCTAAAGTTACTACAAAAACTGGGGAAATAGCCTTTGAGGAGCTAGAGTTATCTAACTATACGGTTACTACTAGTGGAGTTAGCCATTATGATGAGAAGAGAGGTTATTTTTTTAAAAAAAGTATTATGATAGATGGTAACTATCATAGGGTAGATAGAATTATAAAAGAGGAAATGAGTAAACAAATTTTAGAGTTACTGCGAAGTAAACCTAATGAAGTATTAAGATGGCTCAATGGAAGAGTCGAGAGCCTAGATGATTTAATCTTTTTTCTTAAAAACCATAATATTCGCTTTATAGAGATACTTAAATGGAAAAACAGAGAGTACTTTTTAGATGCTATAAATCAAGAAGTTTCCTTAGAGAATTCTTTAGTGTACTTTCGTAATCATCGTAATGAGAAGAGCATACAAAAAGTACAATTCAACTCTTATAAGCAGATGATGCATCGCTATGATGAGTATAATCCTATGGTAGACTATATCTTTTCACGAAGCATTTCCGATGTCAATCACCTACATCGTGCTTTAGGAATGAATATTGAGATAAAATATAAGTTGTTTAATGGCTCTAATATTGAGAGTATAAATCATTTTATTGATTTTTTAAAACGTCATTATCAAGAGAAACATATTGTGCAATTGTGGCTTAATGTTAGCCAAGATGATTTATATTATCAGTTAGTACAAGATAGTATTAATCTGTTTAGTAATAAAGAAATGCGAGATAATCTAAATGCAAATTTTCAAAAGAGATCACTCAACATTAGAGCAGTGCATCACGAATTGACCAGACATAGTAGACGACTAAATAAAATAAGACTTCAAGAAATGAGCTTTTCTTATAATGACTCTTTACTTAAAACAGAAGTCACTAGAGAGGGTATTAGCTATCAACTTCCCAAGAATAACAAAGAACTTTATAAATGGGGAGAGCTACTTCATAATTGTCTTTCAAGCTATTCGAAAAGTGTTTTGAACGGTCATAAAATTATTTTTGCTCTTTTTATTGAGAATCAACTCACTTATGCTATTGAACTGCGTAATCATAAAATTGTTCAAATGGCTGCTATCTTCAATAGTAAAATCATCAAGAGTGAAAGAGCAAAAATAGACCGATGGCATAAAGAGGTTTATCTGAAGAATTCACTAAAGTAAGATGTCTTCTGACTCTTTTTTCCCATTAAATGGTCTTGACAATAGAGAACATTCTATGTTTTGAGAAGTTTTAAATATTCATAGCAACCAATGGCAAAGACATGGCTCTACCCCTACAAATTCAACAGGCTTAGGCTTCAAAAATCAAGCACCAAAAAACAACCTAGCACCAAACCCCAAAAACAACCCCACCCTAAAAACACCCCACATACTTAAAATGTCACCTTGTGAAAAGAAGATGCTTAAAAACTCTATTCAGAAAAGGAGGAGTTTTGCTATAATCTATTAAAAAAGGAGTGCTGGTTTTGGAGGAAAAAGAGATACATTTGGTGAAACGCGTTTCTAAAGAGTTAGGAATTACCTATAAAGAATTATCCGAAAAAATAGGTTATAGTGAAAGTAATTTACGGCAATCTGTCTCTACAAATAAACTTAGTCTTCAACTTAAAAAAGCTATTGAACTTTATCTTGAAACAATTAGCTTAAAGAAAAAAGTAGATGAAGCAGATGACTTTAAATCTATTTTAAGAACTTTTATAGAAAAATAAGTATAAATAAAATATATTTTAAGATATAAAAATCTATTTCTTGCTATACTTCCAAATATAACCCAACTAAAGGCAAAAAATGGAAGCAGAAGAACCCCTAGAAGATTTACTTGTGATTCATCCTCATACTTTGCAGAAATTTATGCGTCAAGGTAAAGAGTTTGCGAATCTTTTAGCTTTGTATACTTTCTACTCCTATCAAGCCAAACTGCAAAAGACCAATCAACCTCTATCGACCGATGAATTCACTAGAAAAGGGATGAATTGGGCAATTGATAGGGTCAAAAAGACCAAAAAGCTTTTAAAAAAGATGGGATTAGTCGCTGTGGTTCAAAAAGGGTATTACTCCTACATTCAACTGCCTTTTATCTACACCAAGAAGAAAGTGGGCGAACTTCTTGGGAAGATGGTGACCAATTTAACAACGCCAAAAACATTCAAAAAAGAAAATTTAAAAGCAAAAAAAGAAAAAACACCAACGCCTAACAATGAACCAACACTCTTAAAAAACTGGCTTGAATACTGCGATAAAAACAGCATTCGCTACAGTAAAAACAATGTAAGTTCTTGGCACGAAAAACTCAAAAACCGAAGCACCTTAGAACAAAAAGAAGCCCTTTATGTAGCCATGGGTAAAAAGTGGAAAAACTTCTACATTACGCCTGTTAAAAGCTCTAAGTATCATCCATTGTTAGGTAAAAGTTTGATGTTAGAAAAAGATTGTGATACCTTGATAGACATTGATTTTAAAGCAGAACGTTTTTATTATAAATTTAAAAATAGAAACATCTCTTCAATGGTTGAACCTCAAAAACTTTTTGGCAAACACGGTTACGAAAAAACATCTAAAAAAGCTCCTATGGTAGAAGAGATTAAAGATAGAATTGTTGGCTTGTTTGAGAAGTTTTAGAGGGGGTTTTCATAGCATTATTTTGTTTTAACTCAATCATTTTTATGATATAATAGAAATTATTAACTATTGTGAAGTATCTTATGCAAAAATCAATTGTATCTTTTGAAATTGTTAACCCTAGTGAAGCTCTATTGGAGCAGTTAAAAACTATTTTACAATCTTTTAAACAAGTAAATAATATCTCTTTTAGTCATGAGAAAGCTTTTTTAGATGAATTTAAAGAGAGCATACAAGAAGTTAAAAAAGTAACAGATGGAGATAAATCTTTACTCTATAACGGTTCACTTGATGATATGTTATTAGCGTTAAAATAGTATGATAGAGCTAATATAGAAACAGTTAAAACTTCTACTTTAATTGAAATAGTTGAGAATGAATTAGGGTAAATAGTATTTTTCATTGAGCAGAGACATGGCTCTGCCCCTACAAATTAAATATAAATTATCTCAAAAATCCAAACCTGTCCTCTAAAATAGCCACAAAGTTTCGCCGTCGTTTATACTCATGTTTTAAATTTTCAACTTTGACCCTCAACTCTTCTACCTTTATCAATGGTTTTAATTCCCACAACGCATCGGCAATGGCTCGATAATGGTTATCTCCCGTTGCTTTAAGATGCTCTTCAATTTGGACATTGAAAAATACAATGGCATCTTTTGAATAGGCTTCTTTATTCTTCTTAAAAAATTTCTCTCTATTTTCTGGTAGCTCTTCTAACAATTCAAACATCTCTGCTATGCGTTCTTCTTTTTTCAAATATTTATAATATTGAGAAAGATTTGTCTCTTTCCACAATGCCTCTAACTCCTCAGGCTTGTCAACTTTTTTAAGCCCACCTACAATAAAATTAAAGTCTCCATAAGAATTTTTTTCAATCGCTTGAAAAACAAATGTTCTAAATCGCTCGGCTGACACCTCGGTAAGAGCAAGAAGTTCTTGCACATAAGCCAAATCAAATCGTTCTTTGAGTAAATCTTCAACAACTTTAATGGCTAACGATTTTTTATTATTTTCACAATAAATATAAATCAAAGTTTTATAAACTCTTTTTACATCTTGGGTCAATAAAAAGTGTTCTTTCTCTTCAAACGATAAACATGCTTCAATAAAATGATAAAAACTTAAACTGCTATCTTGATTAAAATAGGGTAAGAGAGCCGTTTTATCCTCTATCTCTAACGCATCATAAGAAAAAGGTAAATAACCTGAAGCACTCGCTAACGCCCCAAAGCTCATAAAAAGTCTAAGCTGTTTCTCTTTATCTTCAATCTTATTAATCAATGCCATAATTTCATCTGAAAAAATATCAAAATCAAAATACTCTTCACTACTATAGTGATCAATATAAAGATAACCATTCTCTTGTTTCTCTTCAATCTCTATAGCTAATTCAAAAACAACATCTAAAACTTCATCAGGGCTTTGGTTAACAAATATTTTTAGGTTTTCCATATATTCAGAGATTTTCTCCTGAAATTGCTCGGGGTTATAGAGTAGCTCTTCATCTTCTATATCAAATTGAATTGAGGAGGCAATCTCATTAAGACAAATGTTTAACTCTTCAACTGGAGCATCTCTTAAAATAATCTCTTTTTTAAAGTTTTCAGGAGAAAATTCCATCAACAGTTCAATTAACTCAGCTCTCGAAAGGTTTTCAAAATAGGTTAAAAGCTTATCTTCTTGTTTCAAAACAATCGACTCTTTTATCTCTTTTTCTTTATAAATACTAATAAATGTTGCAACAATATGTTTACAAACATCACCATAAGGACAGTCACATTTAGCCCTCAATTCCGAACCTTCTTTATAAAGCTTAACTTCGTAACTATTGGCATAAGAGCCTTTGACTCTAGCCATCACACTGTTAGTAACACTCTGTTTAATGTCAAAAACATAACCCTCATTGTAATAGCTTTTTCCTCGTGAAAAAATAGAATCATCAGCCATGGCTTTTATCTCAGCTTGAGATAACCTTAGTAATACTTCTTTTAAGTCGTCATTTCTGTTAATGGTTTTTAGGAACATTTTTTATTCTTTTCTTGTAAATAATTTATAAAAAGTATAACCATCAATCAATAAAGTGGTACTAAAAAATACCAAATTCCCTCTGACTACTCATAACTCTAAAGTTCACTAAAATAACTGCTGTGCTATAGTAGAAATTATTTTTAAAATAAAGCAACAAAGTCCTGCTAACGCAGGATTACTGTCCTGCTCTAACACAACGAACAGAAGTGTTAGCATTCTTAGCGTTGCCGAGCTGAAACCCATCAGAGAAATTGACAATCCAAGCATAAGCATTATAGTTTGAATGGCTAGTCGAACTCCAATAATTGTAAGAGTTAAATCCTTTTCTTGTATAACAAGCTTGATAACTACTATTTTTACGATTCTTTTCCATTTTATCAACTTCCCAATTATTCAATATCCCCCCACAATCACTAACTACTTCCTCTAAAACTTCTTTAGAAGGCAAAACCCCTCCACTGGCACGGCAAATACTTTTAGCCTCTTTCCATGTTGCTTTGCAAACACCATCTTTATCTATTTTACCACCATTACTTTCACAACTGCTCTTTGTTGGATCTATCCATTTAGAACTTGATGATTGAACCACAGCTTGAAGCTTTGGTAAAATAAACTGAAGTTGAAAATCAAATCCTTGGTTGCTATTTATCTTTACACGGTATTGTTGTGTTTTGTAATTGTTTGCAGAAATACTTAAGGTGTAAGTTCCTTTTGGCAGTTGCATACCACGCTGCCAAACTCCTTGGTTTTCGATGTTAATGGTCGCGTTAATAGGATTTTGTTTGTTAATGTCTATCGAACTAAAGACCCTAAAATTTGGGCTAAAATGAGGTGTAAGCTCCTCTAAGGGCTGAAGCATAACAGGATTTAAACTGGCTGTTACTCCAGTATTTGGTAAAGTAAAATAGAAATCTCCTTTTACAATTTGGTCATAAATAGCAGGGAATTGACTTCCCCCTGAAGCATTATAAACCGAAGCCCGTGTTGCTTTAAAAACCTGTTGTAAACTTAAAGGTTTTTTCATATTCTCTATGAGGTATTGGGTAAAAAGTCCATTACCTCCTACTCTACCATCACTAGAGACTTTCCCTGCTCCTGTGGCATAAGAGACAAAAAGCCCAATCGGTTCTGATTTTGCCAAACCTCCTACCCCATACGCCTTTGCAAAAGGGTCATTACGACAAGCATCTAAGATCACAATATTCAGCCGATTACCAATTTTTTGTATGCGATGGGTAATCTTATTTAGAGCAATCGCTTCATATTGGGTATCACTTTTTGCTCCTATCTTGGCATCGGTAGGAATCAGATAGTTTTGCCCATCAAACTCTAATCCATGTCCTGAAAAATAGAGTAAGCCCACACCACCATGAGCAAGTTGCTGATAAAACTCCTCTAAAACACGATCAAACGCTCGATGAGAAATGTTTTCTCGATAGATTACCTTAAACCCTCGGTTTTTTAGAATACTTTGGATGGCTTTAGCATCATTGATGGTATTATTTAAAGTGGTTAAAGGTCGTTGATAAGCATTATTACCAATCACCAAAGCCACTCTCTTTTCCGTTTGCATCTCTGTAGAGACAAGTTGAAGTGCTTTATCCTTAGCTAAAGCACTGCTCATAAATAATAGGATACCCAATACCATTCCACCAAATCTCATGCTCTATTTCCTTTTTAATTTTTAGCTTAAAAAATTATAGCCAAAGTTTAATAGAATTTTTAGTCAAAAGCCACCCTATTCAAGTCAATCACCCTATCATACACCAATGGTATAAAAAATCATGTTTATCTCTTATCTATAAGATTTTTTAGAAGATACTATATTAAAAGATTTTAATTCATCTATTAATTTCTCTATTGTTTTATTTCCATGTCCAATAGAATATAATGTTGAATCATGCATAAAATATCCTTTATTTATATATTTTGATTATAGAGGTTGAGTTTAAATATTTGTATAAAATAAAACTCTTATACTCTCTTAATTATTACACAATTTAAGTAAATCTCACCTTTCGCTCGTTCCCATCCGTCCTTGGTGAGAATGCATATGAGAAAAAGGAGAGTAAACCCAATCCCTAACTATAAAAAACAGATAAAACCTATCAACTATGGCAAGAGGGGTATCAACCAAAATTAGAATGTTGATGAAGCCATTCATGGGAGATACTCTAGTGTTAGAGATTATGAGGGAGTTGATAGACCTATTGAGGTAGAAAGATTTTGGTAGTTTGAATTTTCATATGCGTTCCCACCGAAGCTAAAATCATCACATCTCTTATCTACAATATAATTGCATATTAGAAATATTGATGCTTTCATCATTAAAAATGAACGCTTTTTTTAACAAATCAACATTCTTTCATGTGAACTTAAAATTTATTTAAATCAATCACCCTATCAGCTCTCTCAATGCTACTTTTTCGGTGGGCAATGGTGATGATGGTTTTGTTTTTGATGTAAACATCCAACGCCTCTAAAAGCTTCTCTTCGGTGTTGGTGTCCAAAGAAGAGGTTGACTCATCGAAGATAATCACTTTAGGATTGTCGAGTAACACTCTGGCAATGGACAAGCGTTGGCGTTGTCCTCCTGAGAGTTTTGTGCCGTTTTTCCCTACAATGGTCTCTAGTTTGTTTTCTAAGCCATCTACAAAATCAAAAAGTTGTGCCACTTTAAGGGCTTCATAAATCACTTCATCAGAATAATCTTTTCCTAAAGTTAGGTTAAACCGTAAAGAGTTGTTAAACAACAAAGGAGCTTGAAGTACAAAGCCTACATTGTCACGTACTTTTTCATAACCCACCTCTTTAATCTCATGATTGTTATAAAAAATCTTTCCAAAGCTAATGGGGTAAAGCCCTATGAGTATTTGGGCTAAGGTGCTTTTTCCTGAACCTGTTTTTCCTATTATGGCAACCTTTTCGCCCTCTTTAATCTCTACATTAATATTTTTTAAGACTTCGGTTACACCATCATAAGAGAAGGAAACATTTTCAAGACGAATGGAGGCTGACTGATGATTTTTAAAAGGGTCAACTTTGGCTTCGTAAAAAGGTTCTTTTTCTAGCTCCAAAATTTCATTTAACCTCTCAATGGCACTTTTGGCATTGAAATAGAGATGAATAAAATTCATAAGTTTATCCACAGGTCGCATAATCATCCACGCATAGGAAAATATGGCTAACATTGTGCCAATGCTTAATGTTCCAATAAGTACCAAAAAGATACCCAGTGCTTTAAAAACATCGTGTGAATACAACATAAGCAGTCTTGAAAACTCCAACGTCATTTCACTTTTTAATCCAAACAGATACGACCTATCGCGTATCTCTTTGGCTTGGCTATCGACCGTTTCTAAAAAATGATTTTCTCTGTTTTGTACCCGTATTTGGTTATAAAGTTCTAAGCTCTCTGTTAAGGTATTTTGAAAAGTAGCTATCGACTCATTCTCTCTCTTTTTCATCTTCGCCACATTACGAAAAGCACGTAATAAAAGAAAAACTGTTAAGGGATTTAAAAGTAAAATAACCAAAGCCAACTGCCAATTTAAAAACAACAGAACAATGGAAACCCCAATCAATAAAAAGAGCTCAACCACCACTTCTCCTACCGAAGAAGCCACAAATTTATCCACGGTCTCAACATCGGTAATGACTTTAGACGAAACAGCTCCCGACCCCAAAAGGTCGTACTCTCTCATGGAGACCACTTGCAGATGATTTAAAAGCTTTTTGCGTATGCTATACGTAACCTCTTTAGAGACTCTTGCAAAAAGGCGTATCTGCACAAAAGAGAAAAGCATCGCAACAGCTTTTAGCCCCATGGTCACCAACAACACAATCACAATGTAATAAACGGGTTCATTCACCGTAAAATAGTCGTCAATGGTCTCAATGACTATGCCTCCTTTAGCCAACACAAGTTCATCAATAAGCAAGGGTAACAGTAAGGCAACAGGAAGCACCAGCAAAGTAGAAACAATGGCAATACTATTGGCAATAAGCAAGACTTTCTTATGTTTAATTATTTCTTGAAATATCGACTTTATGGTTATCATGAAAATAATATATCACATTTTGATATAAAGCTTCTTGTTAATCCATTTAATGTTTTTATTTGAATTTACCAACTAACATCTCCAACCTACCAAAAAACATCAAGATAGGTTATTATTATAAAAAATAATCAATTAGGATGTTAATGATGAAAATAGGTGTATCGGAGTGTCTGCTTGGCACACAGTGTCGTTATGATGGTACAGGTGCTAAAGATAAATATGTGGTGAATGTACTTCAAAAATACTTTGAACTTGAAGCATATTGTCCTGAAAAAATTATCTTTGGAACACCTCGTGAAACCATTCGTCAAGTTGAGGTAAACAACACCATTGAAATTCATACGCATCAAACCAAAAAAAATGTTACACCAGAGTTGGAAAAAATTTCTAATGAATTGGCCGATGAAGCCTTAGAAGAGGAGCTTTGTGGATTTATACTCAAATCAAAGTCCCCAACGTGTGGGATGGAGCGTGTCAAGGTTTACCAGCCTGTTAATGCTCCAAGTGAAAAAAGAGGTGTTGGTCTTTTTGCTAAAGCCTTAAGAGAGCGTTACCCCTATTTACCGATGGAAGAGGAAGGACGACTTGAAGATGCATGGTTACGTGAAAATTTTTTGATGCAGATTTTTGCCTATAAAGGGATTTCTGAATTTATGAGAAGTAAGCCCAAAATGAAAGAGTTGGTGGCTTTTCATACCTCGTACAAATACCTCATCTACAGTAAGTCAACGGTTTCGTATAAAATCTTAGGAAACATTGTTGCCAATAACAAACAACAACCGTTAGAAGAGATTTTAAAAACATATCATCAAGAGTTTTTAATAGCCATTAATCAAAAAGGCAATATTTCTAAAACCTACAATGTCCTTTTACACATCTATGGGTATTTCAAAAAACTTATTTCAGCTGATGAAAAAGAGCATATGCTCACAGCCATTGAGGAGTTTAAAGAGGGAATTATTCCTTTAATTGCTGTGATTAAACTGCTAAATCTTTATGTTAAACGCTTTGAAATGGGGTATTTAAAAGAGCAAAAATTCCTTAACCCTTATCCAGCAGAACTTGGACTTCGCTCAGATATCAAGGCATTTAAGTAATGAGACAGATACTTTGGTTTAGACGGGATTTACGGGTTAAAGACAATGCCATTTTAGCCCATGCACAAGGGGAGGTTTTACCTATTTTTATTTTTGATACCAATATTTTAAACAAATTACCCTCTAATGACAAACGTGTCACCTTTATCTACCAAAGTGTTTTAAAATTAAAAAAAGAACTGCAAAACTTAGGGCTTGATTTGGCGATTTTTTATGACGAACCTCAAACGGTTTTTAAAAATCTAAAAACAGCAGGGTTCACGTCTGCTTTATGCTCGGTTGATTATGACCATTATGCCAAAGAGCGTGATAAAAAAATAGAAAAGATACTCCCTCTACAACGATTTACGGACAGTTTTTTAATTCATCCAAAAGAAGTTTTAAACAAAAGTCATCTGCCCTATAAAGTCTTTACTCCTTTTTACAATGCCCTGCACTATCTTTGGGAAGCCCATAATATTAAAGCGTTTGAATGCTCAAAAAACCTTAGCTTGACACACTTTGATTATCCTAACATTCCAACACTCCAAGAGATGGGTTTTACCAAACAACTGCTACCCGATTTTCTCATGCAAAATCCTCATGAACTCCTAAAAAACTTTACTCAAAGCCTAAATGACTATAGCCAAAAAAGAGATTTTATAGCACTCAACGGTACATCACAAATGAGCGTCTTTTTGCGTTTTGGGCTTATCTCTCCTAAAGAAGTTTTTAATACCATGCGTTCTTACCCCCAAAGTCAAGCTTATATAAGACAACTTTTTTTTAGAGAGTTTTACAACTACCTACTCTATCATTTTCCCAAAACCCAATTTGAAAACCAAAAACCCATTGAAGTGGAATGGAACAATAATAAAGAGCATTTTAAAAAATGGTGTAAGGGAGAGACAGGTGTTCCTATTGTCGATGCAGCGATGCAACATTTAAACACAACAGGACTGATGCATAACCGACTGCGTATGATAGTCGCTTCGTATTTGACTAAAAATCTCTTAATCAATTGGCAATGGGGTGAAGCCTATTTTGCAGAAAAGTTATTGGACTATGAAGCCTCTTCAAACATTGCTTCATGGCAATGGGCTGCGAGTACAGGAAGTGATGCTGTTCCTTATTTTAGAATCTTTAACCCCTACTTACAAAGTGCTAAGTTCGATAAAGAGGGTGTTTTTATTACATTGGTTTTACCTTGGTTAAAAGAAGTTGATGCTAAACGCTTACACAAAGAAAATGCTACACAGTCAGATTTATTTTTAAATTACCCCCAACAAATCGTCTCCATAGCCCAGTCACGTTCACGTGCCATAGAGACGTTTAAAAAGGCTCATTATGAAAATGCATGATGTTATTGTTATTGGTTCAGGCATAGGAGGAACACTTTTCTCTGCACTTAACCACAAAAAACATGACTTACTACTTTTTGAAAAAGACAGTAATCTAGGGGGTTGTAGCTCTACTTTTAAACGTTTTAATAATCATTACAATACAGGAGCAACCACTTTTGTGGGTTATGAAGAGGGCCATGTGGTTAAAAGGTTTTTTGATGAAATTGAATACACACCGAACCTAATACAAACGAAAATAGGTGTTAGAATTGTCCAAAAAGAAAAAGAAGTTGACAGGGTTCAAGATTTTGAAGCATTTTTAGAAGAGATTGAAAAAAACTACCCCAATGAAAATAACAGATATTTTTGGACAAGCATAAAAGAGATAGATGAGAAGTTTTGGGAACTCAAAAAACTCTACTATGCCAAATATTCATGGTCAGCTTATAAAAAAAGTCTTGCCTGTGTTAGTGAAATTTTAAAAACCTATAAAGGTCAACTTTTTATCTCTGCTGATGGGTTTATAAAAAAAACTCTAGGAGAAATTTCTCCTGAATATCAAGCCTTTATTGATGCCCAACTTCTTATTACGTTGCAGACAAAATCAAAAGAGCTTTCTTTACTTACTATGGCACTCGGGTTAGCCTATACTTTTCATAAAACCTATTATGTTCAAGGAGGCATGGGCGAACTTGTGGAAGGGCTTTTGAAAGATGTGCCCTATAAAAAAAATGAAGCCATTGTAAAAATTCAAAAACATAATGATTATTATGAAGTTCACTCGACTAAAGGAATTTATAAAAGTAAAAATATTGTTCTCAACTCAACCATTTATCAGAGTGCTGAACTCTTTGAAGATCTTGAGATTAAAAAGTATTATAATAAATTCAAATTTAGTGACCAAAGTGCCTTTGTGGTTTACCTAAAAGTTAAAAGTAAAGCAGATTTTTTACACCACTATCAAATTATTTTAGATAAAAATATTCCTAATAGTATTTCCAATGCTTTTTTTGTCTCGTTTTCAGATAAAGATGATGAAAAACTCTCAAAAGATGGTTACTCTGTCACTATTTCAACGCATACCAAAGCTACTATTTGGGAAGGGCTTATCAAAGAGGCATATGGAGCAAAAAAACGGGAAACAGAAGCATATATCAAAGAGGCTTTTTTGAACTATTTTGATAGCATACAAAAAGAAGATATTAGCAGAGCCTTTTCAGGAACAGCGAAAACTTTTCAAAGTTATATTGGTCGTCAAAACTGTGGGGGAGAAGCCTTGAAAATAAAAAATCTTTTATCTGTCCCCTCTTGTACCACGCCGTTTAAAGGTCTTTACAACATAGGAGACACTGTTTTTGCAGGTCAAGGCTGGGCTGGAGTGGCTTTGGGTGTGGATGTACTCAACAAGGAGTTTAATCATGGATAAATTGGAACTAAAAATTAGCCGTAACGATTGGCTTTACATTACGATTATTGGGGCTTTATTTGGCTTTTTTATCTCTTTGGTTTTTTATTTTTTAATTCCAGAGATTCAACACTTTTCTACCGTTCTTTTTTCCGTCTTGACAGCTGTGAGTATTGCACTTTTTTCATCGCTTTTTATTAGCATCTCTAACAACTACATCTTACCTCAGGTCAATGAAAATTTTTGGTACATCATTAGTTTCTTTTTCTCGTTCACCTCAGGAGCATTAGGCTTTTTTCTAAGCTTTAGTGTTGCCAAATACCTGCAACTTCCTGTTGCCCTACTTTTAGAACCATGGTGGCTTAGTTTGAGTATTACTTTAGGATTTTTAACTTTTCTGATTGGACTTATCTTACATCAGTTTATTGCCATGAAGTACAAACATGAAAACGTCAAAGTACAAATGACGCAAAACCGTTTAAAAGCCTTAGAGAATGAACTCAACCCTCACTTTTTGTTTAATGCGTTAAACTCCATGAGTGAATTGGTCTATGTTGATGCTAAAAAAGCAGAAGATGCCATTTTAAATCTTTCTAGCTTTTTACGCAATGCCATTAACAAAGAGAGTCTTATTAGTTTAGCCACCGAACTAAAGATGGTACAAACCTATGTGGAGATAGAGCACATACGCTTTAACAATCAAATTGAGCTTAATATCAACATTGAAGAGCGACTAAATGAAGTACTCGTTCCCAAATTCTCCATTCAACTTTTGGTGGAAAATGCCATTAAACATGGCTATGTCCAAAAAGCGTTAGAAATCAATATTTATAATGAAAAGAATCAGATTATGGTGACAAACAATGGTAAAATAACCCAAAAATTAAAACATGGAACAGGCTTACAAAATTTAGAAGACCGATTAAGACTTTTAAAAGTAGGTGAACTTAGCCATGATTTAGATAAAAAACTTATGCGTTTTAGCATAACATTAAGAGGAGTCACCCCATGAAAATACTGATTGTTGATGATGAGAGTTTAGCCTTAGGTAGATTGCAACGTCTACTCAACCAAATAGGCATAACAGACATAACAGCTTGTGAAAATGGCTTAGAAGCGATGAAAGAGCTTGGAAAAGCAACTTTTGATTTGGCTTTTTTAGACATCTCCATGCCACAGATATCAGGTTTAGAGTTGGCGAACCATATTATGGAGATCTCACCTAAAACATTTATTGTCTTTCAAACAGCCTATTCCGAGTATGCCTTAGAAGCCTTTCAAAATGGGGGCGTTGGGTATCTTTTAAAACCTGTACGTGTTGAAGAGATTGAAAAAATAGTCGAAAAAGTAAAAACATTGGCTACCAATAATAAAGAAGTTGATAAAAAAATCATGGGTAAAAGTGGAAACCGACTCTATATTATTGACACCAATGACATCTACTACATCAAAGCCGACTTAGATGAAGTGATTGTTAAAATTAAAGAAGCCGATGTCTATGTGCGTAAAAAAATTGGAGACCTTGAAATGCTTTTAGATACACCCAACTTCTTTAGAGTGCATCGTTCATATATAGTAAATATCGACAAAATAAAATCTATGAAGAGTGTGGAACAATCAAAACTAGAAATATCTTTTAAAGACATCTCTACCATTGTGACCTCATCTAAAGATGGTGCTAAGATTTTTAGAGAATATTTAGAAAAAGTAAGTTTATAGAGAAAAGACTAAACTTTTTTAACTTCCCACTCTTGGTTTTCTGTTCCTCGCACTTTTTTATGAAAGCTTTGTAGCTTCGTACCGTTTTTGGTCTTTTTGTACTTAACGTCCAATACATTTAAAGACCACTTGCTTAGCACAAAGACATAACCTTTATCATTTGAACTTTCAAATTTCCACTCTTGATGGTCATTCTTTCTTTTTCTCTTTTTATTCACTATAATCTTAGCACCATCATTACTGTCAGCATCTTGAATTTCAATAACTTTTCCAGAATCTACATTTTCTATGAAAAAATATGCTTTTTTTTGATTGGCTTTGCTTAATGTCCAAAGCTGTTTAGGGTTTGTTTCATCAACTTTTTCAATGATGACCTCATCGTTATCATTATGGCTAATGGCAACATCACCCAAGAGAGAAATAAACATAAAATGTTTACTTTGAGTGCTGTCTACTTTAAGCCCTTTTTCTATTTTTTCTTTTTCCATTTTCGTTTTTTCACGCTTTCGTCTATAGACGGTAAACAAGGTCATAATTAATAAGATAAGCCCTCCCACAACAGGAGAAAACTTCTCTAAAATATCAGCGTATTGTTGAGCAAGTTCTTCTTGTACCTCATCAAAATCGGTGGCGATGTCTTTTGTTATTTTTCCAAGTTGTTCTATCTTTTGATAGTCTGAAACGTATTTATTATCATCACCTTGTAGCTCTTTAATCAGCTTGTTTCTCTTCTTTTCCCACGCTGACACTGGGTCTAAATTGTTCCAAGCAATAAACATTTTTTCTTGTGTTTTAGAGATTCGCAAACCGTAACGGTCACGCATGTAAAAATAGGTTCGAGCAATATCTCCATAAATGGCTTCGGTGGGTTCAGCTTCTTTTTCAGAAAATAGAATTTCCATATCTACTTTGCCATAAAGACGTTTCTCACCCTCTATCATGGCATATTTAAAGTTACTTCTGTCACCATTTATCTCCCCAATAGCTGGAACAAGGTTATGCATGTCTGCTTCCATCTGTTTAAACTTGGTGTTGGTTTGCCGACAGGTCATACGCCCCCCTTTTTGCCAACAACGTAACTGATGCCCAAAATGCCAAGCTGGTACAATGTGTTCCCATTCAATACGCTCTGAACGGTTTTTATTTTTACGATATTTAAATCCACAAGTTTTGTGAATGGGAATGAGTTTTTTCTCTTTTATTTTATAATCACAATTAGAATAAAAAGCTTTTTGATGTGTGGGATAAACTTTGGTAGCTAAAAGACGTTTGGATTTTCCAAAAGAAAATACTTCTGTTTTTAAGCCAAACACAGCTTCATCAATGGTCGCTACATCTTCTTCAAAAAGGTCTCCATCTTGTTGCATATAATAAGTATTGCCATTAAGCAAAATCTTTTTTAACAGCTCCTCTTTTTGCGTACTAAAAAAAGCATCGCTATCATTAGGAGAAAAAAACTTTTGGGGTTCATAGTTTTCATACGTGGGCTGTGAAAAGCACCATGAAGTACTTAAAAGTAATAGCGTAAAAAAGATTTTAATAATTGGCATTGATGATTCCTATTTTCTTGAAAATATTTTATCTAATCTCTTCTAAAAGAAGCCGTGCTTAGCTAAGATAAGGGATAAGATAAAGCGTAACAATATATAATTAAACAAAGGAAATATCATCAAAAAATTTATATTACTAACTGTTCTTTCTTTCACTATGATTACAGGGTGTACGCAAAACATCAACACCCCTCAAACACCACCTGCCATTCATGCACAAAAAAGTATCCAATTACAAACCATTATGCGTAAGTTTGACAGTCTTGTTTTCCAGCACTTACAAAGCGAACTCGATCGAGATTTAAAACGTATCAACTACACCCAAGAGATGATATTAATTGTCGATGATTTGGTCTTAAATAGTCAAGCACTTCAGGTTCTCCCCAAGCAATCCACAAATAAGCAAGCATCAAAAGGATTTTTAACCCTCGCTAAATCCTTAGAGATAAAATCAAATGAGTTAAAAAAAATTGTTTTAAACTACCAAACAGAAGCCATTGCTCCAAAACTAAATGAAATTAATAACATCTGTACACAATGCCATGACAGCTTTCAATAAATATTTTTTTCTTTTAGCCTTTTTGCTTTTAAGTATTCTTCCCCTCACTCTAAAAGCAGATTCAAACCTTAGCGAGTATGTCAATAAGCTTGAAAAACGCATTAATGTATTAGAAAAAGAGAAAAAATCTCAAGGCATACTTAAGCTACGTTCCATGAATACCACCCTATTTGTAGGAGGGAGAATTAGCTTAGATACCATCTATTTAGAATCGGCCAGTGGTAAAGGAGGAGGAAGTAACAGTTCAGATCAGTTTTTTAATGCCAATAACATTCCCATTAACCCCCAAGGTGAAAACTCAGAACTAACCCTCACAGCACGAAATAGTAAATTTTGGATGAAGACACGAACACAACAAAAAGGTGAGAAACCTCTTATGACTTTACTCGAAGTTGATTTTTGGGGAAGCCATGGCACAGAGCAAAACTCAAATTCACACAACTTAAGACTCCGTCATGCCTATATGCTTTACAATGGATGGATACTAGGGCAAACCAATAGCCTATTTTTAGGCAATTCCCAACCTCATACCATGTTAGCCCCAGTCGATGATGTTTTTATGCGTCAAGCACTGATTGGCTATAAAAAAACATTCAAAAATAGCAGTTTAGCAATCGCCTTAGAACAGCCTGAACTCGTAGTGATTAATTCATTAGGAGTAAAAAGTACCATCAATGATGACCAACTCCCTGATATGGTCTTAAAATATGAATATCATGATAATCAAAAGCAGTATTCTCTCTCATTATTAGCACGAGAACTGCGTATTGACCAAGAAGAAGCCTATGCAATTACAGACAGTACCATGGGTTATGGTCTCAATTTCACGGGACAAATAGATACCTATAAAAATAATACCTTAAGCCTTGGTTTAGTAGGAGGAAAAGGCATTGGTCGGTATATGGCAACCAGTTTTTTTCCTTCAGCCGTCCTTACTGCTGATAACAAACTAAAAGCACAATTTTCATGGGGTACACATCTCGCCTATGAACAGTGGATTAACCAACACTTACGTCTCAATGTTGCAGGAGGATGGATAGAAACCAATCCTCTCTTAGATTTGCTAACAGTTGACAAATCAGCATGGTCAGCCCATACAGGGTTACAATACAGTCCGATTAAAAAGTTTCTTTTAGGCATCGAATACATTCATGGTGAACGTGTCCTGCAAAATAATCAAAACTATGCTGTTGACCGTTTATATTTTAGAAGCAGTTATGATTTTTGATGCACTCTTCACCATATCCAGAACCAAAGGAACGCTTTTATGATTGACCATCAAGCCTTTGCTCAAAAAATGCATCCCTATACAGTTTTATATGTTGAAGATGACCTTGAAGTGCGTCACTATATTTCAGAATTTTTAGAACACTATTGTAAAAAAGTGTACCAAAGCAGTTCGGCTGAAGAAGGTTTAGCACTCTATCATCAGCATCAGCCCGATATTTTACTTTTGGATATTAATCTAGGAGGCATGTCAGGAGTTGAACTCGCACAACTCATTCGAAAAAAAGACAATCAAACACGTATCTTAATTGCAACGGCCTATACGAGTAAAGAGTTTTTATTACAAGCCATTGAATTGGGTCTAACCCGTTATTTGGTTAAACCACTCACCAATGAAGACTTGGTCAAAGCCTTTGAAAAATGTTGGGATGAATTAACAGAGGAAAATATTATTTATTTATCCAAGGACTGTTTATATCACAAAGAAAAAGCCCTACTCTTACATGGAACACAAGAGACAAAACTACGGCATAAAGAGGTAATAATTTTAGAATATTTTTTAGCCCATGAAGCCAAAGTGATTCGTTATGAAGAGATTGAACATAACATCTGGGAAAATGAATCCATGAGCCGTGATGCCATCCGTAGCCAAATTAGAAATATTCGGCAAAAAATAAAAACCAATCTTTTTGAAAATATCTCGGGTCTAGGCTATCGCTTTCAACGAAGTGAAAAAGCATGACCACCTTAAAAGAGATAAAAGAGTATCAAAATTTTTTCATCAACTACAAATCCTCATTAAGCCAAGCCATTCATAAAATGAACTTAAATACTAACGGTTCGGTTGTTTTACTCAATGATGCTTTTCCTGTTGCCATGTTGACCCAAAGTGACATTATTCATGCTCTTGGAGAAAAAAATGATTTAGGCATGGACATCTATCATTATGCCACGCAACTTTTGGTATCCGTTGATGAAAACAGCCCCATAGAATTTGCCATTAAACTCTTTTCCGAACACAATATACGCCGAATTGTTTTACTCAATGAGCAAAAAGAGTTTGCAGGAGTGGTACTACAAGAACGGCTCTTTGACTATATGGGTGAAGACATTTCTAAGGTAGAAGTCCAACAAGAAGTGGACAAACAGTTAGAGAAACGTTTGGAAAATGAATACCTACTCATGCAACAATCCAAACTCGCCACCATGGGAGAGATGCTTGGACACATTGCCCACCAATGGCGACAACCTTTAGCCCAACTTGGGGGTATTTTTATGAATATGGATGCCTCTTATGCTCATGGAAAACTTAACCCAGAATCCATGCAAAAACATGTTAGTCATGGTAATGAACTCATTAAATACATGTCGCAAACAATTGATGACTTTCGTTATTTTTTTGAACCCAATAATGAAAAAAAATCTTTTGATGTGAAAGAGTGCATTCAAAATGCCATTAATATCATTGAGGCTTCATTAACCTATTATCATATTGACTTAAAAGTTATCTCTAATACCCCTCTTCCAAAGATGATGGGTTATCCTAGTGAGTTTTCACAAGTCATTTTAAACCTTTTAGACAATGCCAAAGATGTTTTTGTGGAACGAGAGATTCAAAATCCAAAAATTATTATAGAAACAGAAGTCAAAAATGATGAGGTAATCATTTATATCAAAGACAATGCTAAAGGCATAGACCATGCCTATATTAATCAAATATTTGACATCTATTTCTCAACCAAAAGAGACAAAGGAGGAAGTGGCTTGGGGCTGTACATGTCAAAACTCATTATTGAACGTAAAGGCATGGGAAAAATTTCTGTACACAATACTAAAGAAGGGGCAGTTTTCTCTATTTTACTCACAAAAAAATAATTTTTTTTCTGTTACATTTTGCTTACATTATTTTTTGATATTATTCTTTTATTAAAAAACCAAATACATTTTATTGAGGAGTAATAATGAAAGAACCAACACAAGATGAACCTATTAAAGAAAATAAAAAAAATGAAAACACTGTTCAAATCAACGGTGAAGAGATTCCATTAGAAAAATTAATCGAAAGTTACAAAGCCAATCAAAAAGGTAAAAAAACACTTTCTGATTTTGAAAAAAAAGCCGTCAAAAAACGAAAAAATGAGCAATCTTTAAAACCTTATCAAGCTGAACTCATCAAACTTCAACAACACCTTGAAGATACCAACAAAAAAATAATTATTCTTTTTGAAGGACGTGATGCAGCTGGTAAAGGAGGAACTATTCGTAGGGTAACGCGTTACATGAACGAAAAGCATTATCGTGTGGTTGCTTTGGGAAAACCAACCGAAGAACAAAAAACACAATGGTTCTACCAAAAATACATTCAATACTTTCCAAGAGGGGGTGAAATAGTTCTTTTTGACCGTTCATGGTACAACCGTGCGATGGTGGAGTCAGTATTTAATTTCTGTACCCAAAAAGAGTATGATGATTTTATGAAAGGGGTAAAAGGCTTTGAAAAAGACTTGGTACGTCAAGGTACTATTGTTATTAAGCTTTACTTCTCTGTTACCAAGGCAGAACAAGCCTTACGCTTTGAACGCCGTAAAACAGACCCATTAAGACAGTGGAAACTTAGTGAAATTGACATGCAAGCCCAAGAACGGTGGGATGATTTTACAGCGACTAAATATAAGATGATTAAACAGACACACTCACACAATGCACCATGGACAGTAATCCGTTCAAATGACAAGCAACAAGCAAGATTAGAAGCACTTAAAGTTATTCTAAACTCCGTAGATTATGAAGGCAGAGATGAAGCTCTGGACTATTCACTTGATCCAAAAATTGTTATTTCTGGAGCAAGAGAGATAGAGATTATGGAAGCACAACTTGCTAAAAATGGTAAATTTATAGGTTAAAAAAAAGGGGAGAAAATGGCTAAAAAAAACAAAGAAAACGCTGAATCAAAAGTAAAAGAAAGAGAAGAAAACAAACTGCTTAAAGAAGCTTTAGAAGATGAACTCAAAGAGAGTAAAAAGCCCAATAGTAAAACAGAGAAATCTAAAATTGGTAAAGTTCAAATTTGGGTCAAACAAGAAAAAATTGATTATGAAAAAGAACTTATCAAACTACAAGTTGAGCTTTTAAAACTGCAAAACCATATTAAAGAGACAGGTCAAAAAGTACTGATGATTTTTGAAGGACGTGATGCAGCAGGTAAAGGTGGGACGATTAAAAGAATTACCGAACACCTAAATCCAAGAGGAGCTAGGGTAGTTGCTCTTGAAAAACCAAGTGACAAAGAGCTTTCTCAATGGTATTTTCAACGTTACGTAACGCATTTACCAAGTGCTGGAGAGATGGTACTGTTCGACCGTTCATGGTATAATCGTTCCATGGTTGAGCCTGTTATGGGTTTCTGTACCGAACGTGAACATCATAAGTTTTTAAAGGATGCTCCAGATTTTGAAAGTATGCTTATCGATGAAGACATTCAAATTTTTAAATTTTACTTCTCTGTTTCTAAAAAAGAACAAGCACGTAGATTTAAATCCAGAGAAACTGACCCTTTAAAGCAACATAAGCTTTCACCTGTAGACAAAGAATCTCAACAGCTGTGGGATGAATATTCACTGGCAAAGTTTATGATGCTAAGTGCTACCCATACGCAAGATGCTCCATGGACAATTGTGAAAAGTGACAACAAGAAAAAAGCTAGAATAAATGCAATAAAGCATATACTTAACTTTGTTGATTACCCGAACAAAATTGACATCAAAGAGATTGAGGTTGACCCAGAGATTATTATCTATGGTCGTGATGAAGCAATCGCTATGGAAAAGATGTTCAAGTTTTCAACAAAATAAATTAAATCAAGGATTAAACAATGGCAAAAAATGATAAAAAAATAGAAAAAGAAGCAAAAAAAGTAGCGTCTAAAAAAGTAGAGAAAAAAGCTGAAGAAAAGAAAGCTAAAAAGAAGTCTGAAACAAAAAAGCCTGAAGTAAAAAAAGATAAGAAAAAAGAGACTAAAAAGTCTGATAAGAAAAAAACTGAAAAAAAAGAAAAAAAACCTAAAAAAGAAGCTAAAAAGAAAACAGAGAAAAAAAAGTCAAAATCAAAAAAGAAAAAATAGTTTCTAAAAGAAGCTAGTACTCCCTGCCTATGTAAAATAATCTTTTTACATAGGTGATTATAAAAAATCCTCCTCTTCTTTTTTAATTAATTAAACATAAATCCAAAATCATGACTACTTCCCAACATAAAGCTGTCGTGGTCGCGTAATTTTAGATGCAGGGTCGGCTCTAAACTCCATGAGTTGCGTTATCCAACCTACCGTTCTACCAATCACAAAGATGGCTGTAAACATGGGTCTTTCAATCCTTAACGCTGTTAATATCACCCCTGAATAAAAATCAATGTTAGGGTAAAGGTTACGTGAAACAAAATAGTCATCTTTTAAGGCTATCTCTTCTATACGTTCTGCAATTTGCATCAGTTTTGAATCTAATTTTAATTCATCTTTTAATTCATCTTGTAATTTTTTTAAGGCTTTGGCTCTAGGATCAAAGTTTTTGTAAACACGGTGTCCAAAACCCATCAATCTAAAGTCGTCATGAGGGTCCTTGGCTCTTTCTATGAAAGCATCCACATTGGAAACATCCCCTATCATTTCAAGTTGTGCTATCACCGATTCATTTGCCCCCCCATGAGCTCGACCCCAAAGAGCTGAAATACCTGCTGAGATTGCCACATAAGGATGGGCACCCGTTGAAGCTACTGTTCTTACGGTTGTGGTAGACGCATTTTGTTCATGGTCAGCATGAAGTGTAAATATGGTATCTAACGCTTTTATCTCTATCGCTCTTATCTCATCATTTCCATCCACGGTTCTTTTCATTTTTCCCCCTGGGTAAGCACGGAGCATGTAGAGAAAGTTTTCAGTAAATGATTTATCAATATCAGGGTAAATAAAAGGAACACCCAAAGATTTTCGATAGGCAAAGGCTGCTAAAGTAGGTATTTTAGCAATAATACGTGTTGCCATTTCAAAACATTCTTCATCATTTTTAATGTCTAAATGCTCATAGTAAAATGATGCCAAAGCTGTAACACTTGAAGAGAGTATGGACATGGGGTGTGCAGTATCAGGAAATGCCCCAATAAGTGTTTTTAAATTTTCATCTATAAAAGAGCGATGTCTTAATTCCAAATCAAAAGAAAGTAGCTGTTTTTCTGTGGGTAATAAACCATAAAGTAATAGAAAACAAGTTTCTAAATAGCTATGATTTTCAGCCAACTCTTCAATGGCGATTCCACGATAACGCAACTCTCCTTTTTCTCCATCTATAAAAGTAATGGCCGATTTACACGATGCAGTGGAGGTGTATCCTACATCAAAAGTAAACATTCCTGTCTTTTTATAAAAAGAAGAAATATCAATCACAGAAGGGCCTCTGTTGGCATCTAATATCTTGAATTCATAGCTTTTATTATTACGATTATTAATAAAAGTACAGGTATCTTTTTTCATTTTCTACTCCTTAAGGATGAAGAGCTATTATAGTTCTATTTTACTTCTAAAGCACTATAATTCAGTTAGACCTTATCAACTTCTATCAATCCCACACAAAGTGTTAACAAAACTTTGTTATAATAAATCCTTAACCTAACAAAGAGAGATAAATGATGACTAAAACCATAAGCATTGCAATCCTTGCTTTTTTTCTAACAGCTTGTACTTCACAAGAGAATGGTGAAGAGAAAAAATTTAATACAGAAAAAATAGTTGAAACAACTCCTGAAGCCAATCAAACAGAAAAAATAGTTGAAGCACAAGTTATCACCTATCCCAAAAATATTTTTGAACTGCTTGATGTTGATGGTAATAAATTGCATGTCGATGAGGCAGAGAATGGAATTATTTTTCAAGAACATAAAGGTAAAGTGGTCTTTTTACTTTTCTTTGGTTATCGTTGTCCTCCTTGTTTAGCAGAAATTCCTGTACTCAAAGAGATGGTTGCCCAAAAAGGTGATAAACTAGCCGTGATTGGTCTGGAAGTCCAGCGACTTCCAGAAGAACAACTTAAAATTTTTAAAGAAACTAAAAAACTGAACTATTCTGTTCTTTCAGGAGAATACATGGAAAATTCAAAATTTGTTTCCTACATTGCAGAACGAGCACAATGGACAGGTTCAATTCCTTTTTTAGTAGGGATTCAACCTAATGGTGAAGTAGGTGTTGTACATCTTGGTGGTATGGGAAAAGCTGACTTTGAAAAAGTATTTGAGAAGCTTTCTAACTAACTTTTATCATAATTGAGAGGTCTATTATAAGACCTACTCTTCTACCATACGTCTTGCCATCATAGACATAATTGACATAAAAATCATAAATACATACATGAAAACTAAAAGTACAATACTTGCAATAAACCCAAGTACTGGTACCATGGTTAGAAATGTAGCTGTTAATCCTGCTGAAAATAACACAGCCATCAACACCAATCCTACTTTAACAACATACGCAAAATAACCTTTTTTCATCGCAGAAGACCAAACATCTTTAGAAAAGAGTGTAAACACAGCCTTAAAGCCTTCTTTTAAATCTTTAGCCAATACGATGTTCGACTGTACTAAAGGTTGCACATAAGAAAATGCAAATGCAATTAGAATTAAAGGTAACCCAATACTAGCAAGAGAGGCTAAAACATCAGCTTCAGTCATCTTTTCATGAAATAAACCTGTTATCGCTCCCATAAAACCAATCAAAATTAAAATAAGAAACACTAATAAAAGCCAACCCAAATAAACACCAAAAGCACTGCTAACATGTTTACTTAAAATTTCTTCTATACGACTCGATTGAATCTCTTGTACATAACTCTCAATATCTTCTGTAGCATAAAAAGTTCTTCCAACATGCATTTGAATTACTACGCCAAATACAGCAGCCAATACCACAAAAACAAGTGAAAGCAGAGGAACAGCTGCAAATAAATTCAATAAAATAAAAATTCCTATGGCGATTGAGGTAAATTTTTTATTGAGTATTATAAACTCCCATGCCAAACGAAAAGTATTTTTCACAGGTTCAAAGTTTAATGCTTCATCTATAAGTCTTCTATTATCTTCTTGCATTTCTGCTCCTTCTAAAAAAATATTATAACTTAAAGAGCATCAAAACAATCTATCCTTACGCTAAAAAAGCATTCACAACATCTCCAAAAACCAAAATAGAAGGGCGAATCATCTCTTGTGAAGCCTCTTCCAATGTTTCTAACGTACACGTCGCTACTTTTTGGTTGGGTCTACTGGCGTTGGAGATGATGGCACAAGGCAAAGCAGTGGGTACATTTTGTTTTTTGGCTTCAACTAAAATTTCAGGGATACGACTCAGCCCCATAAGTACCACTACTGTATGATTTTTTTTATGTAACAAGTCAATCCAAGTGAGGTTTAAACTATGTCCTTTTGAATGAGGAGAAACCACCGAAAAAGAAGAGGCAAAATCTCTAGCCGTAATGGGAATACCAGCCACCAAAGGGGCAGAGACAGCCGAAGAGATTCCAGGGATGACTTCACAAGGAATTTGGTGTTCATTTAAAAATAACAACTCTTCAGCCCCACGCCCAAAGATAAACGGGTCGCCCGATTTGAGTCTAGCTACGGTTAAACCTTTTGAAGTATACTCTAAAATGGTCTCATGAATGTCATGTTGTGACTTGGAGTGATGTCCTTTTTTCTTTCCCACATAAACCTTGGTGGTTGTTTGGGGTACTAATGCCATAATCTCGTCACTAATGAGGTTGTCATGCAGTACCACATCAGCTGTTTGAATGATTTTATACGCTTTAATGGTCAATAAATCAGGGTCACCTAAACCACAACCTACCAAGTAAACTTTAGATTTTAGTCGTACGAGTTCTTGGTTTGTCTCTTCTATGTTTATCATGTTATTATCTCTTTGTTGTTGTTTTTTTTCTAAATATTCACTTATATTTTTAGGAATTAACGCTTCACACTCATCTCTGAAATATTGAGCAGCCGTGGGAGAGCTACCATTACTGGAAACAGCAATTTGTAAGGGTCTGTTTTTGGTCAAAGCCATAAAATAAAAATCACACAAAGAGGGAACATCCACCACATTGAGGAGCAGTTTATGCTCTTTTTTATAAGCTAATAACTGATTGGTGACCTCCATGTTTCCCGTGGCATCAATAACAATCTCTTCGTTTAGGTCACTAATGTCAAATGCTTTTACACAAATGTTCGAACAAAGCATAAACATCTCATCCAAACAAACTTCGGCAATAATCCTAAAATCTATTTTATTTTCATGTAACACTTGGGCTTTTTGTAAGGCTACCTTTCCTCCTCCAATGAGTAAGATAGTAGGGTTTTTTAGTAAGATGGGCAGGGTACTCGCTTTCATGGTACTAGCTCTCATGATTCTCACTAACAGTTTCTTTAATTTTTTTGTTCGGTGTTACCGAACCTACAGGCTCTTCTAATGCTCCTGCAATTTTTACTTCTTTTTGGGTAATACCCTCTGGAACAGTATCACTGTAGAGGTTTACAGCACACTGTTTGTAGTTTGGTTCAAAAGATTTTGGGTCAAATTCAGCACGGGTGACACTGTTGATGAGTTGGTCACTGTAATGAAATGGCACAAAACAGTCACCCTCTCGCACTACTTCCGTTACTTTAACCATAAGGTCTTCCACAAAACCACGGCTAGAACCTATCTTGATTCGGTCACCACTCTTTACTTGCAATTTTTTGGCATCTTTAGGATTTATCTCCACCCATGCTTCAGGGGCTAGGTTGTTGAGTATGCCAATGCTTTTGGTTTTGGTACGCGTGTGCCATTGTTCTACCGTTCGACCTGTGTTGAGGTTCAAGGGAAAGCTAGGGTTACAAGATTCAGCCAAGGGTTGCCAATCAACAACAAGCAACTTTGCTTTCCCATCGTCGGTTTTACACTCAAACCCTTCGGTGTAGAGGCGTTTCTTACCTTCTGGATACTCCTCATTACACGGCCATTGGATTCCTCCAAGTTGTTCTATTTTTTCATAACTCATGCCAGAGTAGTCACAAAGTTGACCTTTACTTACTTTTTTAATCTCTTCAAAAATATCAGCTGAAGAGTTGAAGTCTTTGAAAAGTAGTTCATGTTTTCCCTCAAAGTATTTAGAAAACTCAATGACAATGTTCGCGTCACTCATGGTTTCTCCCAAAGGTTCAACGGCTTTTTTTGCGTAGTTACAACGACGCTCTGAGTTGGTGTAAACCCCTTCTTTTTCAGACCATGTAGCAGCCGAGAAAATAACGTCAGCTATTTGGGCTGTTTCGCTCATAAAGGCATCTTGCACCACTAAAATATCCAGCTTTTTTAAGGCACGACGCAATTGGTTTTGGTCCGGGTAAGAGACCAATGGATTGGTCGCTGTTATCCATAAGGCTTTTATTTCTCCACGGTCAATGGCATCAATAATCTGTGGATAAGCATAACCTCGTTTGGTAGGTATAAGCTCAGTCGGTACGTTAATAATGTCGGCAAAAATGGCTCTATCGGTATCTGAAGCATAATTTCTATACCCTGGAATCGAACTTGTAAATCCAAATTCACGGGTTCCCATGGCATTACATTGTCCTGTAATGGAGAATGGAGCAGCTCCTTGTTTTCCTAAGTTTCCTGTGATTAATGCTAAGTTACAAATAGCCGAAACCGTGTCCGTTCCTATGGAGCTTTGGTTAACCCCCATTGTCCAAGCAGACATGGCTTTGTCGGCTGTGGCGTAGACTTTGGCTAAGTTGTAAAGCTCTTTAACATCAATGCCTGTAATGTGTGCCACCTCTTGTGGAGGGTAATTGTTCATGATGTGCTTTTTAAATTCTAAGCCACCTGAAGTTCGCTCTTTAATGAACGTCTCATCTTCCCAACCTTGCTCAAAAATGATATAACACAAACCATTGATAAGTGCTAAGTCCGAACGAGGTGCTAAAGGCACAAAAATGTCTGCCATATTGGCTGTTTTGGAGTGCCGAGGATCAACCACGATGATGGTGGGTTGTTTCCCTGTAATCTTTTTGTTTTTAGCAATGTGCAGTTTTAAAATAGGGTGATTGTCTGCAATATTTGCCCCAATAAGCATGATAACATCAGCATGTGAAAAGTCTTCGTAGGAAGCTGGAGGACCATCGGAACCAAAGCTCTGTTTGTAACCCATCACGGCTGATGCCATACAAAGAGTGGTGTTTCCATCATAGTTGTTGGTTTCAAGCCCCAGTTGCACAAATTTACCAAGGGTGTAAAAGTCTTCAGTTAAAAACTGCCCCGTCGAGATACAGGCAACAGCTCCTTTTCCATGCTCTTTTTGGATGGCTTTAAATTTATTTGCAACTGTTGTAAAGGCTTCATCCCATTCAACAGCTTGGAGTTTGTCATCTTTACGAATCATCGGCGTAGCAACACGGTTTTCAGAGTTTACCAGTTCATGTTCACTTAAACCTTTTGGGCAAAGCGTTCCTTTGGAAACAGGATGAGCTGGGTCACCTTTGGTGTAAACAGGTCGTCCATCTTTCACCCCAATGTACAGTCCACAACCCACACCACAGTAACCACAAGTACTACGAACCCATTCATCGGGTGTTTTAAAGTTAGAGATTTTTCCGAAGATCTTATCATCAGCTTTCTTGTATTTATCGGTTTTTATGTCAACACCTAGAAAGTCTTTTAGTTTATTAAGCATCTTGTCCTCTCGCTACGTTATTGGGTTCATTATAGTAAGAATTGTAGGTTATTCAAGGCTTTGTTTGTATGATTTTTGGGCAAGTGATGTAGCTACACTAAAAAATAAATAAGACCGTTAGCGAAAATCTAATCTATATTTTTAGCATTAGAACTTCATATCTCTGAAAAAATTAAAGATATTTTTGCTATTTTACCTAAACGATGGATAGTTGAGACAACCTTTGCTTGGTTAGGTAACTATCCTAAGCTCTCCAAGGATTATCAAAACTTAATCTTCTTTACTGAAAACATGCTTAAGGTCGCTATGATTTTCACATTTACTCCCTCTTAGATAACCTGTTTTCTGTTTTTATAAGTATTCCAAAGAAGATTAGATACAATCCCCTAAATGAATCTTTTGAAATAGGAATATTGATGTTTAAAAACTTACTGCTCTCATTAACCCTCTTACTTTTTTTATCAGGCAAAACTTTTGCTAATGAATCAAGCATTTTTATGCTGAATGACTTAGAAATATCGAAACAAAATTTAGAAAAAGAACTTAAAGATACTCAGCTAGAACTAAAAAAATCATTGAGTGAAGATGAAAAAACTGTCCTAAAAGGTAGTATTAAAAATTTGAATGAGCAGATAAATGGCTTAGAGACCAAGTTTTCAAAAATTGCCACAGGCATCGATGTCACTATGATTCAAAAAGATCAAACTCAAACTGATAACAGTACCTTGAGTGAAGATATTCAGCAATTATTAAAACCTTTGATTCAAAGTGCCAGAGACAGTACCAAAGGTTTACGCGATAAAGCTTATCTTCAAGAAGAGATAAATCATTATAAGTTGGTTTTACCTAAAGCCACGGAAGCCTATGATAATGTCAAAAACTTATTGCCTCTTTCAACCGATAAAGCCGTTACCCAAGAGTTGAAGGAGTTAGAGAGTTATTGGCAACAACAAGTGCAATTACTCTCTAGTCAATTAAATGCCTCTTTGCATCAAGTAGAAGTTTTAGAAAAAAATGATGTCTCTTTTTCATCCTCTTTTCAAGACAATACTAAGAAGTTTTTTCATGAACGAGGTTTGGTACTTTTTAAAGGACTAATGGGGACGATTATTGTCTTAATGGTCATGAAACTTCTCTATTTTGTAATGACCAAGATTTTCCCTGTCTTTAAACGTTCAAGCAGAAGCTTTTACATTAGATTGGTAGATTTATTCTTCCGAGTTTTAACCGTTCTTTTGGCTGTTATTGTCCCTATGGCTATTTTCTACATAGAAGAGGATTCGCTTCTTTTTAGTCTGGGTCTTTTGGTATTTATTGGAGTTCTTTGGGGATTTCGTAACCTTCTTGCTAAACTTTGGCAACAAGGCAGACTTTTCTTAAATATTGGTCCTGTTCGTGAAGAGGAACGTATCTTTTTTGAAGGGCTTCCATGGCAAGTTAAAACCATTAGTATCTTTACGGTACTTCATAATCCAGCTTCTGGAATGAACCTTCGTGTTCCCATTGAAAAGTTAGTTGGATTAAATTCAAGACCTTCTCATCCTTTAGAACCTTGGTTTCCTTGTAAAATAGATGATTGGCTGATTTTATCTGATGATTATTATGGAAAAGTAAAAGGTCTTTCTTTAGAGTTTATAGAATTAGAAGATTTAGGAGGAGGCAAGAAAACTTATTTGATTTCTGATTTCTTGGCACTTTCTCCTTTGAACCTCTCTACGGACTTTAGAGTGGTTGAAGTATTTGGCATTAGTTATCGCCATCAAAAAGAGAGTACCACTAAAGTAGTTGAACTCTTAGAAGCATTTTTATTGAAAAAGATTGAAGAAGAAGATTATGCTGATGGGCTGAAAAAACTATTGGTTCAGTTCAATAATGCTGCAGACTCTTCACTCAATCTTAAAATAGTCGCAAATTTTTCTGGCGAGATGGCTCCTCTTTATTTTCGTTTACATCGTGCCATTCAACGTTGGTGTGTAGATGCATGTAATGAATACGATTGGGAGATTCCATTCCCTCAACTCACCATGCATCAAGCTTAAAGAGAAGGATTGATACTTTTCTTTGAGCTTTTAAAAGATAGAGAAACCTGTTTTGGCTGTAAATAATTCTAAGGCTTTTGTTCCTAAAAGTGAATTCCCCCAAGAGTTTAGTCTTGGGCTAAAAACAGCTATCCCCATTTTTTTAGGCACAACAGCCACAATGCCTCCACCCACACCACTTTTTGCAGGTAAGCCCACATGAAAAGCAAAATCACCACTGGCATCATAATGTCCACAAGTCAGCATAACAGCATTAATTCTTTTGGCTTGATCACTGGTAATAAACTTTTTGCCATTGATGGGATCAATGCCATGATTGGCTAAAAAAAGTATCGAACGGGCTAACTCTTGGGTATTCATAGTAATGGCACAATGTTTAAAATAGGTTTCCACTGTGGAACTCGCTTCGTTCTCTAGGTTTCCAAAACTTTTCATGAGGTTTGCCAAAGCTAAGTTTCTAAAACCATGTTCACACTCTGAACGCCATACCATAGGGTCATAGCCAATATTTTGATTGTCTGAGACTTCTTGTATAAAGGTTAAAATATTTTCAAAAGTTTTCTCTGTTTTTTGGTAGTGTGTTAAAAGTGCATCGGTCACGACAATTGCACCAGCATTAATAAATGGATTTCGAGGAATGCCTTTTTCATATTCTAACTGTACCAATGAGTTAAAAGGGTTTCCTGAAGGTTCACGTCCTACTTTTTTGTATAAATTATGACGATAAATATTTAACGCTTTAGTAAATGTAAAAACTTTTGAAATACTTTGAATGGAGAATCTACTTTGGCTACACCCAACACTATAAGTTGTCCCATCAAAGAGTGTGATACTCATGGCAAATTGATTGGGGTTAACTTTAGAGAGTGCTGGTATGTAGTTTGCAACCGTGCCTTTATGCAAATAAGGTTGAAGTTCAAGTTGAATCTCTTCTAAAATTTGTTGGTAGTTTTGCATGGTAAAATCCAATATAAATAGTGGTATTTTATCCATTCTATCTAAATAATTATTGAGTTTAAAAAAAGAAAAAATAAGGATTTTTACACATGCTTAGTTCAACAAACTACGTGAGTAGGCAAACCCTAAACTGATTTTATGAATATTCTGATTGTAGTCAATCATGCTTTCTCCATAACCACTGAAGAGATTGAGATACCAATAAGTATTACTGGAGTTGATAAATGGCTGGGTGTAATTAATTTTGATTGCCCCTCTATTTTTATGGAACTTAAAGTTGTTACGTAACATAAGGGAAAGTTGTTTCTCTCCCCATAAATACGTTCCTGTAACTTCTCCATGACCCATATAGTCTAAGATATCAGGATTGTCATCACCGTTACTTTTAGGATCAGTTCCTGCATAAAAAGCAGAACTTTTATCCTCTTCTGGAAGACGATACCAAGTTTCAGCCTTAATAAAAAGGTTGTCATATTGCCATAAGCCAGTTAAAAAAAGTCTGTCCCAAGAACGTGATTGATAACCCTCTTGTCCATTGGATTGATGTCGATAACCAAACTTTATTCCCTTTAAATAATACTGCTCATCAATCGCATCCGAAGTGGGTAACATCATAAACACTTCTGGCATGTAGTTGGTTTCACGAAAGGGGGATGAATCATCGTAAATCTTCCACCAAACATGTTGGGTGTAGGCAAGACTAATAAACTCATTCCATCCAAAAAGATTATAAGTTAAAGGTTTTTGGAAACTAAATTGGTACTCTGCTTCCAAATGATTGTCATAATTCACATGTTTTTGCCATTCACTGGGTAGACTGGCATCATTAAAAGCTGAAAAATGTCGTTGATGCGTGGTTGAACTGTAAGAAAAGGGAGCAAGGTAATTGGTTTGATAAGGTAAAAGTCCAAAATTATTTTCAATCATTTTTAGCAGACGTGATTTGACTTCTGTGGTTTTGGTATCGATCTTACTAAAGGCAAAATGCCCTCCTTTTTCTTCACTGCTATAATTCATTTGCTCTTTAATTCGTCCCATAAGATTTGAGCTGTTTTTATCGACCATATTGCTGGTTTTTTCAGTGATGTAAGTGTATTTAGAAGCACTTTTTTTGTACCAATAAAGTGCTTGTTCCTTATTTACTAGAACGCCTAAACCTTTTTCATAGAGATGGGCAAGTAGAAATTGGGCTTCTTTATTGCCTTTGTAAGCTTGTTCCTTAATGGTTGGATAGGCTTCTTTATAGGATGCTTTTTCATAGAGTTTTAAGGCTGTGGTATAACGATCTGCAGAACTCGCATGGAGTAATGCAGGAAGACTAAAGATCAGAAATAATATTTTCCTAAGCTTCATCAGAGACATCTATGTAAAGCTCTTTTAAAATCAATAGCATACTATCAATGGATTGTTTGGTGGTTGTCTCTGAAGTTGTATGATAACCAATAGTTGGTAGTTGTAGGGTTGTGCCTTGAATCGCTCCTTTAGAAGCGTGAATGATTCTTCCCAACTCGGTAACCCCAATGGAGCGTTTTACCCCTTCTTGTTTCATAATATTTTTTAAATAAGCATCTTTAAAATGATACTTGATTTGATTTTGAATGGCTATCTTTTTAATCTCATTTTTTAAAGGTGAACGAAAGACCCCATTTTGGTCACGATTTCGTAAGACAATGTCCAGTTGAGCCATCTCTTCTAAGGTCGCATAAGGACTGGTATCTAAGACCAAGAGTTCTTTAGTTGAAATGTCAAAACGTCTAAAGTATTCTAGTAAAAATCGCCAACTTCTTCCTGCCTCTTCAGAAGCTGTAAAAAAAGCTGTTCCTTGGTAGCCCAAATGATAAAGATAAATAATAAGTGCGATGGAAATCGCATTGTCAATTTGAGCTGATACCAATTCATCATCTATAATGAGCTTATCCATAAAAGCAATGGGGGTACCTGGTAAAAGGTGATCAAAGCCCTCAACATTAAAGATAATGTTATTACGACGTTCGCATAAAAAAGCATCTTTAATCGTGCCAATGCCCAAATACATACCTGACCAAGGTTGATAGGCCTGTACTTTTTGGTCAACAAATCGCATCTCAAAATTTTTGAGTAAGCGTTCCGAATTTGATTTTCCTTGTAAATCAGCTTGGTTCTTGGCAATAAAGGCTGCATATTGAAACTCATTATGACCTGTGCAAATTAGTCCATGCCTATCAGCATGAGCTGAAATATAGCCTTTGGTGGGGTTATTACCTTTGGCAACAAGCACCCCATCATAATACTCAACTTGAATGCCTATCTCTTCAAGTTCACGTTTTATAGACATAAAAAAAGGATGTTCAGCACCCACCACAGAAGGCACACGAATAAGTTGTTTTAAAATGTCATAAAAAAGTTCCATTGACTTAAGCTCCAATATTGTCGCGTTTGATACGTTTCTTTTTAGTCACACTCTCTTCATCATGAGGGGTAACATTTTTTTCAATGTACTCCATAATGCTTCCAGCAATATCAATATTCGTGGACTTCTCAATGCCTTCTAAACCTGGAGAAGAGTTTACTTCCATGACCAATGGCCCACGTGCCGAAGGAATCATGTCCACCCCACACACACCTAAGCCCATGGCTTTAGCAGCAGCAATGGCTGTGGATTTCTCTTTTCGTGTGAGTTTATGGGCTGTGGCAGAACCCCCTTGATGTAAGTTAGAACGAAAATCTCCTTCTGCACCTTTTCTTTTCATCGCGCCAACGACTTTTCCATCAACCACCAACGCTCTAATGTCGGTTCCTCCTGCTTCTTCAATGAACTCTTGAACGAGTAAGTGTACATCCATGCCATAGAACGCATCCAAAACTGACTTAGCAGCTTTGTCACTGTCTACTAAAACAACCCCAACACCTTGTGTTCCTTCAATAATTTTCAGTACCAACGGAGCACCACCACTAAGGGCAATGACATCTTTAGCCGAAGATTTATTGGAAGCAAAGATGGTTTTAGGCATGTCAATGTCATGTCGTGAGAAGATTTGAAGGCTTCGTAGTTTGTCTCGACTTCGTTGAATGGCTAAACTTCCTGTCACGGTAAAAACTTCCATCATTTCAAAGTGTCGTACAATGGATGTCCCATAAAAAGTACGACTGGCTCCAATACGAGGAATAATAGCATCTGGAACAGGTAGCTTTTCTCCTAAATAGTTGATTTGAAGCTCCCCTTTCATAATCTCTATGGCACATTTTAAGTAATCAATCACACGGATTTCCCAGCCTTTAGCTTCTCCTGCTTCTACGAGTCTTTTGGTTGAGTAGAGATTTTTATTTCTTGATAATATATATACGCGCATTAAATTTCCTTTTCATGTGTTTGGGCTAAGTTTTCTTGTGAAACATCCACTAAAAAACGTTTTTCCATAAATTTTCTTCCTATTAACATAGGGAACTTCATATCCGATCGATTGGTTAACGAAATAACAGTTTTATACTTTTTACCAAAAAACTCAACATCCACTTTAATAGAGGGGCGTTCTTGAACTTCTCCATTAGAGCTTTTTATTAGCTTAAGCTTATGAAGAGGCATTTTCATACGTTTACCATGGTACGATTCATGCACTTCATCGAGCAACGTAAAATGTACCATCTGATGCTCATCAATTTCTATGTGGTCACAATGCAAGGCATTTGAATCAGCTCCTGTATCAACTTTGGCATCTAAGTCATATAACTCTAAATCCAAAATTGAAATTCTTTCTCTTCTTCCTATTATCTTTTTTTTCATGTTGTCTTCTTTTTCATGGGTTACTCTTTTCTTTTCTAAAAATAAACTATATTTTACCTAAGTTTACTCTCTATTTAAGTCAATTTTTTGCTAAAAAGATTAAGGTTTTTATTGGTATAAACTTATGCAATCTACACCAAAATAAGACTATACTATGAAAAATAACTTTAAAAAAGGAAAAAACAATGAAAGCGTCCGATTTATTTGTCAAAGCATTAGAGAATGAAGGTGTTGAGTATATTTTTGGTATTCCAGGTGAGGAGAATTTAGATTTTTTAAACTCTTTAAACGGTTCATCCATTCAATTGATTTTAACCCGTCATGAGCAGGGTGCTGGATTTATGGCTGCGACTTATGGACGCTTGACAGGAAAGACAGGGGTCTGTTTGTCAACCCTCGGACCGGGTGCTACCAACTTGGTAACCCCTGCTGCTTATGCCAACTTGGGGGGAATGCCCATGATGATGATAACAGGACAAAAACCCATCAAAAAAAGCAAACAAGGGCGTTTTCAAATTGTGGACATTGTGCAGATGATGAAACCCTTGACGCAATATAGCAAACAGATTGTGCATGGCGATAATATTCCGTCAATGGTAAGGGAGAGTTTTAAAATTTCACAACAAGAACGTCCGGGGGCTGTGCATTTGGAGTTACCTGAAGACATTGCAGTTGAAGAAGTAGAAGAGCATCTTTGTCATGTGGGATCTAATCGTTATCCTATAGCTGATGAAGAGAGTTTAGGCATGGCATTGGAGATGATGTACACGGCAAAAATGCCCCTTATTTTGATAGGAGCAGGAGCGAATCGTTTACGGATTAGTTCTTCCTTAGAAGGGTTGATTGAGAAATCAGGCATTCCTTTTTTTGTAACGCAAATGGGTAAAGGCGTGGTGGATGAACGACACCCCCTCTATTTAGGAACAGCAGCCCTTTCTAATAATGACTATTTGCATTGTGCCATTGATAGAGCTGATTTGATTATTAACATTGGACATGATATCATTGAAAAGCCTCCTTTTTTTATGAAAGAGGGACAAAAGGTGATTCATCTCAATTTTTTGCCCTCAGAGGTCGATGATACCTATTTCCCTCAACTGGATATATTAGGAGATATCTCTTCTAATATTAGATTATTAACAGAGGCGTTGGAAGTGCCTAAGCATTGGAATTTTGAGTATTTTAAACGGGTCATTGTGGAGACGCAAGAGCATACACAGAAATATTTTAACGATGGACGTTTCCCTGTTTTACCTCAACGTGTGGTGAAAATTGTGCGTGATGCGATGGCAGAAGAGGATATTGTGACACTGGACAATGGGGTTTATAAGATTTGGTTTGCACGAAATTATAATTGTTATAGTCCCAATACGCTTTTGCTTGACAATGCTTTAGCCAGTATGGGAGCAGGAGTGGCTTCAGCCATGACAGCCAAACTACTTAACCCTAACAAAAAGGTGATTGCTGTGTGTGGGGATGGTGGATTTATGATGAATTCCCAAGAGTTAGAAACAGCCGTACGTTTGGGCTTGGATTTGGTGGTGATTATCTTAAATGATAACGCCTATGGGATGATAAAATGGAAACAACAAGGTATGGGCTTTGAAAATTTTGGATTGGATTATAACAATCCAGACTTCATTACCTATGCCCACTCTTATGGTGCTTTTGGGCATCGTCCGAGTTCTTGTAAAGAGTTTGTGGAAGTTTTAGACAAGGCACTGCATAGTAAAGGGGTGCATTTAATTGATGTGGCGATTGACTATTCGCTTAACCATAGTATCTTAAATGAACTATTAAAAAATAAATCTTGTTTGGTATAAAAATGAAAAAATTAGAAGTAAAATCACCGTTTGATGGAAAAGTAGTTGGCGAAGTAAATGAGTCTTCGCTGAGTGAAGTAAAAGAAGCCATAGCCTTGGCAAGAGAGACCTTTGACACGCAAAGAGATGCCTTACCAAAGTACAAAATGGTGGCTATTTTTGAAAAAGCCATTGCCATTATGAAAGCTGAAGTGGAAGAACTCACCAAGCTTTGTGCCAGTGAGGGAGGAAAACCATGGATGGACTCCAAAGTAGAAGTGAACCGTGCCATTAATGGCGTACAACTTGCCATTGAAGAGATGGGCAAAGGACAAGGCAGAGAGATTGCCATGGGACATACCTTAAGTTCGGCGAATCGTATGGCATACACCCTCAAAGAACCTATTGGGGTAGTGGCTGCTATTTCTGCTTTTAATCACCCTTTTAATTTGGCTGTGCATCAAGTTATTCCTGCATTGGCTGCTGGGTGTACGGTGATTATTAAACCTTCAGAGCAAACCCCCATGTCGGCTGTGCATTTGATAGAGATACTTAAAGAAGCAGGACTCCCTAAAGGCTGGGCCCAAGCAGTGGTGTGTGATAGAGAAGGGTCGGAGTTTTTGGCGACTTCAGCAGAGATAGACTTTTTAACCTTTATTGGTTCGGCTAAAGTTGGCTGGTACTTAAACTCCAAAGTCTCTAACGGAACACGCGTTGCCCTAGAGCATGGGGGAGTAGCTCCTGTGATTATTGAAGCTGATGCTGATATTGATGAGCTAATTCCTGCCATTGGAAAAGGGGCTTTTTATCATGCTGGTCAAGTTTGTGTGTCGGTGCAACGGGTATTTGTACAAGAAAGCATTTGTGATGAGGTGGTACAAAAATTAAGTGCGTATGCCTCCAAACTGGTGGTGGGTGACCAACTCGACCCCAACACCGAAGTAGGCCCTCTTATTAGCCCCAATGAAGTGAACCGAGTAGAAGCATGGGTAGAAGAAGCCAAAGAGAAAGGGGGAACAATTCTTTCAGGTGGAAAACGTATTTCGGAGGTTTGTTATGAACCAACGGTTATTTTGAACCCAAGTGCTGATGCCTTGGTCTCTACCCAAGAGGTCTTTGGTCCTGTTGTGTGTGTTTATGGTTATGAGAACATTGATGAAGCGATTGCCAGAGCAAATGAATTGGAAGTCTCTTTTCAGTCGGCTATTTTTACTAAAAATATTGATGTTGCCCTAAAAGCTGTTAAAAAACTCAATGCCACAGCTGTTATGGTCAATGACCATACTGCCTTTAGAGTAGATTGGATGCCTTTTGGAGGAGCAAAAAATTCAGGGCTTGGTTTAGGAGGAATTCCTGATGCCATGGATGAGATGAGTAATCAGAAGTTGATGGTGATTAAGTCCAGTGTTTTATAGGTTAAATCTCCACTATGTATAACCCAAACTGCTAGTTAAAAAGAGAAGAAAGAGAGTAAAGTTCCATAAAAGCTTGAATGGCAAATTATGGAACAAAGAATGATAACAATATACTGCTTAATAGAAGAGTTTCTAAAAGGGACATTAGGAAAAGAAGAACATGCATTATCAGAGATAAGTGATAGTGAAGTATTGTTTTTAGGGTACTTAGCTGTATCTGATTTTAATGGTAATTATGCAAAAGCACATTATTATGGCATGGGAATGAAATGGGTGAATAAAATAGAGTATTCAAGATTTACAAGAAGGATTAATCAGCTAGAAAGGGAGATAG
>CACVAX010000017.1 GCA_902727935.1 uncultured Sulfurovum sp. | reverse complement strand
AAGATGAAAAAATTATTTTTTTAGGTAGCATTGCAAATGGGTACTATAAACAAAATCAATTTTTAGAGGCAGAAGAGGCATACAATGAGGCTTTAGAACTCTATAGAGCATTAGCACAAAACAATCCAAGTGCGTATAATCCATATGTAGCAACGACGTTGAATAACTTAGCCATTTTATACAGTGATAGAAATGAGTTAGGAAAAGCAGAAGAGGCATACAATGAGGCTTTAGAACTAAGAAGAGCATTAGCACAAAACAATCCAAGTGCGTATGGCATTGATTTAGCTCGTACCATCATCGTTGGTGTTTACAGTGTTAATCAAGCAAAAGAAAATTTAGATGAAGCAGAAGCAATTTTAAAAAGGTATGAGGGTGTTTATATGGCAGAGCAGTTATTAGGGTTTATTAATGAGTTACGAAAGGAAGAGTAGATTATCTACTCTTTAAAACCAACAAAGCATCCCGATAAATCGGTTCATCTATAAACCCATACTGCTCATCCATAAACCCATTTTCACCTTTTTTTGCTGAAGTTTCAAAAGCCTCTTTGATATGTAAGGCACGTTTGATGGCTTCTTCATCAGTTCCAAAAACTTCGTTGGCTATGGCTACTTGTAGAGGACCCATACAGGCTTTTGTGGTGAAGCCCATCTTTTTTTCTAGTTCACACCATGCTCTAAAGCTTTCTGTGTCTTTGTACTCTTGGAACATAAATGAGATGGGGTTTACTTCAATACTTTTAGCATCGACCAGAAATTTAGAGAGTATGTAGTGAATGGTTGGATTGTCTTGTTCTACGAGTGATTGTGGAAGCCCTAGAGAAGTGAGTAAGTCTAAGATGCCTATATGTGCTGTGGTAAATCTCTCTATGCCTCCAAAAGTAGCTAGGTTTTGAAAGGCTTCTTTGGTTTCCATAGAGATGTGTATCTCTTTTTCACTGTTAAGTAATATATCTATTTCTTCAATTTCATTTCGTGTTTGAACTTTAGCAACACGCACAGCATCAAAAGAGAAGCTGTTTAAAAAAGTAATCTCTTCACGTCCACCTTTGTCTAAAGGATTAGTACGTACAATAATAAATGAGCTAGACTCCTCTAAATGTGACAGAAAAAGAGCGATGTTGTACAATGCCTCTTGTTTTTTGCTTGGTGCTATGGCATCTTCTAAATTGAGTGTAATCATATCGGCTGGTAGATTATCTATATGATTAAGGTGCTTTAGTTTTAAAGGGTTGAGCATCATGTTTGAACGAAAGGACTTTATGATAGAAGATTTCTTTTTTTTATTACCTAAATGGTTTAATTTTTGATTAAGAGATAACCTTTCTATGGGCATTAAAGATTGAAATATCATGGTTTTTGGTACTCCGATGAGAAAGTTAGATGAAATTTCATCACTTTTTTATCACTTTTACATTACTTAATAAGAATGCTAGTATATATTTGATAATATTTTTAAATTATTAACAATATTATTAAATAGGGAAACGAAAAAAATGGAAAATTTTTATTTGGTTATTATAGCTGTTTTAGGTCTTGTTGTTTACTTTTTTAGAAGTAAACATTTTACTCAAATGAAAGGAGCTGCTATAAAGAGTAAATTTACTGCTTATGATGATTTAATGCATGGCTACCTCACATTAATTAAATTACTTTATCATGATGATCATAAAAATGATTTAAATCAAATCGTTAAAAAAATTATCACCAAAAGAGCTGATGGTAGATATGTCAGCTTAGACTCAGAAGGAAACTATCAATTTAATACGCTTTCATTTTCTTTAGATTCATTTTATGACTTAATTAAAACTACGCAAAAAAAAGAAATCAATTTGATGTTGGAGTTAGATGATAAGTTAACTTTACAAGATTTAAATGGATTTTTACAAAATTGTTTAGGTAATAAAATATCAAATAATAGTTTTCTTCAAACACATTTAAAGGAAAATACATTTATTTATAAAAAAATATTATTAGCTTATCAAAAAGAATTAAATAAAGAATTTATTCAATTGTCTATATTACATGATGGTTTTGGTTCATATTATGTCTTGGTTTTTCATTTAAATCAAGAAAAAGTGATAGAAAAAAGTGTAAAAGAGATAGGACTAAAGTATGAAAAGCTATCATTAGAAAATAATTTTAACCTTAAGGATAATAATGAAGAAAATTTTGTTCCTACTACTATTTCTAATGCAAACCTCAAACTTAGTGGCGAAAAAACCTGAAGTATATGAAAAAGCCATGTTAGAATGTCCAGCATTTAATAACATGAAACATACAACCAACACTAATGATATACAGTTAGAGATAGATAAAGAATACCGAGTTTTACAAAGAAATAAAGGTCAAGTTTTAGTATTGATTGAAGGGCAACGTATTGCTCAGCGTTGGGTTAAAGAGGTTTGTTTATCAGATGCTCAAAAGCCAAAACGTGAAAGTGAAATACAAAGAACAAGTACAACTACAAATAAGCAGACTTCCAAACAAAATCTTTTAGCAATTTCATGGCAAAATGCTTTTTGTCAAACACATCAGTATAAACAAGAATGTAAATCAATGGATGCTAATTCATTTGGTGCCTTTGAATTTGTGCTTCATGGGCTGTGGCCACAACCTCGAAATAATGTTTATTGTAATGTTTCTAAAAAGCAAGTAGGTATGGATAAAAATAAACAGTGGTATAGATTGGATAAATTAGATTTAACTTCATCAACACGGACAGAACTTTCAAAGTTGATGCCAGGCTATCAGTCTAATTTACATCGTCATGAGTGGATAAAACATGGTACTTGTTATGGAACATCAGAAGATGAATATTATAAAGATTCTATGGCGCTACTGACACAAGTTAATGAATCTAAAGTACAAGAGTATTTTAAACAAAATATTGGACGTATGGTATATTTAAAAGATGTTCGTAAGATATTTAATCAAGAGTTTGGTTCTGGTACAGGGGAGCATGTAACAATGAATTGTAAAAAAGGTTTAGTGACAGAATTATGGCTTCATCTTGGGTCTGGAAGTACAGATTTAACAACATTGTTTAAAACGGGTGAAAGACCTAAACGAACTTGTTATAAGGGTCGTGTTGATGCAGTAGGGTTTTAAACCCTATTGTATTGTTATACAGTTTGAGACGATAAGTCTTCAATTTTAGAGAGAGAAGTAATTTTTAATTTAATATCTCTACCCATAATTCGTTCACAAGAAAAGAGTGCTTTTTGTAAAATATGTGCATCGTCATCTTTGACACATACTAAAATATTTGCGCCTGAATCAAGTGCATCTAACAGCATACTCCCAGCTTTTTTATGTGCTATTTCATGGTGTGTAGACATGAGTGTTTGACCAGCAAGTTTATGGGCTTTACTAAAGTGAATGTAAGCTTTTACATTTTCTAAAATAAGTGTATGTGCTTTTTCAGTATTTTCATTGGAGCCAACATAAAGTGCAACATTTGCATTTGTTAATTCTTTAGAATCTATTTCATGGTTTCTTTTTCCAAAAGAAAGTTTATCAAAACAAGAAACTGTATCTTTTAAGGTGAGCATCTCTTTGAGTTCTCTAATCTCTTGTTTATAATCTTTACCATTAAGTACATTGTTTTCATATTCACAACATCTAATTCCATTATATTCATCTGAAATGGCTTCTAAGATAGCCTGTTTATTTTCATTTCCATCATTAATCATTTTAGAAGCTAAAATTAAAATAGCATCGCCAATGTATTGACGGTTATAATTATTACTTTCAGAAGCATAGTGTAGGGCATAAAGTGATTGGTAGTAAGCTTTATCAGCTTCAGAAGCATAAGGAGCTAAAAGTTCAAAACTTTCCATGAAGTCGTCATCATTTAAAATGAGTCCATTGTTTGCACGATAAGATGTTGCTGGATCAATTTGTATTTCCCTACCTAGTGTTGCCACAACATCACTTACTAAAGTATCTGCTGTAGTCACTAGGTGGTTTATTTTTAAAATAATGTTTTTATTAGGAAAGGAGAAGTCAGGGTTTTTAGCTTTTACTTTATCTAACACATTAAGTAACGTGGCGTTTTTATTGACGCTAATGTCAAAATTTTTATAGTAAGGTAAATAGTCAGTAGCAGAATTAAAAAAGAATGCTCTAACCTGTAAGTTTATCATATTTTCAAATGGCATGTTGTTGTCCTAATTTATATTGTTAATATTTAACCATATTTCCTCTAAAGAAAAAGTTATTAATGAGAATAATTATAATCGAATAGATAGGTGTGATGATGTCACACGTTAAATTATGGATAAAATAAATTACTCATCAAAAAGTACCAAAAGATGTGTTTGTACGAAGTCATATTAATTCGTACAAAACAGTTTTAGAGATAAAGAAGCTATTTCAAGAAGAAGTTGAGTTAACTTTTTTTGATAAAAGAAATGCTGATATTTATAACAATTGTAGCTCTTTCAATATTGTGTGACTTTCAAGAGAAAGATAAACAGAATTAATGGGAAATGAAGCAAATACAATTTAGAAGTGCTATGATTATGATTAAAGAGCTTCAACTAGCAATCGATGATGTAGTTCAAAAATTAGACATCAAAAAAGAAGGAAGAAGACACGAAGAGATAAGCTAGAAACTTATCTCTTAGAGTAAAAAGATACTAGGCAGGTTGAGCCTCAGCAAAAATCTGCTTAGCCTTCTGAACATGAAACTTCAATCCAATCTCACTTTCAGTACAACCAAGAGCCAAAGCAACCATTTGTGGCATGTGTAGTACAGGTAGAGCGATGTCTCTTCCTATTACATTACCTACAGAATCCTGGTAAGTATCCATTTTTAGGTGACATAGTGGACATGGGGTTACCATCATGTCGGCGTTGTTGTCTATGGCATCTACCATGGCATTACCAGCTAACACTTCTGACGTATGGTTGGCTTGAAGCTCAACGTGAAAACCACAACATTTGTTTTTATGTTCATAGTTTACAGGGTTACCTTCAAGTGCCTCAATTAAGCTGTCAAGTGAAGTAGGGTTGTATGAGTTTTCATTACCATTGGTAGAACCATGAAGCTCTGATGGTCTAATGTTGTGACATCCATAGAATGGAGCAATGTTAAAAGTTGAAAGAGGCGTAGTTACTTTGTCTTTTACATTGTCTAAACCATACTCATCAATGATAGCATATAAGAAGTGCTTAATTTCAGAAGTACCTTTGTACTCTAAACCAACTTCTGCAAGTTTTTCGTTAACACGTGCTTTTAGTTCTGGGTCTTTGTCTAAAGCATGTTTTGTCATTTGCGAGTTAAGCTGACAAGTATTACAGATGGTAATCATGGTTAAACCTAACTTCTCTGCATAACAGATGTTACGTGCATTTAGAACGTGTGCTAAGAACTCATCAAAATCTTGTAAGTGAGAAGCACCACAACATGAAGCCTCTTCTAAAATCGTAATCTTGATTCCTAATTTATCAGCCACAGCAAGTGTAGAAGATAATAATTCTGGTGTTGATTGTTTTGCTGTACACCCTGTAAAGAGTGCATAGTGTAATTGTTCGCTCATATTTTTCTCCTTACAGCTTATTTGTTTGTGCGATTTCAATAAGTTTTTGAACTTCGCTTAGGTTTTTGATCTCTGGAATCGACTTAATAAATGGAACGCCTGAATGCCAGTGAATTTTACCTGTTCTCATCATCTTAACAGCTGTACCAATATGTTTGTACATTGCTAAGTAACCTTCAGAGTAAGTAACAATATCTGCTTCATCTAAGAAACCAGTTTTTTTGATACCTCTTAAGAAACCTTCAGCATGACGTGTTGCTACATTTGAGACAGCAATCCCTTGTTCAAACTGCATGTTATGAAGCTTAGTAATTTTTTCGATTGGGTTAATCTCTTTTGGACATGCTTCAGCACACTCATAACATTTTACACAGTCCCAAACACCAGCACCTGCGTCAAAGGTAGTTTGAAGTCTCTCTTTTCCAGCTTCATCACGAGGGTCTACGGTAAATCTGTAGGCTGCTGCAAAAGCAGCTGGACCAAGAAATGCATCGTTTACTTCAAGAGCAGGACAAGAGTAATGACAAGCACCACATTGAATACAAAGATCAGAATCTAGGAAGTTGTTAAACTCAGCAACACTTTGTTTACTTTCACTTTCTGGTCTTGGGTCAACATCGCTAACAACATATGGTTTAACAGCAGCATGTTTGTTCCAGAAGTCTGACTTGTCAATAATCATGTCTTTAATAGCACGTTTAGTTGAACTAGGCTCTAAAACAATTTCATTGTCAAAAAGGTCAAGCAGTTCAATGGCATTTTGCTTACATGCTAAAGTAGCTTTCCCATTTACTTTAATGGCACAAGCACCACAAATACCATGACGACAAGACCGACGGTAAGAGAATGAACCATCATGTTCCCACTTAATTCTGTTCATAAGATCTAGAATAAGCTCATCTTTTCCCACTTCCATTGTGTAGCTTTTATAGCTAGGAAGGTAGTCAGTTTCAGCATTAAATCTAAATGCTTTGATTGTTACTTTTCTGGTGGTTGCACCAGCAATGTTTTCACCCATCATC
>CACVAX010000016.1 GCA_902727935.1 uncultured Sulfurovum sp. | reverse complement strand
TCATCTACTCTAAAGTCATTTACTTTTTTTAGCTCTTCTATTAACTTTTTTTTCTTTTTCATCTTCATGGTTGACATTACAGCAAACTTCTCTTAATCTTTGCTTTTTTTCTCGTCGGATTTACCTACCTAAAAGATAAGACTTTGGAATTTTAAGATAATCCATTAGTTTAGCTGTATTGTGTGCTAGCATTTGAAAACTATATTGAAGATGCTCTGGTTTAGAAGATTTACCAAAACCAATTTGGTCGGGCATAATGACTCTATAACCTTCATCAACTAATCGCTTAGCCGTCATTTCCCAATAAGCACCCGTAAAATTTTTTCCATGAAGTAAAAGAACACTTTTTCCATTGGGTTTTTTGGGTTTTATGTCCATATATGCCATAGTTAGTGTTTGCTTTTGCACACTTAGGTTAAAATCTTTAACTTCATAAGGATACTGATAACGTTCTAGGTTTAAACCGAAGTATTCCAAAGCACTCAAAGGATAGAGTGTTAGGAGTGAAAGTAGTATAATTTTTAGCATGTTGCATCTTTGTTATATGGGATGTAAGAAGTGTACAACTTTTTGATTAAAAATCAATAATAGATAAAAGATTAAGCTATAATTTCTCATATAAAAACAAGTTAGTTTATGTCCAAACATCCAAAAAGGTAGCTGAATTTAATGTTACTGACTATTTTTTGTTTTCTAAAAAATGGATTTTATTCTGAACTTTTAGAAAATAAAGAAAGATTAACCCTTGAAGAATCACCTCTCTTTATTACTTGATAATTTAAGTCAAAAAGATGTGCTAATTTATAAAAATAAGAAGTATTAGCCAATGATAATTAGCTATAATTGCACAAAAATAGAGGATAGAGAGAGATGAAATTAGCAGTATTTGATTTTGATTCAACATTAATGGATGGTGAAACCATTGACTTTTTTGCCGAAGAACTTGGTTTTAAAGATGAGGTAATGGGTATTACTGAACGTGCAATGGCAGGAGAATTAGATTTTTATGCTTCTTTAGTTGAACGTGTGGCTTTACTCAAAGGGTTGCCTTATGAAAAAGTAGAAGCGATATGCCAAACGCTACCCATGATGAATGGGGCAAAAGAGGTTGTAACAGGTCTAAAAGAACGGGGTTATAAAGTAGTCTGTTTCTCAGGTGGTTTTAGGTCAGCAACCCAACCAGCTTGTAAAGCTTTAGGAATAGATGCAGATTTTTCTAATTTTTTACATGCTGAAAATGGCATACTTACAGGAGCCGTTGGTGGGGAAATGATGTATTCAAATGCGAAAGGTGACATGATAGTTCGTTTACAAAATTTACTAGGGATTTCAGAAGAAGAGACCTTGGTTGTTGGGGATGGTGCGAATGATTTGAGTATGTTTAAACATGCTAAAATAAAAGTAGCCTTTTGTGCAAAACCAGTTTTACGAGAAGCAGCTACCCATTGTGTTGATGTTAAGGATTTAAGAGAAATTTTAAAGATAGTTTAAAAAATTGTCTCTTTTTGATATTATTTAACAAAATATAAGATAAATTTATAGATTATACGGATAATTTAAAACAAAATAATATAGGATTTTAAAGCATGGACATTTTTCAGGCGATTATTATAGGAATTATAGAAGGGTTTACAGAGTTTTTACCAATTTCCTCAACAGGTCATATGATTGTGGCATCGAAGTTTTTAGGAATTGAACAATCTGCTGTAATAAAAGCTTATGAAGTCATTATTCAGTTTGCAGCTATCTTAGCTGTAATCTTACTTTATCGAGATAAAATAAATCTTAAAGAGATTGATCTTTGGACAAAAATAATGGCAGCATTTTTACCCTTAGCTATTATTGGCTTTTTACTCAAAGATTGGGTAAAAGAGATTTTTATAATAGAAACTGTTGCATGGATGTTCATTGTCGGTGGGATCATCTTTATTGTGGTTGAATATTTTCATGAAGATGAAGAAAAAAAGTCAAAAGAGGTTGAAGAAATTACTTGGTTTCAAGCCATGAGCATTGGTTTTGGTCAAGTGCTTTCTTTAGTCCCAGGAACTTCCAGAGCTGGTTCGACCATCATCTCTGGGATGCTTTCTGGTGTAAATCGTAAGGCATCAACAGAATTTTCTTTTTTATTGGCTATTCCAGTCATGACAGCTGTTTCTGGATATGATTTATTGAAGCACTATGAAGAGTTTGTAGATGCTGACTTAACTGCATTTGTGGTTGGTTTTGTGGTTGCTTTTGTTGTGGCATACATTACCATAAAATTATTTATGGTTTTTTTGCAACGATTTACATTTATTGCATTTGGTATTTATAGAATAGTTTTTGGAATTATTCTGTTAATGATATTATAAAAGTTGTCTAATTGTATAATTCCTTTGGATTAGAATAGGCAGCTTATGATGGCTGGTCACATAGATTGGTCATGTCTATCACACATTAAGGTATTAGTTTGACGTTTAATGAATTTAAGTTTCATAAAGACCTCTTAAAAGGGGTAAAGATAGCTGGTTTCAAAGAACCAAGTCCTATTCAAGAAATGGTTATTCCCATTATTGAGAAGGGTGAAGATTTAGTGGGACAAGCCCACACAGGAACAGGTAAAACAGCAGCATTTGGTTTACCATTGATGAATAAAATTGCTAATAAAGAGATAGAACGTGCTTTGGTAATTACCCCCACGCGTGAATTGGCAACACAGGTTTCAGATGAGCTGTATCATCTTGGACGTTTTTGTGGCATACGAACCATTACGGTTTATGGTGGGGTTGGTTATGGACGACAGATTGCATTGATTAATAAAGGTGTACAAATTGTAGTTGCAACACCCGGACGGTTGAAAGACCTTTATAAAAAAGGTAAAATTGATTCTTTTAATCCAGAAATTATTGTTTTAGATGAAGCAGATGAAATGCTTGATATGGGTTTCTTAGAAGAGATAAAAGAGATATTTGAGTACATTCCTCAAAACAGACAAACCTTACTATTTTCTGCAACCATGCCAGAACCGATTAAGGAGTTATCTAATGAAATTTTGAGTAATCCACAATTTATTTCAGTGGTTTCTGAATCTGATGGAACAGCTAACAATGTGATAGAGCAATCTTATTATGTGATTAAAGAGTCACAACGTGATGAAGCCATTGTAAGACTACTTGAAACAGAAAAGACCAATAAATGTATTGTTTTTTGTCGTATGAAACGCGAAGTTGATAGATTAACAGAACATCTTCAAGCAATGGGGTTTTTAGCAGAAGGTTTACATGGTGATTTAGAGCAAAGTGATAGAGAACGTATTGTTAAAGGGTATCGTCGTGGTGAATCAAAGATTATGGTGGCCACAGATGTCGCATCGAGAGGTTTGGATGTTAAAGATGTAACACATGTTTTTAATTATCATATTCCTTTTGACCCACAATCTTACGTGCATAGAATAGGAAGAACAGGACGTGCTGGTAAATCAGGTAAAGCGATTACGCTGGTTTCAACAGAAGAGTTTAGAGAGTTACAAAGAATCCAAAAGGAAGTGGGTGCTGAAATGAAATTAGCAAGCATTTCTTTAGAGGGAGATGAGGGTGAAAGTACTTTAGAATTTTCAAGCTTACAACGCATGATAGAAGAAGTTGAAATTGTTGAAAATGCTGCAGATTTTATTGACAGTATGGAAGAGATGGATTATCATGAATTTGTTGAACGAGTTGTCACACTGTTATTAAAAGAAAAGAATTCTTCTAAAAATCAAATTGGTTTTGACCAAAATAGAGTAAATAGTATGATTGATGAGTACCATGATGAACAAAAAGTAGCACGTAAGAATAACCGTAAAAAAAAGAGATAGTAAATTAACCATTTTCAAGTAAATTTAGCCTAAAATATTCTATAAAAATTACTATATAGAGGGTTTTTCATGGCTGATGAAGTTAATTATGTTCTTGAAGCTTTTAAGTTTATGCTACTGGGAATGGGAATTGTTTTTTTATTCCTTTTTATTCTTGTAAAAGTAGTTGAGCTACAAGCTAAAATTATTGCAAAGTACTTTCCCGAAAGTACACCTAAAACACCTGTGACTCCAGCAGGTAATACAGCAGAAGAGGAGCAACGTAAAGTTGCTGCTATTATCGCTGCTGTAACAGAATTCCGTAACAATAAATCATAAAAAATGAAGGTATAAAATGGCAAAAAAATATATTGATGTGATGGATACAACCTTTAGAGATGGATTTCAATCTGTCTTTGGTGGTCGTGTTCTCATGGACGACTTTTTTCCAGCAGTAGAAGCTGCTAAAGAAGCAGGTATTAATCACTTTGAATTTGGTGGAGGAGCTAGATTTCAAAGTTTATTTTTCTACTTACAGGAAAATGCATTTGAAATGATGGATAGATTTAGAGAAATAGTAGGACCAGAAGCGAACCTGCAAACTTTAGCTCGTGGTATTAACACGGTAATGCTTGATACAGGTAGTCGTGAAATGATTGACCTGCATGCAAAATTGTTTAAAAAGCACGGAACAACTACCATTAGAAACTTTGATGCATTGAATGATGTTAATAACTTAGCTTATTCTGCATCGTGTATCAAAAAGCATGGTCTTAACCATGAAGCTGTTATTACTATGATGGATTTACCTCCTGGATGTAAAGGTGCACATGATGTACCTTTCTATGAAAAGACATTACGTAATATGTTAGATGCTGGAATTGAGTTTGACTCTTTATGTTTCAAAGATGCTTCTGGAACGGCGAATCCTAATAAAGTCTATGAAACCATTGCAATGGCTCGAAAAATTTTAGGGGATGGGGTTCATTTAAGACTTCATACGCATGAAACAGCTGGTGTTTCTGTGGCTTCTTACCTTGCTGCACTTGAAGCTGGTGCCAATGGTATTGACATGGCAGCCTCTCCTGTATCTGGTGGTACATCACAGCCAGATATTTTAACCATGTTACATGCAACTAAAGGTACAAACTACAATTTAGGTGACTTACAACTGAATAAAGTTCTTAAGTATGAAGAGCGTTTAAAAGAGTGTTTGGCTGAATACATGATTCCACCAGAAGCAACTCAAGTTTCACCTCTTATTCCTTTCTCTCCAATGCCAGGTGGTGCATTGACAGCAAATACCCAAATGATGAGAGATGCTGGAAATTTAGATAAATTTGATGAAGTAATTGCTGAAATGAAAGAAGTGGTTGAAAAAGGTGGTTATGGTACATCGGTAACCCCTGTTTCTCAGTTTTACTGGCAACAAGCATATGCAAATGTGATGTTTGGGAAATGGAAGCAAATTGCACCAGGTTATGGTCAAATGGTATTGGGTTACTTTGGTAAAACACCAGTTGAACCAGATGCTGAGATTGTTGCATTGGCATCAGAAAAACTTAAACTTGAACCAACAAAAGAAAACCCTTTAGACATTGCTGATGCAAAAGAGGAAAAATCAATTGCACATTGGACTAAAGTTTTAGAAAATGAAGGGTTAGCGACAAGTGAAGAAAATGTCTTTATTGCAGCATCATGTGACCAAAAAGGTATTGCGTTCTTAAAGGGTGAAGGTCCTTTGATGGTTAGAAAAGGTAAAAATAATCAAAATTGTGGAGAAGAAGAGATGAGTGGTAATTATACAGTAGTAGTAGATGGTAAACAATATAGTGTACAAGTAGCAGAAGGTGAAGGTGATATTCAAATTACACCAAGCACAGCTCCAGCAGCAACACCAAGTACAGTAGCTCCAGTAGCTACAGGTGGACAAGGTTCAGTTGAAATTCATTCACAAACACCAGGTAATGTATGGAAAATCTTAAAGAAAGCAGGGGACTCTGTAAACGAAGGTGAACAGATTATGATTCTTGAGGCCATGAAAATGGAAATTGATATTGTGGCTGAAAAAGCTGGGATTATCAAATCGATTGAAGTGAATACAAATGATGCTGTAGTCGATGGACAGCTTCTAGCCACAATGGAGTAATCCATGAAATTAAAACAGTTTATTATTTCTATTCTTTTTACTGTCTTTGCCTTGACTTCGGTCTCTGGAGCAGCTAGTACAGAAGTACCTGTAGCCGTAGAAGAAAGCTCTGAAAGACCAGTTTATGAACCAAAATCTATTGGTCAATTGGCAACAAGCTTTTGGGAAACGACAGGATTAAAAGCAATCTTTGATGTTAATGATGGTGAAATGACTTCGGAACCTAAAGGTTCAGCATATGAGCGAGAAATGACTTGGTTTGAGTCTTCTCTTGGTCGTATTATTATGATTGTTATTGTTTTTATTTTATTTTATTTAGCAATTGCTAAGAACTTTGAACCATTACTATTGATTCCTATTGCCTTTGGTGGATTACTGGCCAATATTCCTTTAGCGAATATGGGTGGTGAACATGGAATGCTTGGTATTATCTATAACATGGGAATTGCCAATGAGTTCTTTCCACTACTTATTTTTATGGGTGTTGGAGCTATGACAGACTTTGGTCCACTTTTAGCAAACCCTAAAACAGCTATCCTTGGTGGCGCTGCTCAGTTTGGTATTTTTGGGTCACTTGTTGGTGCTGTTATGATTGGTTTCGATCTTCAGTCTGCATCAGCTATTTCAATTATTGGTGGGGCAGATGGTCCTACCTCAATTTTTATTGCCAATAGGTTAGCACCTGATATGCTTGGAGCTATTGCTGTTGCTGCTTACTCATACATGGCATTGGTACCAGTTATTCAACCACCAATAATGAGAGCCTTAACAACAAAAGAAGAGCGTGTTATTGTGATGAAAACAACACGTAGAGTACACAGACTAGAAAAATTGATTTTCCCTATCGTTGTATTAATGTTAGCATTATTGATTTTACCAGAATCTGCACCACTTATTGGAGCATTTGCATTTGGTAACTTTGCTAAAGAATCAGGTGTTGTTGACAGATTATCTGACACAATGCAAAATGCATTAATTAACGTTGTAACAATTTTCTTAGGACTGGGTGTTGGTTCAAAACTAGCAGCTGATAAGTTCTTAGTTGTTGAAACAATGGGAATTATGGCAATTGGTCTGATTGCATTCTCTGCTGGTACAGCAATGGGTGTTATTATGGCTAAAATTATGAATAAGTACTCAGATGAGCCGATTAATCCATTGATTGGGGCAGCAGGAGTATCAGCTGTACCAATGTCAGCAAGGGTTGTTTCTAAGGTTGGTTCTGAAGAAAAACCAGGGAATGTATTATTAATGCACGCAATGGGTCCAAACGTTGCAGGTGTTATTGGATCAGCTGTTGCAGCTGGTGTACTTCTCTCTATTTTCAAATAAAAAAATTGTATTAAAAAACAACATTGTTCCTAACAATGTTGTTTTAAATTTTCCCTTTAAGTAAGTTAATTAACATCTTTTCAATAGTATACTTTCATGGTTTTAAACATCTTATGTAGCAGTCTTAAATTATAGTAAATTAAAAGAGATTTAGTCTTTTTTAATTTGTTATATTATTTAAGAATACTATAGCAAAAATAAGATTACGAAATATAAAGGTACACAAATGAGCAGCCGTACACCAAAAGGTCTTGAGAAATTAGGACTTGAAAACATTGGAAAAGTTTATTACAACCTAAGTTATGATGAACTTCAAGCACATGAGATTAATAATAATGAATGTAAAATGTCATCTACTGGTGCAGCAATGTGTGATACTGGTATCTTTACTGGTAGAAGCCCTAAGGATAAATATTTTGTTGATCATCCAGATTCAAATGAAAATATCTCTTGGGGAGATATTAATCAGAAAATAGAGGCTGATAAATTTGATACACTTTTTGATTTAACTACAACCCAATTATCTGGTAAAGATATTTATGTTATGGATGTATTTGCTGGTTCATCTGAAGCTAGTAAGCGTTCTGTACGTTTTATTTCTGAAATAGCTTGGCAAGCACATTTTGTAAAGAATATGTTCATTCGTCCAACAGAAGACGAATTGGAGAATTTTGAACCTGACTTTGTGGTTTATAATGCTTGTAAAACATCAAATAAAGATTATAAAGAGATGGAACTAAATTCAAATGTTTATGTCTGTTTTAATGTTGAAAAAAATATTTCGATTATTGGGGGTACTTGGTACGGTGGAGAGATGAAAAAAGGAATTTTTTCAATGATGAACTACTGGTTGCCACTTGAAGGTAAACTTTCTATGCATTGTTCAGCCAATGTTGGTGATGAAGGTGATGTTTGTCTTTTCTTTGGTCTTTCAGGCACGGGGAAAACAACACTTTCAACCGATGCAACTAGAGCTTTAATCGGTGATGATGAACATGGTTGGGATGAAAATGGAGTTTTTAACTTTGAGGGTGGATGTTATGCTAAAGTTATTGACTTAAAAGAAGAAAATGAGCCAGAAATTTTTGGTGCCATTAGAAAAGATGCTCTTTTAGAAAATGTTGTAGCTGATGGTGCTGGTAATGTAGATTATAAAGATGTTTCTAAAACAGAAAATACACGTGTTTCTTATCCGATAGAGCATATTGTTAATCATAAAAAAGATTTACAAGCTGGTCACCCAAATAACATCATTTTCTTATCGTATGATGCTTTTGGTGTTATTCCTCCTGTTTCAAAACTTACTAAAGAACAAGCCATGTATTATTTCTTAAGTGGCTATACAGCTAAAGTAGCTGGTACAGAACGTGGTATTGTAGAACCTGTAACAACTTTTTCTGCTTGTTTTGGAGAAGCCTTTTTACCTCTTCATCCAACGGATTATGCTAATTTACTTGGTAAAAAAATTGATGAGCATGATGTTAATGTTTATCTTGTGAACACAGGTCTTAATGGTCAAGGTGACAGAATGAGTATTAAAGATACTAAAGCTTGTATCAATGGTATTTTAAATGGTTCAATTTTAGATGCAGAGTTTGAAACGCTTCCAGTCTTTAACCTTGAAGTGCCAAAGACTTTAGAGGGTATTAAAGATAATGCTATTTTAAATCCAAGAAATACTTGGGATGATGAAGAAAAATTCAAGGCAACTCTAAAAGATTTAGGTGCTAAATTTATTGAAAACTTTAAACGTTATAATAATCATGGTACAGATGTTGATTATTCAGGTGCTGGACCTAAACTTTAAAATTTTAAGGTGAACATTTTTGGATGTTCATCTTTATTCATAAATGATCTTCTTTTAAGAAGAAGATCTTCTTAATTTTCGTTTTCTTCTTGAAGAATTTTCGTCACTTGCTCCACCATTTCTAGTCCCTCTGTTGGTAGACCTATTACCTCGTTTACCTTTTGTAAAACAAGCATCACAGATTGAGAACCTATAAGTAAAGTCAAGACTTTTAGAACAGCGCGTACACTTCTTGACAAAGTTTCCTTCTTTTAGTGAAGCTTCTATGTAGTTGTTCAGGCGAACACGTGCTTCAATGGCTTTTTGTGTCTCCTTAAATAACTTTTCAAATTTAAATGAAAGCCATAAATAAAGTGATATTTCGCGAACTCGATCTTCTGCATTGAGCATCATTTCATTAGTTTGTGCATAACTTGGTAGGTCTCGTGGTGGTATATAGGCTACAGGAGTTTGGGCTTCTATTTGTTTGATATAACGATGAAAAACTGATTCAATATAAGGTGAAGAGATAGAGGCAGGTGCACAAGCTAAATGGAAGCGTGTTTTTAAATCCAATTGGTATTCGTCAACAATGGCTGAAATTTCTAACATAGAGTCAATATTAGCTGCTACAAAAGGCCCTTCAAATTCCATATTTTCTGCAAAAAAAGTTAAAATGGTTGAGAGATTTTCTGTTTCAAGAATTTCACCAATAAGCATAACATGGTCTAAACTTGCCATCACTGAAAATGGAAGTTCTAAAGTAGGTAGAGGTTGATAGAATTTAGATTCAATGGTTTCTAAAGCTTTTTTATCTAATGCTCCAATATACCCCACTTCTTCTAATCCATAACGTCCAGCTCGTCCAGAAATTTGTGCGACTTCTGTGGGCAAAAGTTCTCTTCTTCTGAGTCCATCAAATTTGTTGTCTTTTGAAAACAGTAGGGTTTTAATAGGTAGGTTAAGCCCCATAGCAATGGCATCGGTAGCCACAAGTACATCGGACTTTCCTTCTCTAAAACGTCTGGCTTCTTCTCTACGTACTTCTGGTGAAAGGTTTCCATAAACCACCGAGACTTCGTATTTTTGTGAAAGTTGTTGACGTAGTCCTAACACATCACGACGGGAGAAGGCAACAATGGCTGTCCCTTTTTCTACTTCTTTTATAGGGGTAGGGTTAGGGAGTAGTTTAAGTTCATTTTTACGTTCAAAATGAGTAACTGTTAGAGGTTCTTCTAGGTACTCACAAAGTTGGGTAACAGCGTCAAGTACATCTGCTGATCCTGTGAGTATAACTTTTTTTGCAGGAACACCAATAAGTGCATTTGCCCAAGCCCAACCACGGTCACGGTCGCTTATCATTTGTATTTCATCTATGACACAAACATCTACATCTACTGAGGCATTCATCATTTCAATAGTAGAAGATATGTGTGTTGATTCTTCATCAATAATCTCTTCTTCACCTGTGATTAACGACACGCCAACGTTTTTAGCTTTTAGGTTTTCATACCCTTCCAGTGCCAAAAGTCTTAGAGGTGCTAGGTAATAACCTGTATCGGCTTCTTCCAACACTTTAAGTGCTTGGTAGGTTTTTCCTGAATTAGTAGGCCCTACATGAAAAAATATTTCACGTTTAAGTAATCTTGCTAAAGGAAATAAATTTTTAAAATCTCGAATGGTTTTAGCAAGTAATTCTTCTTTACGTCGTTTTTCTTTTAATGGACGAATATATTCCATAAAGTGGTAAACAATACGTCGTTTTACTTTCTCTTTGAGCTTTAGATTTTGAGCTGAAATGAGTTGAGGTCCTACAAATTTTAAAATATGCTCTTCAATTTCCGAGGCTTCTAAGTCTAAACCTTCTGCTAGTTCATAAAGTTCATCTTCTAAATCTGAAATATTATGTTCAAGATGTTCTTGCATTTCTTTTTTCACATGAAGAAGGTCATCTTTGATAGGAAGAGTTTCACCTTTCCAAATATGATGAAAAATAAAAGGACGACCATAGTTGACAACAGCTATATAGGGAATGCTAGTGTTATAAAAAGAGTAAGATTTCTCTTTACTCACAATAACACTACTGCCTTGTAAGGTAAGCACATACAAAGGATCAATAAGGCTGGCAATTTCTTTTAAAGTACTAAGGGGAATTTCTATTTCATAAAAAGAGTCTTCAGGAGGCATAGAACGAATGAGTTTTATAACTTCACTTTCAGAAAGGTATTTATGATTATTTTTAACGCTCTCTAAAAAACTTGTTATTTCTTCGGTTTTTTCTGAAATGGCTGAAAGTCTTAGTTGTTCTAAAGTTTTTGTGATGTGGCTTTCATCTTCATGCAGTAGTAGATTATTCTCTATGCTGGCTGTTGTGGTGAGTAATGATTTATAAAAAGTCTCTTCATTCATAACAAATTCATAAGAATGGTAAAATTCCATTTCTGAGAGGGTATTAAACTCTACATCAATCTTTTTTTCCCATAAGTTCATGAGTTTTTGTTGTCTTATATAATTGAGCTTGTTAGCAATTTTATCTTCAGATATCTTGTTAAACTTAGTGTCTATAAAAGAGGAAAGCACTAATTGTTCTTCTTCTTTATCGTGTTTATGTTTGTCTAACAGTGAAACAATGTAAGAAACTTTATCTGTTTCATCTAACGTTACTTTTTTGATGTTCATTTGGTCTAGGTAGTTAACAATATTTAGCCGTAACTGCACATTCCCCTCCGACCAAGCTTGACGCAAAGCACGAATCATCTCTTTTTTAACGAGCATGGGTACTTTGAGGTCAAGTAACATGGTGAGTTCTACTAAAACATCTTCACTTAAATATTTGATACCTTCATCAAAAGGTTCACCATCCATTAGTTCTTTTACTTTATTATTTATTTTTATCGTTTGTTTTTTTTTCTTTTTTGCCATAGTCTTTTAGTTCTTTGTTTTTAGTATATATGATTATATCATAAAGGTGGGGTATTGATAAGCATGGTAACTCCATAGAGAACAGAAGAATCATTCAGCTAGATTTTACACTGTAATTGAGAAGTATTTGGCAGCTTATAAGCAAAAACAAGCGAAGATTCGAGAATTTGAACGATTATTTTAAACTTAGGAATAGATGATGACTTATATGGAATGGTTTAAAGAGCATGGCGAAAAACATGCAGCTATTATGGAAAGACTTGGACATTTGAGTAATGATGAGGTTATTACTTATTTTAGGTTTGAAAACATGGTGAAAAATGAGCCTGATTTTTGTGCTTTATATAAAGACAACAAAAAGTGTCATGATCTTGAAGGACTTAATTGTTATTTGTGTGCTTGTCCTAACTTTAGGTTTGATGATGAAGGTTGGTATATGAAAGGGGCAAAGTATTTTTCTTCTTGTAGCATTAACTCAAAAGAGGGAGATGTTTTTGTAAGTGAGGCTGGTAATCATCAAGATTGTTCTAAATGTGCTGTGCCTCATAATGAGTCGTATATTCGTAGACATTTTTCACGTAATTGGTTTGCTGTCATGGAAAATGTGGTGGACTTAGATGATGAAGATTGAATTTGGACTAATAAGTATGTTATTTTAATAATCTTTACAACATGTTAAGCATAATTTGTGTAAAATTGCGTTTCAAATTAATGCTCATGTTTAGATTTGGGTAAAATACTAATAAGGATGGTACGGAGTATATGAAAAGAACTTTTCAACCCCATAACACACCAAGAAAAAGAACACACGGATTTAGAACAAGAATGAAAACTAAAAACGGAAGAAAAGTAATTTCTGCTAGAAGAGCAAAAGGTAGAAAAAGATTAGCAGTTTAAAACATTTTGGTAGTGTCAAAACTACTAAAGAGTTCAACAGAATTTATAAGAATTCTAAAACTGTACATACTTCACAGTTTGTTCTTTTTTTCCAATCTTGCGAAGAAGAGTATAAACTTGGGATAGTTGCTAGCAAAAAAGTTGGCAATGCTATCCATCGTAACCGAGCCAAACGACTTCTTCGTGCTCATTTTCTTACTCATATTGATAATTTACAAACAGGTTGTTATATACTTGTTGCAAAACCCAATTTACTGACAAATGAGTATAATAAAACCAATCATGAAATATTTAAAGCTTTAATACGTTTAAAAGCATTGAAAAAATGATATTCTCAAACAGTTTTTGATATAATTTTCTTAATAATTTAAATATAATTCTTAAAATATTAATATAATTTAACAATTTAAGCTAAATGTCTAATTAATATGATTAAAGAAATTAAAAAGGTACTTTCTAGTGGAACAACAATCTGATCTTCAAAAACGTCTATTATTGGCATTAACTTTGTCTTTTGTGGTATTTATAGCTTTTGATTTATTTATGCCAAAACCAATAAAACCTCTTGATGCTAATGTTACAAGTAAAACAGAACAAGTTAAAGTAGAAGAAAGTACGGCTCCTCAAGTAGTCAATACAACGACTTCTGCACCTGCACCATCAGTAGCTTCTACATTAACAGCACCCAGCACAAATTCAGCAGCTCCTGTTTCTACATTTAAAGTATTAACAAGTGTTAATTCTGATAGATTTATTTATAGTATTGATGAATTAGGGCGTATTGCACAAGTCAAAATGCTCGAGAAAAAATATGAGTATGAGGGTGAAAAGCTTAAGCTTTTAAATCCAAACTGGGTGAAACCTTTAGAGATTCGTTTTTCAGATAAAGCATTGAATGAGGAAGCTCTTAAAACCCCTTATAGTACTTCAGCTGAAAGTGTATATTTGGCTTCAGGAGGAACAAAGGTTACTTTAACACAAAAGTTAAGTTCTACTACCGTAACAAAAGAGTTGACTTTTTATCAAGATGGTCACTATGATTTAAATATTAATTTATCAACACCTCAACCCTATTTTGTAATGCCAGGACGTCGACCAAATGCTGACCACACGATTTACATGGTGAATCAAGGAGCAATGCTTAAAAAGAGTGCTGGTGAGATTTTAATTATAGAAGATGGTGATGCAGACAGTGAAGATAAATTAAATGGGATAAATATCGATTTTGCTTCTTCATTTGACAGATATTTTGCTTCTATTTTGTATGACTTTGATAAACCATTGAAGGTTTATACCCAAATTACAGCTGATGAAAATGCATTAGTCTTTATTCAAGGTGAACAATCTTTTGCATTACATGGTTACCTCGGTCCCAAAGAATCAACGGTTTTGGCAAATATTAATCCTAAGTTAACAGATGCTATTGAGTATGGGGTTATTACCTTTTTTGCCAAACCTCTTTTCCAATTGCTCGAATGGTTTCATAATTTAGTAGGTAACTGGGGTTGGGCGATTGTTTTGGTTACGCTACTCATTAAGTTAGTTCTTTTCCCTCTTTCATACAAAGGGATGATGTCTATGCAAAAGCTTAAAGACTTAGCACCACAAATGAAAGAACTAAAAACGAAATATGGTAAAGACCCACAAAAAATGAACATGAAAATGATGGAAATGTATAAAAAAGAAGGTGCTAACCCAATGGGTGGATGTCTTCCGATGTTAATGCAAATTCCAATTTTCTTCGCTATCTATAGAGTTTTACTCAATGCTGTAGAGCTGCAAGGAGCTGAATGGGCATTATGGATTGCAGATTTATCTATTAAAGATCCATTTTATGTATTACCAATATTAATGGGTGCTTCTATGTGGTATCAACAAAAACTTACACCAAATACAATGACTGATCCAATGCAACAGAAAATTTTCCAATGGTTACCAGTAGTTATGACTATATTCTTTTTAACATTCCCTGCAGGGCTTGTACTTTACTGGTTAGTAAACAACTTGTTTACCATTGCACAACAATTTGTTATTAATAGTGCTTACGAAAAACAAAAAGCTGCTAAAGCAGCATTAAGAAAATAAAATTTATATGCCCGGGAGAGCAACAACATGGAAATGAAAAGAATTGAAGCTGATACATTAGAAGAAGCTTATAGTAAGGCAGCAAAAGAGTTGTCTTGCTCTGTAACTGAAATTAATTATGAAATTGTACAGCATCCAACAACTGGAATGATGGGACTTTTTAAAAAAACAGCCATTATTATTGCAGTTAAAAAAATAGTATCATCACCTAGTAAAAAAGAGACGGTAGAGGTAGCAAAAAAAGAGGTTGAAAAACCTAAACCATCTAAAAATAATAGTATTTCTAAAACACCTAAAAAGAAAAAAGTAGAGAAGGTTGTCGAAAAGGTTAGTGATAAAAACTTAGACGATTTATTAAAAAAAGAAGACAGTGTGGTTGATGGTTTCTTTAATAATGAAAATGATACTAATAAAAAACATGAGCTTAAAAATGAAGCTAAAATAGTAGAAACAAAACCAGCTTTTGATGATGATAGGGACTCTCCAGAAAATAAACAACTCTCAATAGAAATTGAAAAAAAGATTCAAAATCTAATGAAAGCAGGATGTTTTGAAATTGATACGGTGGAAGTGGATGTTTTTAATGGTATTGCACATATTTTTATAGATGGAGATGATGCTGCTTTATTGATTGGTAAAGAAGGTTATAGATACAATGCCTTGTCTTATATGTTATTTAACTGGATTAACGCACAATACAATTTATATATTAAATTAGAAATTGCTGAGTTTATTCAAGCACAAGAAGAGATGATTGATAATTATTTAAAGCCCATATCAGCGCATATTAAAGAGCATGGAAAAGGTAAAACCAAACCTCTTGATGGTATTTTAGTGCAAATTGCATTAGAGAAACTTCGAGCAATGTTTCCCAATAAGTACATTGCGATTAAAACAGGTAAAGATGGTAAAAAATTTATTATTATTAATGATTTTAATACCAGAAAAAACTAAAAGCTAAACTGCTAATGTCAAGTACCATCGCTGCCATTGCTACGGCAAGTGGCATTTCTTCTATCTCTATCATACGTGTTTCTGGTACGTTATCACTGGAACTCGCACAACGCATTTCTAAAAAAATAAATATCATTCCAAGACATGCTCACCTATCTTCTCTTTATAATAAAGAAGATGATTTAATTGACCAAGCCATTATGATTTATTTTAAAAATCCTTACTCTTTTACAGGTGAAGATATTGTTGAGTTTCAATGTCATGGAGGTATGATAGTGGCTCAGGAGATTTTAGAAACGCTTTTGGTTCATGGTGCTAGACTTGCCGATCCAGGTGAGTTTTCTAAGCGGGCTTTTCTTAATGGGAAAATAGATTTAACCAAAGCAGAAGCCATTGCCAAACTCATTGAAGCTAAGTCGGTTGATGCAGCTAAGATTTTAGCGAAGCAACTCAAAGGGGACTTAAAAGAATTTATTGATGAGAGTAGGGAAGCCATGCTTAGAGCCATGGCTTATTCTGAAGTGATGATTGATTATGCTGAAGAAGATATTCCTGAAGATATTTTGGACAATATTGTAAAACAATTAGATGCACTGGTTTTAAAAATAGACAATATAGTTGAGGCAAGTCACCGACGTAAAGGCTTGATAGAAGGTTTTAGAGTTGCCATCATAGGAAAACCAAATGTTGGTAAGAGTTCACTCCTTAATGGCTTTTTAGCATCTGATAGGGCCATTGTCTCTGACATTGCTGGAACAACACGTGATACGATTGAAGAACAAGTACGTATTGGAACACATATTATTAGGCTTATTGACACAGCAGGTATACGTGATGCACGTGATAGCATTGAAAAAATTGGAGTAGAGCGTTCACTAGAGTCTATTAAAGATGCTGATGTCATCATAGCTCTTTTTGATTTAAGCAGAGCATTTGATGATGAAGATGCAAAAATAGTTAATATTATTGAGAAAATAGAAGATAAAGAAGTTATTGTTACATTGAATAAATCAGACTTGGAACGTAAGTTAGATTTAGAAAAGCTTCAGAGATTTAGTACCATTGATGTCTCTGCAAAAAGTGACTTTAGAAATTTGACAGATAAATTAGAAATATTCTTTAACAGCATTGGGCAAGATGAAGAGTTAATGCTTATTTCAACGCGACAAATTGAAGCAGTAGTCAAAACTAAAAAAGCCATTACTGAGGCGAAAGAACCTTTGCTTAGGGGTGAACTAGAATTTTTTTCTTATCATCTTCAAGATGCAATTACAGCACTTAGTTCTATTTCTAAACCATATGATTCTGAAGAAATTTTAGATAAAATGTTTGGAGAATTCTGTTTAGGAAAATAGAATTATTTAGGAGGTAATATGATAAAACAAGCAATTAAGTACTCGCTACTGTCCATAGGTATTTGGGGTTTATCGGCATGTAGTACTGGACGAACCATTATGATTAATCAAGAGACAATTCAACCTGTAGAAAGACCAGTCGTTGTTCTACCCACCAAAAGACCAGAAATAAAAGAAGAAATTTTATTGGGTAACAATTCACCACTGGGTAATAGGGTAGATGTTCCCTTGGATAATCCTGTTTTGGTTGAGGAGACCGTTAGGGTAGAGCAACAACCAGTGGTTCGTAATAGAAATGAAGTTATAGAGCGTATGTCTTTTCCTACAGGTGAGTACAGATCAGTTCAAATCAAAGGAACCCATACAGTTTCAGGTACAATTTATTTAGAAAACTCTCATAATGCTTTAAAAATTAAAGGTAAGAAAATAAAACTATGGTTAAACCCCGTTACTTCTTATTCAAGACAATGGTACCAAGAGAGTTATTTAGGTGGCTATAAACTTTCTAAAACAGATTCAAGACTTTATAAGTATTTAAAATTTACTTATTCAAATAATTCTGGAAAGTTTAATTTCTTTGGTGTACCAAGAGGAGATTATTATCTATCAGGTAGTATGTCTTGTGGTGAAGCGTGTGGTTTTAATGCAAAAAAGTCTCTTCGTTTAGTTCGAGAAATTTCAGTAGGTTCTGGTGTAACAACAGTTGATTTAATGAAACATGTTCCGTAAGAAAGGGGAAACCCTTTTTTACATTTTAGGATAAGCTTTTTCCAAAGCATTGTAAAGTTCTTTAGGTGTGATATCACTTCTTTGCATGAGTAGTTCCTGCATCACTAAATTATCTTCTTTTCCATACCAATCTTTAATATAAGAACCATCTTTGTAACCATGGTTTTGTCTAAATTTATTTAAAATATTTTTTCCCACATACAGTGTATATAGTTCAGGAAGTTTAAGATTTAATTTTGAAGCCATGGTTAAAAATGAAATGACTAAGGCATCAATGTCATCGTTACAAAAAAGTGTTTTAATCATCTTTTCAACCAATTCAATTTGTATATATGGGTTCAGTTGCTCACCTTTTTTAGCATCAAGAAATGCATTAAACCCTTCCATAGTTGTTATGGCAGTGGCAATATCAGGAATGCTTCCTTTATTTTCCATCTTGTAAAGACGTAAAGCTTCAGACATAACAAAATGCCAAATATCAACAATTTCAATTTTAATATTTTCATAATCTGGAGAAGCATCAATATTTTTCCAGTGTTTCCAAGGGTAAGACTCAACAAGTTCAGCTGCTTCGAGATAGATACAACGTCGCCAGTCAATTTTTTTACCATTTTTAGTGATACCAATTTCCCAGTTCTTGCCATTGGTTTTATCATTAAGTTCTTGTTGCAGCTCTAACATTTGTAATATTCTATGCATTTAAGTTCCTGTATTAGGTTAATAGTTTTTTCATATCTAGTATGGCTTGTTCTAATCCTGTAAAGACAGAACGTGCAACAATACTTTGACCAATATTAAGCTCTTCAATGGTTTCAATATCAGCTATTTCTTGAACATTTTGATAGTTTAACCCATGACCTGCAGCTACTTTTAGCCCAAGTTCCATGGCATCACAAGAGAGGGTACGAAGGGTTGAAAGTTCTATCTCTAGGATTGCCTTAAGTTCACTACGAGGCAGTTCTAGTTCCTTAATACTGTGATGGGTATTACTTAGGTTAGCATAGAGCATGGCATAAACATTGGCATATTTTCCTGTATGAAACTCAATCCATTCCACATCATATTTTTTAGCCATTTCAACATTATCAAGTGTTGGGTCAATAAAAAGTGATACTTCAATTTCATGTTGTTTCAGTCGGCGAATTGTTTTTGTAAGTGCTTCAGCATTGCTAAAAATATCTAAACCACCTTCTGTTGTCACTTCTTCTCTTTTTTCAGGTACAAGGGTAACTCTATGAGGTTGTAGTTCACAAACCATGTCAATAATTTCAGGTGCCAAAGCACATTCAAGATTGACAGGTAAGGGTGAATGATAGATAATATTTAAGGCATCTATGTCTTGAATATGTCGTCTGTCTTCACGTAAATGTATGGTAATCTGTTCAGCACCAGCACGTTTTGCAATACTAAGTGCATCTAATGGATTGGGGTCAGCCACTTTTCGTGCTTCTCGTAACACAGCAATATGGTCTATATTTACACCTAATTTCATTCTTAACTCCCTATAATATATGACGATTTTTATGAAATATATTATACTCTGTTTTACTTTTTAGACCCATTAGATTTTTTTTCCATTTTTTCCAGTTCATGCTTGACAATAATATTATAATAGTGTTGTATTGCATCAACATACTGAACAGGTTCATTTCCTCTTGCATAGCCATGTTTTAGTTTTTTGTTATATTTTTTTTGTGTCAATAAGGGCAATACTGTTTTTAAATCTTTCCATGAATTAGGGTTTTTATTAAGCTTTTTAGCGAGTTTTTGTGCATCATAAACATGTCCTAATCCTATGTTGTACGCTGCAAGGGTAAATGCCCAAAGGTTTTTACCTTCTAAGCCTTTTGGAAATCTTTCTCGCATCATATTAAAATATTTTGCACCACCATAAATACTTTGGCTTACAGAAAGTCTGTTTTTCACACCTAAGAGCTTGGCTGTGTCATTGGTTAACATCATCATTCCTCGTACCCCTGTGTAACTTTTTGCTTTAGGATTCCAGTGTGATTCTTGGTATGATTGTGCAGCCAAAATAATCCAAGGGATATTATATTTTTTTCCAGCTGCTCTGAATATTTTTTCATATTTGGGTAAAGTTGTCTTAATTCGTTTGTAAAAGACTTTGGTATCATAGTAGTCAAATATTTTTAAAAAACCATAATAAAAACCATGAAGTTCAGCCATTTTTCCTGAACGTTCATATTTATTTAACCAACGAAATAGACTTTCAGTTAGAGAGTCATCCCCTTGTCTAAGTAGCCATCCTAAGTGAATTTTTGGTGTGAGTAGCATGGTAGAAATTAGTTCAGGATAATAACGTTGTGAGATGGAAAAGATATGGGTATCAGCTACCGTACAATCTATTTTCTGTTCCCATACATTATTAAGAAGTTCTTGTGTGGAAAGTTTTGTTGTTGTGTTAAACTCAAAACCCTCTGTTTTAGCTTGAATCTCTTGTAAGGTTTCTTCTGCACTGGTGTTTTTACCAACCATTATATTTAAGCCTTTTAAGTCATTTAAGCTTTCAGGATATAAATTTTGTTTATGTACGTTGTTATGACAAATTAATTCTTCATTTATACTATGAAAATAGGGTCCAAATTTAAATTCTTCTAATCGTGCTTCATTGACTGAAAGTGAGGCAGCTGTTAGGTCACCAATACCTTGCCGTGTTAATTGTAGTGCTTCTTTAACTGTATGGACAACGGTTAAGTTAAGTTCAAGTCCCATACTTTTAGTGTAATCCTTGAGTAAGTCATACTCAAAACCTTTATGTTCATCTGAACCAACATAGTAAACAACGGGTGCATCTAATATAATCACATCTAAATGTTTTTTATCTTTAATTTTATCTAGTAGTGTTGGGGTATGATATTTTATTTCTTCGGTTTTGTTACAATCCTCCTGTGTGGCATAAAGGTAGTGTGATAAGTACCCCAATATAAATAAAAATGGCAGTAATATTTTTAAATAAAATGATTTCATATAATCTCCTCTTAATTCATAGTATCATCTTTATTTAAAAATATGTTTAAAATATTAAGGAATTTGAAAGTTATGTATGAAGATAGGGTTAGGTGTAGTAACCCTATTGAGGTTTAAAAATCTTTTTGTTCTATGACTTTTTCATTTTTCTCTATAAGGTCTTTAACCCAAATAGTAGCACTTTTAAATTCATCTTCACCAATTACAGCACAATAACGAGCATTTACTTTGTCAGCATTTTTAAGGTGGGCTTTGAGTTTTTTAGGAGCATACTCTAGTGTGACTTTGTCGGTCATTCTTTTTTTAGAAGCCAAAGGAAATAAAGAGTCAATTGCTTCTTTATCCATTGCCCCAAGGTAATAACCTTCACGTTCAAGCTTTGGCATTTGAACCAATTCCATAATACGCTCAATCCCCAGTGCAAAACCAACAGCAGGAGTAGGTTTACCATCTAAAAACTCTACGAGCTTATCATAACGACCACCCCCAGCAATGGCAGACTGCGAACCAATGTTGTTTGAAACAAATTCAAAAGCAGTTTTAGAGTAGTAGTCTAAACCTCTTACTAAGTGTGTGTCAACTTTGTAACTAATACCTGCGTCATCAAGCAGTTGCGTTAACTTTGCAAAGTCGCTGTCACAAGACTCACAGAGGTTGTCCATAAGTTTTGGCGAGTCTTTTAGAAGTGACTGACAAGTTTCGTTTTTACAGTCAAGCACACGAATAGGGTTTGTGTCTATTCTTCGGTTACAGTCAACGCAGAGCTCATCTTTACATTCGTTCAAGAAGCCAATGAGTTTCTCACGGTAAGGAGGCATACACTTAGGGCAACCAAGCGAGTTAATCTCAAGGTCATACCCAATACCAAGTTCTTTAAAAATGTCACCTACCATGGAGATGATGCTAAAGTCTTCATATACAGAACCCTCACCAAAACTCTCACACCCAAACTGGTGAAACTCTCTTAAACGCCCTTTTTGAGGACGCTCATAACGGAACATTGGGCCGTAGTAGTAGAACTTAAACTTTTCGTTCATTCGTCGGTCAAGTTTGGCTTGAACAAAAGAACGTACCACCCCAGCAGTTCCTTCTGGACGCATACAAACGTCGTTGTTCCCTTTGTCCATGAACTGATACATCTCTTTACCCACAATGTCCGAGCTTTCACCAACCGAACGTTTAAAAAGTTTAGTCTCTTCAAGTATAGGGGTTTCAATGTAGTTATAACCGTATTTTTTTGATACGCCTATTGCTGTTTTAACAATATGGACAAAGCGTTCACTCTCTTCAAAAGTTAAGTCTTTCATTCCTCTAAGGGCATTAATCATATTGTATTCCTTTGTAGACACTACGGGTCTTTTTTATTTGTGGAATTGTACAATTTATTTGATAAAGTAGGGGTTGAAAGGAGTTTTATGAAGAAGTTGAGAGTTGGGTAAATAAAGTTTTTCATCAAAAATGAAGAACTTTATTGTTTTTATAAATTATGGAAGGTAAAACTCATAATAAGAATTTTCTTTCTCACATTGAGAAGATTTATCATTAATAGCCTCATTTGGTTTGTCTTTGGGTATACAATCATCATCAATTCTAGCAACTTCTCCCCAATCTTTTTTAAGATAGATATAAGATTGGTTATAAATAATATGTGAACCATTAAGGTCAGTATTGACAAACTCTGAAGCTAAAAGAGCTGGTTTGATATCATAAATTACTTCACCTTCTTTAATACATTCAATTTTAAGTAAGTCTCCACTATATTCGTTACCATTGCTTGTATATTTCTCCTCTTTACTCTTTAGTTTACATACTAGCTCGAAGTTTGTAGTGATTTCACCTAACTCATCGGGTTTGGTTGACTTGAAGGAGTGAGATATAATTGTATCACCTAAGTCAACATGTCTATAGCTTAAACTTGTATCTGTTGAAGTACCTTCTGTGGTTGTGGTTGTAATGTTTTTATCTGTAAAGACCATGTTTTCTATGATTACGGAATTAACTTCAGTAGTAATGGTTTGTCCATTAACCGTAATAACTTCATCATGAGTGGATTTATTAAGTCCATTTTCAACAGGAAGAAATGTTTTGGTCATTGAGGCATTAGGATAATATGCCTTAAGGTCAATTGACCCTTCTCCTGCAACTTTAGAGGAAGAACTTCCTCCACAAGCTGTAAATAGCACAATTGCTAAGGTTAATGATATATATTTTTTATTCATAAAATTACTCCATAATTAAGTTTATTTAGAATATTAGTATATCATAAGTTGTTTATTTATTAGTCTATTATTTTCCTCCACATTTACTTGCACCACATTTTTGAGTAGAACATTTACTTACCTTAGTTTCATTACTATCGGTAGGTTTTGACTCTTTGTTTTTAGACTTTCTCCCATCGCATTTTTCAACTTTACATTTAGTGTCAGAACCTTTTCTCTTGTCACATTTTTTAGTGTCACATTTTTTTGTTGTACAGTTAGAATCGGCACTTTTTTTCTTATTGCATTTTTTCATGCCTTCTTCACTTATAACTGGAAATGTTTTAACTTCTGCCTCTGTTGCATTGAGTAGGGTAAATGTAGTAAGTAGTAAAGTTAATAGAATGGTAACCTTCTTCATGTTTGTCCTTTAGGTATTTTGATGTAAGTATATTATAATAACTTATGTATATAAAGCGTGTAGTGGACATAGAGATTAATCATTCTTTTATTTTTCTGCTAACCATTCATTTAAACTCTGCATCTCATCAAGACTTTTAGGCTGTACTTTGAGTACCTCTGCAATACTTTTAACACCCATAGAGAGTAAGTACTGTAAGTTGTCATCAAAATTTGCATTTTCTATGACAAATATATTATCTTTATGTACTTCAAACAGGTATCCACCATTGGGAATTGGGGTCATGGAAAGGGTAACGGTGTAGTGGTCTTTGATGATACTCTCTTTTTGAGAATACATTAGCCCAATATTATACCCTTCATTGGCAAAACCTCGTATGGCAACAACCAAAACTTTGTTTGCTCCCTCTTTAGAAGAGTTAAAAATCCCAATAATGTCTTTTATTGTCGAAAAACCAGGAATATCATGGAATACAGACTCAACATAAAAAGCAATTTGTGTTTTGATGAGGTAGCCAATGATGTATAAAATAAGTATGAAAACAGCAACAACACCCATGATCCATAAGAATTCATTGTTCTGAGGGTTGATACCTATAAAGTCTAAGAAGGCTGAAACGATAAGGTCTATTTTTTCATAGAGCCAAAAGATTATCATGAGTATGGCAGCGATGGGTAAAATCCAAAAAAGACCTTGTATGGTTCTGTTTTTAAATTTTTCTGTGAAAGTTGCTTGTGTATTTTCCAACTTGTCTATACCTTTAATTTTTTACTTGAATTATATGGAAATAAACTTTAAAATTTGGGAAACTCCCAGCCCCATAAATGTTCCAACAATGTAGCCCATCATTGCCATAAGCACTCCAATGGGTATGAGTGCTTTATGGTATGCTCCTGCTAAAATAGGAGCAGAAGCTACCCCTCCAATATTAGCTAAAGAAGCCACTCCCAAAGAAAATAAGTCAAGTTTAAAAATTTTAGCAAAAATAATCATAACCGTTGCGTGAATAAATATAATCATAAACCCAGCAAAAATATAAAGTGGTGCTTGTATTAATTCTGTAAAATTGGCACGAGAAGCAATAAGTGCTACGATGAGGTAAAGCATGATATTTGCTAAAGGTTGAGCAGAAGCTTCTTTAGAAAGAGGGGTCATACCAAAGAGTATACCTGCTAATGTAGCCATAATGACTATCCATGTGGTGTTGGTTAAAAAGCTTGTAGTGGGTAGTAGAGGTGCTATGGCTTGGGCAATAACAGAGACCATAAGGGCTAAACCTAAGAGCATAAACAAAGAGGGAAAGTTAATGGCTTTTTGTGTCTTTTTTGTATCTAAAGTAGAAGAGAGTTTATTTAGTAAGTCCCCATCTGCTTTTGTCCATCGGTTAAATCTTTTTGCAAAAGGTACAAGTGCAAGAAGTATCATAACCCAAATAGCATAGTCAATACTGTCTATAAGTAGGACATAGCCCATTTTAGAGTCTGCTAATTCTAATGCTGCTTGAATGGCAATCATGTTGCCTGTTCCTCCCATCCATGAACCACTTAACGCACCAAATGCTTTCCATGCTCCTTCTTCAAAAAATCCGTTGAGTAAAAAGAACATAATGATGAAGCCTAAAGAGATACTTAAAGAAGCTAAGAAGAAAGTCAATAAGATTTTTTTCCCCAGTTTAAAAATGCTTCGTATGTCACTTTGCAGTAACATGAGAAATATCATGGCTGGAAGTAGATTTGATTTGAAGCTTTTGTAGGCTGTATTTATCTCTTCTGTTTTTGTCCAAAGTTCTAAGCTAGAGAAAGTAATTACTGTAAAATATAAGATTACAATGGCAGGTAAATACTCAAAAAATTTAGCCTTAGAACCACTTTCAAGGTAAACGAGTAGGGAAGCGATAAATATTAAAATACTTAGGTAGGGAAAGGCTGTTGTTATCATTTATATTCCATTTTATTTTAAGATTAAACACCTTTCTTCTTTGGGAGGATAGCGTTGGTCTTGTTGTGTAACGGTTTCAAATGATTTTTCTACCGTTTTTTGGGCTATGGTAATAGAGGTGTTAAACATGAGTGAACCAAATTCAAGCATATTCATCTTATCATCGGATGAAGCAAAAATGGTTCTAAAAACAGAGGCAATATCGTTAGAGAGATATTTACATTGTCTATTTTTTTTAAGCTCATTATGTACTTTAAATTCTTTACTTAAGCTTTTAAGTTCACTATAAATAGCACGGTTACAGGCTTTAGATTTTTTACCTTTGTAAAGATAGCAGATATCATGTTGCATACAAATTTTATCAATGTCATCATAGGGCTTTATTGAATAAAAAGTTTCTATAAGTTTTATTCTTTCATTTTTCTTTAGTTTTCTAAAGTCTTTTGTTTTATTGTTGTCTGTTATTGGATAGTTCTTACCACAAAAACAACCATATTTAAAATCTTCTGAAATTGTTTCACTTGCCATTACAGGTGATGTACAAGTTTGTGCTTTAAGTTGATTTTCTAACATTTTTTTACTAGGTGATGGATTTATCTTTTCAAAAGAATATCCATTCAATAATGAAAAAGTAAGGGTTAAAGCAAATAGTAGTTTATATTTCATGCGTACAGTCCTTATTTGTTTTTTTAGTATAACAAAATTTACTGATTACTGAATAATTTTTAGCTTTTCATTTATTAAAATTTTCTTTAATGGTGTTGAAAGGCTAGGTTCTATCATTAAAGCCGTAGAGTAAACCCCAGATTCAAGAACAGAAGAGGATATAACGGTGGCAGAAAGTATCTGGCTTTGCATGGTAGAAGAGGAGATAATATGCGAATATCTTTGTCCTTCTACAGAATGATTACGCTCATAAGAAGCTGAGGTGGTTAAAGCTTGATTAGTAATTTCGACACCTGTTAGGTATTCATTTGGATTGAGAGGATTTTTAATACCTATAGAAAAAGCTTTTCCATTTGGTTTAGACCCCAAAGCATAAATGTCGCCACCAAAATTAATGAGAGCAGAATTTAGCTTTGCTTTTTTAAGTAGCTTAACACTTTGGTCAACAGCATACTCTTTTACAAATCCACCTAAATCGATGAGTGTATGAGGATTATCAAAAATAAGTTTCTCTTTTTTTATTTTGAAATGTTCAACACCCACAAAAGGTTCTAATCTTTGTGTCTCTTTTCTTATGCTTTTTGTGCTTGATAGTTGTCTGGCTTTTGTTAATGTTCCCATGGTAATGTCAAAGATACCATTAGTTTTTGCGTAAAAAAGCTTAGCACGGGTAAGTAAGTCTTTAGTTTGAGCGTCAAGAGTATTTACTTTTCGTTGGTTCAAATTAGAGAGGTAAGAGTTAGTGTCATAAAAGTTATATTTTTTTTCTAACCCTTTTGCCATTTGTAGAATGGTTTGTGCTGTTGATCGTGCTTTATGTTCATCATCAGAATAAATTTGAACCTCACAAGGTGAGGTCATGACCGTAAACTTGTAGATATGTAGTTTAGTATCGATATTTAATTCCTGTTGTAAACATGGTTGCATCTAAGCCTGTAGATTGGGTATAGAATTGTGCTCCAAGATTATAACTAAGTTTTTCATTTTGTTTAAAATCAATTGATGTTCGGTAAGTGAAGGCATCAAAATCACTCAAACGTTCATCGCTTGATGCAAAGGCTTGATTCGTAAAATAATCTTTTGAGGCATTGTAAAAGTCTGCTTCGCTTTGTACGTAGTAGCGTAGTCCTGCACCTAAAGTTATTTGTTTATTTAATTCATAATAAACATCGTTGTCTAAGGTGTGGGCATTGATACCCCAGTCATCTGTGTAGAAACGATAGTTGGCTTTGTAGCTTAGGTCGTCCTTGACTAAGCTAATGTACTTCAGTGTTGCACCATATGCCAAGCGTTCTTCTGGACGGTTTTCGTTGGTGAGTATTTGGTTGGCTGTGTTGTAGTTTTTGACCACTAAAGCATGAGGGTTGGTTAAGTACCCATCGTCTTTTATGGCAAAAGCTTCAGCTTTTATGACGGATGAATCGCTTAGTATTTGGCTTAGTCCTGCTTGAATATTGATGCTATTTGAGGTTTCTCTACTTGAAGCACCTGAAGCTGTGTCATAGTCGTAGGAGAGGATTTCGTTAAAAGAGTATGAAGCCCCTATATTGACCGACTGATTGTGTGAATCATCGGTATAGTGAAGGTATTCAACCGAAACGGTATTGCCATAGTAGTCACTCTCTCTGGAGATATCAATCCCTGTATTGAGTTCATCACGGTTATCGAATCGTGTGGTTAGCATGAGTGAGGCTGCTGTTCTTTGTTCGTCAAAGGTTTGGTTTTTATATTCGTAGTCACCTGTGTTGTTACGTTGACTCGCTCCCGAAGTGGTATCAGGTTGCCATGTTGGGGTTGCTCCACTGACAGCATCTAATACAATGTCTCCTTTGATGGTGTAGTCTGTTCCTATGTCATAACTGGCACTGAGTGTTGGGGTAGAAACAGAAACACGGTTGTCATTTTCATCGTATTGTAAGTACTCAATAGCCACATAGTTTTCAGCATACAGAGCATTTGAACTTACAATAGCAAGAGAGGCAATGAGTGATAGATTGATTTTAGGATTACTTAGTTGCATCCACAACCTCCACCAGCCACACCGTTACCACCACGTGCTGCTTCTTTTGAAAAGTAAACATGCGAATCAAACTTAGCCACCAAGGGGTGTAAGCCTTCAAACTGCATAATGGGTTTTGCTAAGTTTTCTTTCTCCCATGGCTTAACCTCTTTAACCATAGTACAGCCCATAAACACTAAGGCAGAGAGTGAGAGTAGGGTGAATTTTATCATTATTCTATCTCCTTTAGGTCAGCTGTAATCTGTTCGTCAATGTCATCTACAGCACCAAAAATTCTATGCAGTACTTTATTGTTTTTTACGTAGTAAATAGCAGGGAAGCCTAAAGGGTCAAAGCTCTCGACTAAGGTTTTTTCTTCATCATAGATAATGGGAAAAGTAAGTTCAAGCTCTTTAACAAAAGCTTCGCCATTTTCTTTGTTTTTGTCTACATTAATACCAATAACTTTGCTTATTTGGTTGCGATGTATTTTGTTGACCAGTGGTAACTCTTTTTTACAAGACTTACACCATGAAGCAAAAAAGTTAATGACATAAACTTCATCTTTTTCCATCTTGAGTTGGGTTTGAATTTTTTGAGCTAAGGTTTCCCCTGTTTCGATTGCCATAAGGCTTAGGGTTGAAAAGAGTAGAGCATAGAGTGTTTTTTTGAACATACGCTTCCTTTAATAGTATTGGTAGGAACAATTATAATTTTTTTTTATGAATTTTTTATGAACTTTTATCAATTTAGATGAAAAATTCATAAAAACTTCATTTGATTTATTTATAATGTTTTGTTGAAGGAGAATAATAAATGAAAAGAGTAGTGTTATGGGTGTTGTTGTGTGTCTCTTTTATGTTTGGAAATGAGCCTATTGATTATGGTTGGAATATTCCAGACACCCCTCTTTATATGGGAGGTTATATTGATGTTGTTTACGATGAAAACCATGAAGAGCATTTTATTTTTGATGACATAGCACTGTTGCTTTCAGGGAACTCTGAGCGTTTTGATTTTTTAAGTGAGGTAGAAGTTTCGCATCTTTCCTTAGATGGTACCAGTGATGGTAGTTCAGACTTACGCATTAATTTAGAGCGTTTGCAAGTAGCTTATACTTTAAATAATGCAGGTCAGGTTACCGTTGGACGTTTTAATAGCGACATGGGGTATTGGAATCAAGCCCCCATTAACATTTTGCAAGATACCACGACCTATCCTCATATTATTAGACATGTTTTTCCTAAGGCGACCACAGGATTAATGTATCAAGCACGTAGTGATGATAGGCATTCTTATAGTATGATGCTTCAACATAATCAAGATATTGGTTTAAAAGATGAATCCATTGTTGCAGACAGACATTTTGCTTTAAATTATCAAAGAGAGCATGAGGCATTTTCTTTAAGAGTAGGAGGAGGATTTTATCGTGAAACAGATGGGGTGGAATCAAGTTATTTGGGTACGGGGATAGACTATGAACTAAGTGACTTTAGCATATTGGCTGAATTTTTTACCCACAAAAGTGAAGCAGGAGAGAGTATTCCTTACAGTGCTTATGTTCAACCTATATGGTATTATAGTCAGAGACAAAATTTTGTTTTACGCTTAGAACGCTATAAAGATGAATTATTGAAAGCCAATGAAGGTATTGTTTTGTTTGGTTACACTTACAGACCTCGTTCTAACATGGCATTAAAAGCTGAATATATTCATCATACCCAAGAGCCATTAAACCGTTTTGTCTACTCTTTTTCAGTGATGTTCTAATGATTAAAATCTTACTCGTATTGTCGAATCTTATTCTCTTTGTTACAGCACAGGAACTATTGGTTGTTGCTGATAAGAATTTTAAAGAAGATAGTTTAACGCTAGAGGAGATACAAGGTTTTTTTTTAAGTAAAAAACGTTTCGTTGAAGGAGAGAGGGTTTTGGTGATGAATTACTCTTTTGAACACCCTTTACGACAATGTTTTGAGAAGCATATTTTAAAAAAAAGCAGACGTAATTTAGAACGTTACTGGCAAAAAGCACACTATCAAGGTCGACGACCCCCTAAAATTGTAAAATCAAAAGAGATGCTTTTATCATATATGCAAAAAGTACAGCCTTCTTTAGGTTACCTTGATAGCAATTTAACCAGAGATATCGAATTAAAGATACTCTATCGAGGAACTTGTGAATGAAAAATTTATGGAATAATTTCTCCGATACTTATAAAATATCTTTAACGATGTTATTATTAATCTTAATGATTCAGCTAGGTACGTTACTTTATATTTGGACATTTAAATCTGAGATACTTTTGGAAAAAGAGCGAACTAATCTTGAGTATCAACTTGATAGAAATGCAAAACGTTTAATGAATCATTTAAATAGTCTACAAAAAGAGCTAGAATTTTTGGCACTTTTGGAGGTGATGGATGATGTGCTTGTTAATGATATTGACAAACGTATGGAAATTCTTTTAGAGAAAAAAGCTAAGGATTTAGGTCAAGGAATAATCTTATGTGCCTTAAGTACCGATGAGGTAGTGGTAAAGACAGAAGAGAACTATACTAAAAAGCACTATTTAGAATTTTATGCACCTATTGTTGCTTCGTTTAACAAGCAAAAGCGATTGGGAAAATTGGTACTTTTATATCCTTATGAAAACTTTATGGAGCTTACCATGGATAATCCCCATCAGCACTTATGGTTAAGTGCTGGCTTTTGGAAAAATAGTGAGACTTCATTGGTTAAAGACGAGAGTATTGTTGTTTCAAAAAAGTTAGATGACAGGTTAGAGGGATGGGTATTGTCGTTAGGACATGAAAAAAGAGATGCACTCATGACGGTTCGTGCATTAGAACACATATTACTTTGGGGGTTTTTTTTTTCATTGGGCTTACTACTTTTTGTGGTTTGGATACTCTCTAAAAAACAGATAAACATTCTTGAGTATACCCAAGAGGTTTTAGCTTTAAAAAGAACATTTCTCTCTACCATGTCTCATGAGTTACGTACACCTTTGGGGTCTATTTTAAATTTAACACAGCATCTTATGAGCAGTCCTAAACTCACAGAGGAAAATGCTGTGATGTTAACTAAAATAGAGAGTGCCTCAGAACATCTTTTGTCGATGATAAATAATCTGTTACAACTTTCAAAAATAGAATCAAACTCTATGCAAGTACGCCAAGAATCTGTGGACATTATTATTTTAATAGAAGAGATGATAGAGATGTTAGCACCTTTGATAGATGAGAAAGAGTTAGGGTTAGAGAAAAACTTATTAACAGGACAACAGCTTATTGTCACGGACACCAATCTTCTAAAACAAGTTCTCATTAATCTACTCTCAAATGCCATTAAATTTACCTATGAAGGAAGCATAAGTATTGAACTAAGAAAAGAGAATGAGCAGTTTGTCTTTAGGGTACGTGACACAGGTATAGGAATAGAAAAAGAGAAGCAGTCATCACTTTTTTCTGAGTTTTATCAAGCACATGTAGGAAAAGAGGAGATTAAGCATAGCACTGGCTTAGGGTTGGCATTGAGTCAAAAAGTTGCCAAACTTATTAATGGTGAAATCACCATTCAAAGTGAGGGGATTGGGCAAGGTTGTGAAGCAACTTTTAGGTTTTCTTCACTCTAAAACCAACACCCCTAACGGTTTGAATAATCGTGGAAGCTGTTTTAAGCTTTTTACGCAAATTTTTAATATGTGCATCAACTAAGTTACTCGAACGAAAGGCATCAAAGTCTGGGTTTAGATGTTCATTAATTTGGTAACGGGTAAGTACAACATTACTATTGAGCAGTAAAAACTCTAAAAGTTCAAACTCTTTTTTAGAGAGTATGACGCTTTCTTTATCAACCAATACTTCACGTGTCGAAAGATTGACGAAAAGGTTATCTATGATGACTTGTGATTGCTTTTGTTGACTTTCACGACGTAAAAGTACACGGATACGTGCCATCAACTCAATGTTTGAAAATGGTTTTTCCATATAGTCATCGGCTCCAGCATCTAAGGCTTCTACTTTTTCGATACTTTCACTTTTTGAAGAGAGCATTAATACAGGAGTTGTTTCTAAATAGCTTTGGCGTTGTGCTGCTAAAAATTGAACCCCATTTCCATCTGGAAGCATCCAATCTAAAATAACTAAGTCATAGTTTTGTTGTTCCAAAGCCTTAGCTCCCTCTTGTAGCGTATAGGCTTCATAAACATGGTGATTTGTTTCGAGTAAAAGTTTCCTGAGACCAAAAACAAGCTCTTGATTGTCATCTATTATAAGTATGTGCATCTATTTCCCTATGGTTACTATGAATAATTATACTTTATTTTATTCGCTTTTTATGAAATTTCTATGAAGAAACAAGCAAAACTATTTTTTGAAATAAACTTTAAAAATTCATAGTAAATTCATAAAGACTTTTTATACTGCCGATATAAATTAACTTATAAGGAGCTATGTATGAACGTACATAATAAACTTTTTTTAATAGGGTATGGTTTAACCCTTAGTTTGGCTTTAGTGGGTTGTGGTGGAGGTAGTTCATCAACTTCAACACCAAGTGATAGTACTAATACGCCAACCCCAACATTACCTATTGAGTATAAAGCAGATGCAGGACGACTGTTAGGTTCACAATGTGCACAATGTCACGGAACAAATGGAGTTTCTGTTAACAGTTGGGATAGTATTGCAGGAGAAAGTGACTTGGCTGATGAAATATTTGATGATGAACCTATTATGACAGCTCAGGCTCATGGATATACATCAGAAGAGATTACATTGATTGGTAATTGGTTAAAAACATTGACTCATAACGAAAATGATTAGGAGAGAAGAGATGAAAAAAGTAAATTCAAATTCAAGAAGAGATTTTATGAAATTTTTGGGGCTTGGTTCTTTAGCAGCTGTTGTTCCTACAGTTTCTAGTGCAGCAACTATTCCTCATGTAGTGGTGGTTGGTGGAGGGTTCTCAGGAGCTACTTGTGCAAAGTATTTAAAAATGTGGGGTGGAAGTTCGGTTGATGTAACCGTGATAGAACCAAACGCGACTTATGTATCACCCATACTAAGTAACTTGGTGCTTAATGGACAAAAAACAACAGCTAACTTATCGTTTAGTTATGCAAATCATAGTAGTAAGTATGCTGTCAATATGGTTCACAGTATGGTGAATAGTGTAGACAAAACGACTCAAACACTTACCTTAGCCAATGGGAATAGCATCAAGTATGACAAGTTGGTGTTAGCACCAGGTATTGATTTTATAAAAACAAATGACTATGACATGACTAAAATACCTCATGCATGGAAAGCTGGAGAACAAACAAATCTTCTTAAAGCACAGATAGATAGCATGGTTGATGGTGATACGTTTACCATGACCATTCCAGCAGCTCCGTATCGTTGTCCTCCTGGACCGTATGAGAGAGCTTGTGTGGTGGCTGATTATTTAAAAAACAAAAAAGGTTTTAATAATTGTAAAGTGGTTGTTTTAGATGCGAATGCGAAGATTATTGTTGAAGAGGAGACTTTTTCATCGGTTTTTGCTACTCATGGGGTAGAGTATCGACCAAACAGTATGGTAACAGCTGTTGATGACACAACAAAAACGCTGATGTATACTGAAAATGATGTCTCTAAAACATTAAGCTCAACGGTGTTAAATGTGATTCCTAATCAAAAAGCAGCACCTATCATTTTTACAGCAGGAGTCAATTCTGGAAACTGGGCACCGATTAATCCACTCAGTTATGAGTCCGTGTTAAGCAGTGGTATTTACATTATTGGCGACTCACAAGCAACAGGACAACCAAAAGCTGGACACATAGGAAACTCAGAAGCCAAAGTATGTGCTGATGCTATTTTACGAACATTGAGTGGTGTTGCATTGTATGCTTCTCCTAAAACCAATTCTGCTTGTTACAGTCCAACTTCAGCCACAGAAGCTTCATGGTTAACAGGAGTCTTTAAATATGATGCTCAAACACAAACCATGGTAGCCTCTAATACAGCTGCTGGAGGTACATCAGTGGCTAATTATTCTAAAATGTTTAATTGGTCTGGTAATTTATTTGCTGATACTTTTGCTTGAAATATTTAAAATTGACTTATAAGGAGTTATAGATGAAAAGAGATAATAAAGTCTTCTTGATGGGATATGGTGTGATACTTAGTTTTGTTTTGGTAGGTTGTGGTGGAGATAGTTCAACTGTTGAAGATACTGCTGATACTGAAAGTAAGTCTACTTATAATGTATCAGGTACGGTGCCTGGTACATTGATTGAGGCATTTTGTAAAGATGGAACTTATTATAAAGTAAAGTCGACTGATGATGGTACAGATAATCACCCTTTTACATTAGCACTACCTGTTGGACTTGACTGTAAGTTTGTGATGACAACCAATGAAGATGACGTGAATACGTCAAAACATATTATTACACCTTTATTATTTAATAATGATGTAGTAACTTCTAGTTATCTTCAGCTGTCTGATAATTTAGATCTAGGTTATGTTCCTTTAGCTACGTCAGGTGAAGGAGTACAAGCACCTCTTGTGGTTAAAATATAGAAGTGGAGCTTAATACTTTTAATGATGATCCTTTAGATGTTGATAATGATGGTATACCAAATGTTTATGAAGATGATGATCGCGATGGTATAGTAAATTTATATGATGACAATGAAGTGACTAATGAGACAAATAGTACAAGTGAAACCATAGATTCAGACGATGATAATGAAGTCGTTGATACCACAAATGGCACAAGTGAAATCATAGATTCAGATGATAATAATGAAGTAGCTGATACCACAAATGGCACAAGTGAAATCATAGATTCAGATGATAATAATGAAGTAGCTGATACCACAAAT
>CACVAX010000015.1 GCA_902727935.1 uncultured Sulfurovum sp. | reverse complement strand
TACCAATGAATGGGTTCGCTATATTGACGAACTCAATCAAAGAAAAATCAAAAGATATTTAAAAAACACCTACTTTTTTAGAAAATTTTTAGGAAGATGGATAGGTGATGGTCATATCAGAAAAAATATGGAACGTAAATCGGTATCAGTCGTTTTTCATAAAGACGATGCACATGGCATATCTGAAACATTGGCTTTTATAGAAGAGAATAACTACGACTACTCTCTGCTTAAAACAAAATCTATTATTGAGATCAATATTCATGATAAATTTTTGCACGCTTTCTTTGTAAAAGCATTTTCTAATTATAAATTTGAATCAAACTCAAAATATATTCCAAATTTTGTATTTCAACTACCAAAACAAGAAATATTAGAAATAATGGATGGATATATCGCTGCTGATGGTCATGTCACTGAAGATAGAATAAAAATCACGACTGTCTCTAAAACACTTGCGATGCAAAGTAGGAAATTACTCTTTCAAGTAGGTATCCCCTCTACGATTCGAGAAGATAAAAGAGTCTACACTTCTATCCAATTAAAAGAAGGAAACTCATGCTACACCATTAACCTGCCTTCAAATGGTTCAATATATGATATTCCAAAAGAACGTCAAAATGTCTACAAAATAGAAAAAGAGTTTATAAAACTAAAAGTACGAAGTATTGTAAAACACAAAAAACAAAAAGAGAATGTCTATGACTTTACAGTAGAAGATGACCACTCCTATACAACATCCAACTATGTTGTTCATAATTCGGCAGCAGGTTCCTTAGTTGCCTACTCCTTAGAAATCACCGATATTGACCCCATTCCTTACGGTTTACTTTTTGAGCGTTTCTTGAACCCAGAACGTGTTTCCATGCCAGATATCGATATGGATTTCTGTCAAGCACGTCGTCAAGAGATTTTGGACTATGTTATTGAAAAGTATGGTCGTGTGAACGTTGCCCAAATTATTACGTTTGGTAAGTTACAGGCCAAAGGGGTCATCCGTGATGTTGCGCGTGTTCTTGACATGCCTTACTCACAAGCCGATGCCATGGCAAAGCTTATTCCTGATGAATTGGGAATTAACCTTACCGACTCTTATGCCAAAGAGCCAAAAATAGCAGAACTTTGTGCGACTAATCCTTTGGCTAAAAGAACATGGGACTACGCTTTAGCCCTTGAAGGACTAAACCGAAATGCTGGTACACATGCTGCTGGTGTTGTTATCTCTAATGAGCCTCTTTGGAAAAAAACGCCTCTCTTTAAACCAACAGGACAAGATACTTTAGCAACCCAATACAATGGTAAATATGTTGAAGATGTTGACCTTATTAAATTTGACTTCTTGGGTCTTAAGACCCTAACGGTTATTGAAGAGGCGTTAAAACTTGTTGAACAGCGTCATGGTAAACGTATTAACTTTATTGAAGAAGATGTGAATGATAAAGAAGTTTACGAATACATCTCAACAGGTGATACTTTAGGACTGTTCCAAATTGAGTCGGCTGGTATGCAAGACTTGGCAAAGAAACTCAAACCAAATGGTTTTGAAGACATCATTGCGATGCTCGCCCTCTACCGACCAGGACCAATGGAGTCTGGAATGCTCGACGACTTTGTTGAGCGTAAACATGGACGAGCGAAGATTACCTACATGTTCCCAGAACTTGAACCGATCTTAAAACCTACTTATGGGGTTATTGTTTACCAAGAGCAAGTTATGCAGATTGTACAGAGCATTGGTGGGTTCAGCCTTGGTGGTGCCGACTTGGTTCGTCGTGCGATGGGTAAAAAGATTAAAGAGGAGATGGACAAGCTTAAAGAAGAGTTTGCTGTTGGAGCTGGTAAAAAAGGTTTTGACATGGAGACTGCTAGAGAACTCTTCGACCTGATTGTTAAGTTTGCTGGTTACGGTTTTAACAAGTCTCACTCGGCTGCTTATGCTCTAATTACTTTCTATACATCATTCTTAAAACACTACTACCCAACCGAGTTTATGGCTGCAATTTTAACGCTGGAAAAAAATAATACCGACAAGGTTATTAAATACGTAGATGAATTAAAAAGCCTCAACATTGAACTGCGTCCACCCAACATTAACCGTTCGCTTCTTGTGTTTCAAGCTGATGAAATCGATGGTAAAAAGATTGTTTTCTTTGGTATGGGAGCCATTAAAGGTGCTGGTGATGTGGCGATTAACTCCATTATTGCTACGCGTGAAGAAGGTGGAGAGTTCAAAGATATGAATGACTTTGTCTCTCGAATTGACGCTTCTAAAGTAAACAAACGTGTTATTGAGTCCTTAGCAAAATCTGGAGCGTTTGATGACTTTGGTCACTCACGTTGTGCTCTAATTAGCCAAGTGGAAGCCATTACCGAAGCAGCTGGAAAAGCAATGCTGGCTAAAAAACAAGCTGTCGGTTCACTCTTTGGTGATGATGAAGAGATGACAACGGTTACCGTAAACATTAGTGACATGCCAGAGTACGAATTACTAGAAATATTGGCACTTGAAAAGGAGTCTCTAGGTTTCTACGTCTCTGGTCATCCACTGGACAAATACCGTGAACAACTTGATGAAATAAAGTACACCCTTAGTTCAGAAATAGACGATTTAGCCGATGGTTCACAAGCACTTTTCATTGGTAAGATTGAAGAGATAAATACGCGTATTTCTAAAAAAGGAAATAAGTTTGGTATAGCAAATATCATGGACTTACACGGAAACATTGAGTTAATGCTTTTTGAAAACCGTTTGGTTGAATTAGATGAAGATTTTGATTTAAATAAGCCCATTGCTTTTAAAGTCAAGATTACTAAAGATGGTGACTTTACGCGTATGAATATTTTAAATATCTCATCACTTAAAGATGCTAAAAAGTCTAAAGTGAAAGTTGTTAAAGAACAAAAACATACGCCAGAGCCTCCAAGCGAACCAGTAGTATTGGCAATGAGTCTACTACCAGATATTAAGATGATAGAAGAGCTTTACTGTTTAGCTGAAAAATATCCAGGTAGACACCCTCTTCAACTGGCTATAAAATCAAAACTTTCAGATGTTATGATAGAGTCAAAAATGAAAGTAAGTCGTTCTATTTTAATGGAAGCTAAGGAACTTGGAGTGTATGAAGAAGAGAAATTACTAGTTAATGGCTAAGCTCTCCATTAACTATGCTATTTAGCTGTTCCAAAATTTTGTCCCCAATAGTTAGTATACAGAGAATTCTCATCACTTAATTGAACCATACCTACCTCTGTAAAGAGTGGGTTCATTAAGTTTTCACAATGGTTGTCACTATCTATCCATGACTGTACAGCCTTTTCTGCCGTATCAATAATGGTACCTCCAGCCAAATTTTCACCTAAACGTTCCCAACTATATCGATAACTCTGTACACGTTCTACTTGTGTACTTTTTTTACTAAGTGCATACCCTGACCAATCAGACTCTGTCCCAGAACCATCATGAGAAAATGTTTCAGTAGCAATAAGATCTTGTATATGTTCATAAGATGCTTTATAGAGTTTCTCATTCCACTTCACCGTTGTTGTGGCAGGAAGTACTCCTTTAGATCTACAATCTTGCTCTGTTGTTCTTGCTCTATTAATAGCTGTAAGATAATCACTTTTTAAAGCTTCTGAAAGTGATGGGATATTTCTATCTATTTCTTGAGTAGTAACAATCACAATCATAGTGTCAGTAGTGCTAACACCTTCACTATTTTGTACGGTAAAGCTAAGCGTATAAGCACCTGCTTCTGTAGGCGTATAAACAAAAGTCTTTGTGGTCGCTAAAGTATTTTCATTTTCCTTCCACTCATAATGTAATGCTTCTTCCTTATCAGTTTTAACTGTACCAGTTATGCTAATACTTTCATTAACAACAACATGCTTATTCGTTCCAGCATTCACAATTGGTTTAGAAGATGAGGATGAACTACCACTACCTCCTCCACAAGCATTGAATATAATGGTCAAAGTTGTAATTAACATAACTCTACTCAAATTCATCTTCTTTCCTTTAAAATAACTTAATCATATTCTATCATAAATATTTTAAATTAAATATTTTTTTTAATTAAAAATTAATAATTTTAATGTAAAGAAACCCTGTTTGTGGATGAATAAAGCATTTATTATTTTTTCTGAACCCTTACCTTTAATAGACCATCATTATAATAACTTTCTAATGTTTTTTCATCAGCGTCATTAGGTAAAGAAAGTGTTTGAGATGTTGTACTTTCAAAAAATCGTTTTTGAGTACTGTTAGTTCCTAATGTTGCAGAATCTTCAACAATAAGCTCTTCAATTTTTTTAACTTCTGTTATGGTTAGCATTCTATTTTCTAGTTTTGTTTTTATCTCTGTATTATTTACGTCTAGAACATTCTTTTCTAAAATATAGCTGTCACCTTTCAATACAAAATCAAACATGGGTTCCTGATGAAAACGCATTTCATCTTCAATTATCATGGGTCTACGTGCATTTCTCTCACGCTGTTCATCAATACCTTTATTCATCGCATCATCCAACATTTTCATTTCGGCAACTGGAGCATTAATTTCTGCTTCAACATCAACTAATGCTGACAAGTGTGTACTTAGTATCATTAGTGATAGAACAATTTGTTGTTTTTTCATTATTTCTCTTTTCATATTTAAGATAAATCTAATCATAAAATAAAAATCGTTAATAAAGTATATTATTTTTATTGTACCCTGGGTAATTAAGCTCTATTTATAATTAGAAGAAATACTCCCTTATCTCCTCTGTATCAGAAAGAAACACATAATCAATATAAATTTGAGCTATTAGGTGTTTAAATTTTCTATTTATCAAAAATAGCTAAAATCGTGCTACAAAAACTACAAAATAAGGACGACACATGTCATTACCTAAAATTATTTGGTCAAAAATTGATGAAGCACCAGCATTAGCAACTTATTCGTTGTTACCAATCGTAAACGCATTTACACAAGCAGCAGGTGTAGAAGTGGTAGAAAAAGATATTTCTCTTGCAGGTAGAGTACTAGCAGCTATGGGTTTAGCTGAAGATGAACTTACTAAGTTAGGTGACGTTGTTTTAGAAGAAGATGGAAACATTATTAAACTTCCAAATATTTCTGCTTCTGTTGGTCAATTAAAAGACTGTATTGCTGAACTTCAAGGGCAAGGTTACGATATTCCTAACTATCCTGAAAATCCAGTAAATGCTGATGAAGAAACTATTCAAGCCAAATATGGTGTTTGTCTTGGTTCTGCTGTTAATCCAGTACTTAGAGAAGGTAACTCAGACAGACGTGCAGCAAAAGCTGTAAAAAGATTTGCACAAAAAAATCCACATAGACTTAGACCTTTTGCTGAAAACTCAAAAGCTTATGTTGCACACATGGGTGGAAAAGGAGATTTCTTTGCCAATGAGAAATCAGTTACTTCTGATAAAGATCAAACAGTAACAATTGCACTTAATGGTAACACCTTAACAACTATTGAAGCACTTGAAGGTGAAGTACTTGATGGTACATTTATGTCAGTTGCTGCACTTAGAACATTCTATAAACAAACAATTCAAGATGCTAAAGATAAAGATGTTATCTGGTCATTACACCTAAAAGCAACCATGATGAAAATCTCTGACCCTATTATGTTTGGTCATGGATTTGAAATTTTCTTTGAAGAAGTATTTACAAAATATGCAGATACATTTACTGAATTAAATGTTAACCCTAACATGGGTATGTCTGACTTAGAGAAAAAAATTGCTGGTCATGCTCAAGAGGCAGAAATCAAAGCAGACTTCCTCGCAGCATTAGAATCTGATGCTCCAAAACTTGCAATGGTTGATTCAGATAAAGGAACAACAAACTTTAATGCTTCTAATGATGTAATCATTGATGCTTCTATGCCTGTAGTGGTTCGTGAAGGTGGTAAACAATGGGATAGAACTGGTGCTGCTGGTGAAACAGTTGCTGTTGTTCCAGATTCTACTTACGGTATGTTCCATGAGGAGATGGTAGCTGATTGTGTGGCTAATGGTCAATACGATGTATCTACAATGGGTACAATGCAAAACATTGGTCTTATGGCTCAAAAAGCAGAAGAGTATGGTTCTCACCCAACAACATTTGAACTAGCAGAAGCTGGTACAGTAACTGTAACTGGTGCTGATGGTGTTCTTATGAGCTTTGAATGTGAAGCTGGAGATATTTGGAGACTTGCTAGAACAAAAGATATACCAATTAGAGACTGGGTAAGATTGACGGTTGAGAGAACTAGACTTGAAGGTATTCCTGCAATCTTCTGGTTAGACGAAAACAGAGCACACGATGCAGAACTTATCAAAAAAGTAAATGCTTACCTTGCTGATTACGATACAAACGGTCTTGACATCCAATTCATGAATGTTACCAATGCTACTAGATTTACAAATGCACGTGTACGAAAAGGTGAAAACACTATTGCTGTTACAGGTAACGTACTAAGAGACCACTTAACAGACATGTACCCAATTTTAGAGCTTGGAACATCAGCTAAAATGCTTTCTATTGTACCTTTAATTGCTGGTGGTGGATTGTACGAAACAGGTGCTGGTGGTTCTGCTCCTAAACACGTTGACCAATTCTTAGCTGAAGGTCACTTAAGATGGGATTCTCTTGGTGAATTCTTAGCATTGGCTGAGTCATTAAGATTTATTGGTCAAAAACATGACG
>CACVAX010000014.1 GCA_902727935.1 uncultured Sulfurovum sp. | reverse complement strand
CTCGCTTTTTGAAGTATTCTTGAATTAATTCCCACTCTACATCTGTTAAGTCACTTGCATATTTCATTTAATCTCCTATTTTTTATCTTATTTTAGCATTTGTTTCTTTTTTTCTCAGATAGGTTCTAAGTAAAAAAGATAATATATTAGCTATAAATAATAATTACTAACATTAAATTCTAAAAATCTAAAAGATAACATAATCTCATCAAACCAACATAAACACCCTACCAACAAACATATTTTTAGACTATAATGCAATAAAAAATTAAAGGAATTAAACAATGGATTTAGAAGAGATTAAATTTGAATTAGAGCTTGTAGGACTTAGTATGGGACAAATTACCAAGTTAATTAATGCCGTTAAAAGAGATGGGTTTGACCCAAAAGAAATGGATAGAAAACTAATAGCAATGGGTTATGCACCCACTTTTACGATTTATGATGATTAAGAAAGCTACTTGAAACAGACACTTCTCTGTTTCATCCCATAAAAAAATTTATATCTTCCTCGCTTATTTAAAAGCATAAAAGCACCATAAATTTAATACTATTTCTTCTCTTTTCAATAAGGATACTAAGAAGTTGTTTTTAATAATTAAAAATAACTTAATTTTTATTTTTAATTATTAATATTAATTTTACAAAAAGTATGTTATAATTTTATTATCACAACTTCACAAAGGATACCAATGAAAAAATTAAGTGCAATTACCATATTAACATTAGGTTTAGGAGCATCAGCGCAAGCAGAGGAGTCAATGACTTCAATCTTAGGTGCTGTAGACTCAAATGCTGTAGAAGCTATTAAAGCAACTGAAGGTACAAGAAACTATACGGATGTAACCGTAGAAAACTCTGTAATTAACTACAAAGTTAAAAACATTAACACGCTAAACGGGGTAAAGTTTGCTTCTAAAAATACGGATGCAAAAAACTTAAAAGTTGTTAACCAAGTTAAAAGTCAAGAAGCATTTAACTTAAACACCGTAAACGGTATTCAATTTTAAAATAAAACCAAATAAAGGATGTCAATGAAAAAATTAAGCTTAATTACAATATTAGCACTGGGACTAACAAGTTCGGCACAAGCAGAAGAGTCAATGACAGCAATTCTTGGTGCAGTTGATTCAGAAACTGTAAAAGCCATTGAAGCTACTGAAGGCACAAGAGACTATTCAGGGGTAGAAGTTACAAATAATGCAACAACCTATCAAGCACAAAATATTAACTCTATCAATGGAGTGAAATTTGCTTCAAAAAATACTAAAGCAACCAACTTAAATGTTGAAAACAGTAGTAGCAACAATGCTGTGTTTAATCTAAACACAGCTAATGGTATAAAATTTTAATTCCACAAGGCTAGAGTCTTAAAGCTCTAGCTTAATTTTTACTCCTCTAAGATATCTTTTTTATTCATAAATATTAATTTTATATTAATATAAATATTTAATTATTAAATTTAATATAAGTAAAAAATGGTCATAATTTTCTTAACCCTTATAAAGGAAATATTCAATGATTTCTAAAAAAAACATCTTACTTTTTTTAAATTTTCTTTTTTTCATATTACTCACAGCATGTAGTGACAAACATATTAACTTAGATTTAATCCAACAAGACTCTGTACAAACAGCCACAACACCTTTTCGTGAAAGTTTACGTATCTTAGGGAACATGAATGAAAATTTAGCCCACTCTGTCAAACAAGGCTCTTCTCTTTCTAGAAAAGATTCAAAACCCTGTAATCAACTAAACATTCACTCTGATGAATTTTGTGTTCGTTATGGAGATACTTCAGTAATTTGGTCTCCTAAACGTTATTTCAGTATAGACCTCATTCAAAATAAAACAGCCTCTATACGTCTACAAACATTAGAAGTAAGCAACTTTTTCAAAACAGCTCTTAATAATATTGGTAAAAATTATAAATTAGTAGAACAAGCCAATAATCAACTTGGAGACTACCGTATCGTGGGTGCAATTACAGGCTATGATGTTATCTACCGTGATGGAAAAACCGTGAATTTTACAGCCTACGGAGGCAATGGTCGTGGAGAATATGACAGTGACCAAGAACAACAAAGTCATATAGAATACGCTGAAATTACCTTAGACTTACTGATTTCAAGATACTATCCACAAGGACGATGGATGTACATACCCAATGTTACAGCATCCAATAAACTCATATTAAAAAAAGATGAAAGCAGTGGAGGATTTAGTGTCAGTATTATGGGTGCTGGAGTCTCTTTTAGAAAGAGTTTAAGTACGGGTAATCATCTTCATTACGCCACAAGAATCTTAGCTGAAAAATCTCTCTTAGAAATTCTTTCAAAACTAGATGATTACATCTACTGGGGTCTCTATCCTAACAAACCTTTAACTATTGGAGATAAAGTCATGGTTTCACTCAAAGGCAAAAAAGTAGTTGGAACAATTAGTAAAATCAAAGAGAATGATTTAAAAGTCAAGATTAAAAACAAAGCCTATTCACTGCCAAATAATAAAATATCTTCGTTAAATGTAATGATTAGCAAAGATAAAACTTGGGAAAAGAAAATGAAAAAGCTTTATGAAAAAAAATCGTATCAAAGTAAATTGAACATCACAAAAGGCTTACTCTCTTCACTTTATAATGATATTACTCATAAAAGTAATGAAAAAGAAATCAAAGCAAAGGTTTATGAGTTTAAACAGAAATATCATGATGAGTTTAAAAATGATCTTAATCACAATATTGATGTAAATTTTCTTCTTAGTCTTTTATATCATACGCCACAAACCATGATGAAACTAGACTAGGACAAAGCATGAAAAAGATATTTATAACTTTTCTTATCTTAACGTATACGATACTTGCAGAAGAAGCTATTTGGAATGAGCTAATCAATAAGCAAACTCTCAAACCCCTAAAGTCTCTTAAAAAACACCAACAAAAAAAAACTATACGAAAACCCAAACTGCTCCTTATTGGTATGGATGAAGAAAAATCAGCACTTATGAATGATACGGCTCGTTCGCTTAGAGGAGATGCCCTAAATAAACAAAAAGCACATATTAATTCTGAAGATGAAAATGTTAACTATATAGAGATTAAAAACCAACGTGACTACAATGAATACATTGCTCAAAATGGTGAACTTGGCACAGAGATTCGCAACCAAAGCAATAAAGAGATTATGAACATCGTAAGTATAAAAAATGTTAAAGTCGATGAAGGGCTTTTTGGTGTACGCATTACGGGGAGTAACAATGTTCATGTCATCAACAGTGTTGAGACCAAAAACGTCGAAACCATAGATGATATGGAACCTGAAATCAGAAGAGATTGTCCCAATGAGAACAGCATTAACAACCGAAACTTAGAAGTTGAAAACAGTGTTTCTCATGATAGTTCTGATGTTGCCAATAGTGTCTTTGGTGTTACAGCGTATGAAGAGAATTGTCAATAATTCTCTTCTTTCTCAATTATAAAGAAGTTAAAAGCTAATCTATTTTAACAATTATCTCATTATCAGCCACATCAAAAGCAACCGAAGAACCTTCTACTACTTTGTCTTCTAAAATAAGCTCTGCAAGTCTGTCTTCTACCTCATCATATAAAGCTCTTTTAAGAGGTCTTGCACCATAGTCTGGGTCAAACCCTACTTCTGCTATGTAAGCTTTAGCAGCTGGACTCAGACTAATTTTAATGTCCCTACTCGCTAACTTTTTCTCAATGCTTTCAAACAAAATATCTACAATCCCTGTAATGGCTTCAAGATCAAGAGGATTAAACGTCACAATGTCATCTAAACGGTTCAAGAACTCTGGCTTAAAATGTCTTTTTAACTCTTCATTTACGGCTACTTCTCGCTCATTTCTATCACTATATTTCATAATTTTATCAGAAGCAATGTTAGAAGTCATGATAATAATGGTGTTTTTAAAATCTATGGTTACACCTTTGTTATCTGTTAAACGACCATCATCAAGTACTTGCAACAGAGTGTTAAATACATCTGGATGTGCTTTTTCAATCTCATCAAAAAGAACAACAGAATAAGGCTTTCTTCTTACAGCTTCTGTAAGCTGTCCACCTTCATCATAACCTACATAACCTGGAGGTGCACCCACTAAACGTGAAGCTGCATGTTTCTCCATGTATTCAGACATATCAATTCTTATGAGTGATTTTTCAGAATCAAACAAGAACTTAGCCAAAGTCTTAGCAACCTGTGTTTTACCTACTCCTGTTGGTCCCAAGAACATAAACGAACCTATTGGACGGTTTAACTCACTAAGTCCTGCTTTGTTGCGTTTTATGGCACGTGCTACAGCTTTTAGTGCTTCATTTTGACCAATAACTTCTTGATTTAAAATACTTTCTACATTTAAAATTTTGTCTTTTTCTGTTTGTAACATTTTATTTACAGGGATTCCTGTCCAACGACTCACAATAGACGCAATCATCTCATCATCAACAGAGTTTTTAAGTAAAGTCCCCTCTTTGGTCATGGTTTTCCAACGCTCTTCTAAACGATTTACTTCTTGTTCTTTAGCTGGTATTTGTCCATGTGTAATTTCAGCTACTTTTGAGAAATCTCCTTCACGTTCAGCAACATTTGCTTTGGTTTTTAATGATTCTATCTCACTTTTGAGTATCGCTATTTCATTAAAAACTTTTTTCTCATTGTCAAATTGACTCTGTAAAGAAGCTTTTTCTTCTTCAAGATCGGCTAACTCTTTCTCTATCTCATTAAGACGCGTATCATTTTTATCACCCTCTTCCATACGCAGTGCTTCTTTTTCTACCTGTAAAGTAGACAATGCACGTTTGGCTTTTGCTAAGTCAGTAGGTTCAGACTCAATTTGCATTTTAAGCTCTGCTGCAGCTTCGTCTATAAGGTCAATGGCTTTATCTGGTAAAAATCTGTCTGTAATGTATCTGTCAGACAATTTAGCAGCTGAAACTAAAGCCGTATCTGTAATGGTTACATTATGATGAGACTCTAAACGCTCTTTAATTCCACGTAAAATTTGTAGTGCTTCGTTAATACTTGGCTCATCTACTTTAACAGGCTGGAAACGTCTTTGAAGTGCTGTGTCTTTCTCAAAATACTTTCGATATTCTTTAAGTGTTGTCGCCCCAATGGTTCGCAACTCTCCACGTGCAAGTGCTGGTTTTAAAATGTTCGCAGCATCGTTACCACCTTCTGAACCTCCAGCTCCAATAATTGTATGAATTTCATCAATAAATAAAATAATATTTGAAGACTCTTTAACTTCATCAATAACAGCTTTTAATCGTTCCTCAAACTCACCTCTGTATTTTGCACCTGCAATTAAACGGTTCATGTCCAATGAAATAACACGCATGTTTTGTAAACTTAATGGTACTTCTTTGTTCACAATACGCTGTGCCAACCCTTCCACAATGGCTGTTTTACCTGTCCCTGGCTCACCAATCAAAATAGGATTATTTTTAGTTTTACGAATCAAAATTTGCATCATTCGTTGCACTTCTTCATCTCTACCAATGACAGGGTCTAACTCACCATCTATGGCTTTTTTATTTAAATCAATTCCATATTTATCAAGTGCTTCTAATGCTTCATCTCCACTTTGTGAATCAATAGTTTTACCCCCTCGTATGGACTCTAATGTCTTTTTTAATTCAGATAAGTTCACATATTTACCCATGGAATCTTTAATGAATCCCTCATTAATATTGGCAATAATCCAAGCATCTACGGACAAGTATTGATCGCCATTGGCTGTCATAATTCCTTCGGCAGATTGTAAAGTAGCCACCAATTTTTGAGAAAGTCGAATGCTCTCTTTCGTAACCGATGAGACTGTAGGCAATTTATTAGTAAATGATTTCACATCTAACTCAATGGCAGCTTTATCTACTCCCATTTTATTTAATGCTTGTTGTAAAAGTGAACTGCTGTTGGTCAGTAACCCCCACATTACATGTAAAGGGTCAACTTCTTGATTTTTATTGTGTAAAGCAAGTGAAACAGCTGATTCGATTGATGCACTCATTTGGTGGGTTAATTTTTCTAAAATACTCATATATATCCTTCATAACTCTATAATTTTAATTTCATTTCCAACATTTTAATATAAGTTTTGATAAAAAAATGCTACTTTAGTCGCAAAATGGCTTTATTGATAATAATTATAAAATAACATGATGCTAAAATTACTAAATTTTTATCAATTTTAGATAAAATGTACACCTTTACAAAAATAATGGGATAAATAACAATTAAATGATAATTAAAAATAAAAAAGCAATGCTATTAGGTTTTATTTCTAGCATAACTGCTGTAGTAATTCTCACAACTTCTTTACAAGCTGATAATGCCGATCGTCAAGATGTGCAAAGTTCAAAATTAGAATCATACTTGAAATTCACCAAAATAGTGCAACTTGTTGAAGAGCAGTATGTTGATGACATTAATGCTTCTGATATTATCAACAATGCACTCAAAGGCATGCTTTCAAATCTTGATGCACACTCATCATTTATGGATGCCAAAGAGACCAAGGAGTTACAAGTTCAAACCCATGGAGAATTTGGTGGGCTGGGTATTACTGTCGGTATGAAAGATGGGGCTTTAACTGTTATTGCACCTCTTGAAGGCACACCTGCTGATGAAGCTGGTATCAAATCTGGTGACATTATTTTAAAAATAAATGAACAAGCTACCATGGGAATGACCATCGATAAAGCTGTTTCAATTATGCGTGGAAAGCCTAAAACAGCCATTGAACTGACAGTTGTTAGAAAAGGGGAAATGAAGCCTCTTAAGATTGAAATTATTCGAGACATTATAGAAATTCAATCCGTTTACTCTAAAAAAATTGGGGAAGACATCCTCTATATGCGTGTCACCTCTTTTGACCAAAAAGTGGTACAAGGACTGCAAAAAGGAATTAGTGACAACCCTAAGAAAAAAGGAATTGTTCTTGATTTAAGAAATAACCCAGGTGGTCTACTAAATCAAGCCATTGGTGTTGTTGATATGTTTGTTAAAGAAGGGGCAATTGTAAGCCAAAAAGGTAAAATTCCTGAGGAAAACTTGGTTTATAATGCCAGTGAAGCTAATACTGATATGCAAACCCCTTTAGTTATCTTGGTTAATGGAGGTTCAGCCTCTGCTTCAGAAATTGTTTCAGGTGCGTTACAAGACCATAAACGGGCTATTGTTGTTGGGAATAAAACATTTGGAAAAGGTTCAGTTCAAGTAGTGATGCCTATTAGTCAAACCGAAGCTTTACGCTTAACCATTGCACGTTATTATTTACCAAGTGGAAGAACCATTCAAGCTGTTGGCGTGACCCCTGACATTGAGGTCTCGTTTGGGGAAATCAAAAAAGCTGAAGAAGGAATCTCTATAAAAGAGAAAGATTTACAAAAACACTTAGAGAGTGAACTTGAAAAAGTAGATGGCAAAAAAGAGAAAAAAGATGAAAAAGAAGATAAAACAATCATCACAGAAGAGCAATTGTATAAGGATGCACAACTTAAATCAGCTGTTGATATTCTCAAAGCACTTATGATTACCAAGCAATAAATTTAACTAAAAACAAGGACGACATAATAATGGAAAAAACATCATTGCTTTATGAAGGTAAAGCAAAGAAAGTTTGGCATACAGAAGATGAAGCACTTTTAATTTCTGAGTTTAAAGATGATTTAACAGCTTTTAATGGTGAAAAAAAATCTTCTGAAGCAGGAAAAGGTGCATTAAACAACAAAATTTCAACTGAACTCTTTAAGCTTTTACAAAATAAAGGTATTTCAACACACTTCGTTAAAATGTTAGATGACAACCATATGCTACATAAAAAAGCAGAGGTTATCTATATAGAAGTAATTGTAAGAAACATTGCAACGGGTTCTTTAAGTAAGAACCTTGGTATTGAAAATGGGAAAGTACTTCCTTTTACTTTAGTAGAGTTTGACTATAAAAATGATGCACTCGGTGACCCAAAATTAAATGATCAGCATTGTCTTATTTTAGAATTGGTTAAAAATACAGAAGAACTAGACTACATTCGTTATATGGCAAGAAGAGTAAACAGCGTAATGCAAGAGTTCTTCTCCGATAAAGGTTTAACTGTAGTTGATTTTAAACTTGAATTTGGTAGAGATACAAATGGCAATATCATCTTAATTGATGAACTTAGTCCTGACAACTTTAGATTTTGGGATGCCAAAACAGGTGAAAGTATGGATAAAGATAGATTTAGACAAGGTTTAGGTGGTCTTACCATCGCTTATCAAGAAGTATTAACAAGAATTTTAGGAGAAGTAAAATAATGACAGCCATTGTAAACATATTTTTAAAAGAAGGTGTACTAGATCCTCAAGGAAAAGCAATTCATCATGCACTTGATGCCATGAATTTTGAAGGGGTAGAAGATGTTCGCATGGGCAAACAAATTGTGCTTAAACTAACGTCTACTAATAAAGAAGATGCTTTAAAAGAAGTTGAAAAAATGGCTGAAGATATTTTAGCAAATACCGTTATTGAAGATTACAAGATCGAGTTAGTATAATGAAACATGTAGCAATTTTGCAATTCCCTGGTACGAACTGTGATTTAGACACCAAGTATGCTTTTGAAAAACTAGGCTGTAGTACAACCGTGGTATGGCATAAAGAGACTGAACTACCTGAAGGTACTGATTTAGTTATTGTTCCTGGTGGTTTTTCCTATGGTGACTATCTACGTTCAGGTGCAATTGCACAATTTTCACCAATTATGAAAACGGTTATAACCTTTGCTAACAATGGTGGGAAAGTTCTGGGTATCTGTAATGGTTTTCAAATCTTAACCGAAGTGGGTCTACTTCCTGGTGCTTTAAAAAGAAATATTGGTCTCCATTTCATTTCAAAATTTCAAACCCTAAAAATAGTTAATAATAATAATGATTTTTTAAAAAAATGTGCAAAAGATGAAATACTCAATATTCCAATTGCACATGCTGATGGAAACTACTACATTGATGAAAATGGCTTTAAGGAGCTTGAAGCTAATGAACAAATATTAGTACGTTATTCAGATGAAAAAGGGAAACCCATTGTTGTTAATGGTTCAGTAACCTCCATTGCTGGTGTTTGTAATAAAAATAAAAATGTATTTGGTCTTATGCCTCATCCTGAACGTGCCTTAGAAAATATTTTAGGTTCAGATGACGGTATAAAAATGCTTGAAGGTCTAATCGCCTAATGAAGACACTCATTACTTTTCTATTCATCCTAACAATTGGTTTATTTGCTGGGGATGTAGAGTACAGTTATGTACCTAAAAAAGTATATGAAAAGCAGGTTTTTCCCATTAGTTTTTTAACAACAACCAATGAAAGCATCTCTTTTAATTTTCAAGGAGATAAAAAACCTGTTTTAAAAAAACCTGTTATTATTAAAAATGGGTCTAAAACTTTTTATACTTTTTATTTTAAAACAACCGAAAAACTTTTCACCATTCCAAAGGTCATTGTCAATATTAATGGTCAAACAAAAGAACTTTCAACACTCAAAATACCTGTGAAAAAAATACCTCAACATAAATATTTTTCAGGGGTCATCGGTTCTGAACTTAAAATTAAAAACCACCAAGTCTCTGTTTATGATGAAAAAACGAATCTAGTTGCCATATCACTTGAAGCACATGATGCCAATTTAGAAGACATCTATATTCCCTCTGCCTTAAAAGATGGTACAGAGAATGCCCAACGAACAGGCTCAAAAATGGAAATACACTACTATATTGTATTACCTAGTGAACAAAAAGAACTCAAATTTAGCTATTTTGATACCATCAAAGAAAATTTTGTAGAAAAAAGTATTCCCATAGAACTTCAAGATGGTTCAGTAGCAGCACAAACAGATTTAAACCCTAAAGATGATAGTTTTGAAGCTCTAAAAAAATATACCCTACTGATACTTTCCATATTTTTTGTTTTACTTTTTTTATGGAAAAGAGACTTTTTTTATTTGGTAATGGCTGTTATCTCTGCTGCTGTCTTACTTACATTTTATACAGCATTGGCAACAGTTTGTGTCAAAGAGGGATCACCTCTTTACATCATACCAACATCAAACAGTTCAACAAGCGTTCATATTGACCAAAAATTCAAAACAACCAAATTAGCTGAACGAAATGAATTTGTTAAAATTGAATACATAAATGGAACAGTAGGATGGATTAAACATGAAGACCTTTGCGAAGATTAGATTTTACTATGGTGCTGCAACCATCTCTTTTATAGCAGCAGGTATCATGGTACCTCTTATGATGATTTTTCCTAAAAGAAAATCAAATATACTTCACTATTGGAATAAAAGTATTATATTTTTTCTTGGAGGAAAAATTATCTCCCATGGAACACGAGACAACTCTGTGGATATGTTTGTTGCAAATCATCAAGGTATTATTGACATTGTGTCACTGGAAGCTGATAGTAATAGTAATATCCGTTGGGTTGCTAAAAAGCAACTTTTTGATGCACCTTGGTTTGGCTACCTCCTAAAACTACCTAAAATGATCGAAGTAGATAGAGAAAACAAAGCTGGTTTGGTAAAACTCTTACGTGACACCAAAGAGACCGTACAAGGAGAAGTTAAACGTATCATCAGTATCTTTCCTGAAGGAACAAGAACCGATAAACAAGCACTTTTAGCCTTTAAAGGTGGGACTCGAATCATTGCTGAAAAATTTGAACTTACCATTCAACCCATTGTTATTACTAACAGTAAGAAATTACTTAATGAGCATAATAAAACAGCTCATAATGCAACCGTTCATATTACTTATTTAGAGCCATTTAAAGTTTCTAAGCACAATAAAGGGTGGTATGATGAACTTAGACTTACAATGCAAAAATGCATTGACAGTGAATATACAGAACATAAAAGAGAACGTTAAATGAATGAAGATGAAATACTAGAAGAATCAACCCCACTTAGAGATGAAGTAGAGAATCATGTTAGAAAGCTGGTTCGTCCACTTAAAGATGAAAATGAGTTAAAAGCAGTTTTAAAAACAAAGCTCACAAAAAAAGAGTTTAAAATTTTAAATGCTTGGGCTAATAACGATGATATCGAAACCTTAAAAGAGAAAATTGGTATGGATGAAGAACGTTATGGGGACTTATCTGTAAAGTTGGTTAAAAAGCTTAACCAAGAGAAACTCAAACAAGAAATGTGTTATTAAAAAGTGTCTTACTAAAAACACATAGAGGATTATCCCTCTATATAGTTCTTAAGTTTACGCCCTACTCTTGGGTGTTTTAGCTTTTTAATGGCAGAAGACTCAATCTGTCTAACACGTTCACGTGTTACTCTTAGCTCTTTTCCAATCTCCTCTAATGTTCTATCACTCTCATCAGAAAGAAGACCAAAACGCATTCGTATAACAGCTTTTTCACGCTCATTTAATTGATCAAGTACTTCATCAATCTGATTGTTCAAGTCATCATTAAGTACAGCATCAGAAGGGCTTACCGTCTCTTTGTCTTCAATAAAGTCACCAAATCGTCCATCATCTTCATCCCCCACAGGTGTTTCAAGACTCACAGGTTCTTTAGTGATTTTAATAACGTTTTTAACTTTATCTACAGATAATCCAACCTCTTTAGCAATGGTGTCTAAATCTGGCTCTTTCCCTGTCTCTTGAAGACCTTTTCGAATAATCTTGTTAATTCGGTTAATGGTTTCAATCATGTGAATTGGAATACGAATGGTACGTGCTTGGTCTGCAATGGCACGTGAAATGGCTTGACGAATCCACCAAGTAGCATACGTAGAAAACTTATACCCTTTTTGATACTCAAACTTATCAACAGCTTTCATCAGACCGATATTACCTTCTTGGATAAGATCAAGGAACGGTAAACCACGATTGGTATAACGCTTGGCAATCGACACAACCAAACGTAAGTTTGACTTTGCCATTCTTGTTTTGGCTATCTCTGAACGCTTTTTACCACGACGAATTTGTCCTAAAATCTCTTCAAGTTTTTCAGGATCAAGATTAAAACTATCTTTACTGGCTTCCCTTGTTTCATAAAGTTTTTTAATCTCAACATAAGTACTGACCATCGTTGTCTCTGGAACAGCATCCGTAATGTCTTCCTTATCCATCTCTAAAATATTTCCTAAAATACCTCTATGATTTTCTTTTAAGGCATCATTGAAAAGTGGTAATTTATACTCAAGTCTTTTTAATTCTTTTTCAAAACCATCATCACTTTTAAGTGCTGTTTCCATTGCTTTTACAAGTTCATTAATCAGTTTAGAAGTAGGCCCAAGATCAATCAATGCAAATTTTTGTTGTTGCTTTCTAAATGCAACTTTCATCTGCTCATGCATGACCTTTTCAATGTCCTCCATATCACTTTCTAATGTAATATCAAGTTCATCACGACTTTTCATCCACTCTTTTTTGGCTTTTTCCAGTGCCTTAAATGAAGAAACTACTTGCTTTACCCGTTTATCAGCAGCTTTATCAGCTGAAGAGGCTTTTTCAGACTCATCCGTTGAGCTAGCATCAGCTTTATCATCTGACTCTTCTTTTTCATCTTCAAAACTTTTAAACAACTCTTTAACACGACGTTCCCTATTTAAGAGAGGTCCTTTATAGTTTAAAATATAATCTATAAGATAAGGAACAGAACAAATCGCATCTAAAATTACATCTTCACCAGCTTCAATCTCTCTACTTAAAAAGACCTCTTCATCTTTGGTTAATAAAGGAATTTTACCCATTTCACGAAGATACATACGCACAGGTGAATCAGAGCGACTCCACTCTAAAAGCTCTTTTTCTTTTAAAAAATCAAAGCCTTCAGCATCACCACTTTCCATCTCTTTTTTTCGTAATTCTTCACGCTTTTTTTTCTCTGATACAGAAAGAAAATGTGCATATTCTGAAGAAGTCACTAAGTTTATTTTATGTGTTTGAGAAAGTTTTAGAATTTTTTTTGCTTGTACTAAGGTAGGTTGTTTATCAAATTCTTTTGCTAAATCTTCAAAGGTAATCAAATCAGATTTTTTACATTCTTTAAATATTTCGTCGAGTTTTTTGTTGATGTCTTTTGCAGCCAAGAGGAAGACTCCTTATGTAGGATAAATGGTATATTTTAGATACTATTTTTCGTGCATTATACCCAAATATTTTTAATAGGAAATTTTAGCTACGATTAAAGACCTAAATTTAACTATTTGTAACGATTTTAGTCTAAAATTATTTCTGACGAATTTTCAAGTTTTATTAAGATATCATTTCCTTGTCGTAAGGTCAACATCTCCTCTTTTTTCATATTATAATAAAGACCTCTTAAGGCTCTGTTTATCATTTCATGAGCTACCACAACAATCACTTTTTCATTTTTTACACTTTCTAGCCATGTTTTCAAACGTAAATTAACCATTGCATAAGATTCTCCACCTTCAAGTACATAATTATATTTATCAGCTTCACGTGCTTCAAACTCTACAGCTAAGGTTTCACGACAAAAAGATTTCGTTTTTCCTTCAAAGATACCATAGTTAAACTCTTTAATCTTTTCATCAAAAATAATTTGATTATCTTCTAAGCCAGATAATTCAGCAATAATAAGACTTGTATCTTTTGCACGACCCAAAGGAGAAGAAAAAAACTTTACCTGCTTAATATTAATATATTTAGAAAGCTTTAACGCATTCTCTTTAGCTTGATTTTTCCCTTTTTCAGTCAAAGGCGAATCAAGTTGACCTTGATAACGCTCTTCAACATTCCATACCGTTTGACCATGACGAAGTAAATAAATAGTAGGTAAGTTCATGCTATTTTCTCTTAGTCAAATGTCCCATACCATACCATATGGTTAGAACCACAGCAAAAAGTATCACAAAAGGAACCCAAGGATACTCTTTAAAAGACTCAAATAATTGTTTAATTGTTTCACCAGCGTAAAAAGCACTCAACATAATGACAAGCACAAAAAAGATAGAAGCAAATACATTATAAAAACCAAATTTTCTAAAGTCATAGCGTGAGATTGCCATTGAAAGGGGAATTAAAGTTTTAATTCCATAAAGAAATTTTTGAATAAAGATGGCTAAAACCCCATACTTTCTTAATATCAATGTCGAAAGGGCAATTTTTCGCTTATGTTTTTCAAAATAAGGTTTGATATCAGCTTTATGATACTTGCCCAAATAAAACAAAAACATATCCCCAATATAGTTAAATACAATGGCAATTCCTAAGGAGATATAGAGATTCATCTCTCCCATATAAGATAAAACCCCAGCAGCAGCAACCACCACCAATGAGCCTCCAAAAGAGAAAAATGCCAATGCTAGATAGCCCCATGTACTTAAACTTGTTAATGTATCTTCCAAAAAATAACCTTTAATTTTTTGGAAGATTATAGTATGATTTCTTTAAAAAATAGGCTAATGCTTTATGTTTGAAACCCTACTTTCTATTATGTTCGTCTATGTATTCATATTTTTAGGTTATCTTGCAAAACGAATTTTTAAAGATGAGATGGATAGCAAAACCCTCACCCTTTTTTCTGTCTATTTTCTTCAAGCCTTTGTAACCGTTTGGGGTTTCAGCACAGCCAAACTATCAACTGAGCATCTTAGTGTGCCTCTCTATTACATTCTTATTACACTCATCTTACTTCTACCTACGATTTTTATTAGCAAGTACCTCATAAAAGACCCAAAAGAGCGTTCCATTGTGTCTATTGCAGGTTTTGTGGGTAATACAGGGAATATTGGTATTCCTCTGGGCATTGCTCTATTTGGTATGGAGTCAGTTATCTACACAACCCTCATAAATCTTGCCAATGTCTTTGTGGTCTATGTCTTTGGCGTTTACATCTATTCTAGAGGTTCTTTTTCTATTCAGAAATCACTCTTTAACATTATTAAAATTCCAATCATTCCTGCTTCAGTACTTGCCATACTTATCAATATAAGTGACATTCATATTGCTCCACAAATTAATGAATTTTTAAAGATGGGTGCTTATGCAGGGATTGTCCTTCAACTTTTTTTATTAGGCACATTTCTTTATGGTATTAAACTTAGCACAATTAAAAAATCTATTATTATCATCGTCATGTCCCAAAAGTTCATCATTATTCCTATCGCCACTGCTTTTATCCTAAGTTATACAGATTTATCACTTTTTGTACAAGCCATCATTATCATGGAGATGACCGTTCCTTTGGCCATTGCAAATATTAATCTTGCTTCCTTATATAATTGTCGTCCAGAAGCAGTTAGCACACTCATACTCATTAGTATGCTTATTTTTGTGCCTATGCTCTTTATTCTATCTAAGGTTCTTTCTAGCTTTTATCTCTAAAATGAAAGCATGATTTAATTTTGAGTATAATAACTGATGAGTAAAATTTTAAATATCGTCAATGGTGATGCTTGTATTAATATTATGAAAGTAGCCGAAATAAAAGGAGACTTTTTACCATGGAAAGATTTTTTACATGCAGGACCTGTTCCAACACATGCCTCACTAGAAGAGCTTTCAAAAATACGTGCAAAGTTCATTGCCAGTTGTGGTTTTGGTAGCCTACAAGAGGTTAATTTAGACTTTCTACAACGTAATCAAAAACTCTTAAACTATGAAAATTATGAAAAAATTATCTTATGGTTTGAACATGACCTTTATGACCAGTTACAACTGATTCAAATCCTTGCTTGGTTTTCAAAAAGAAACCTAACAAAAATAAACTTAACACTTATCTGTACCAATAATTATTTAGGAGAATCCACTTCTCAACAAATCAAAAAACTTTTACATTATGAAACAACCATTAATAAAAAACATCTTGACCTTGCCCAAGAAACTTGGTTAGCCTTTGGTCAAAAAACACCTAAACGATTTGCTAAAATTTTGGATAAACCTACAGCCATTTTACCTTTTTTACAAGCTACTATCTATAGAATGCTAGAAGAGTACCCCAGTACCAAATATGGACTTTCTCGAACAGAACATCAAGCATTACTCATTATTGCCAGTGGTATCGATAATAAAGTTGATATTTTTGTCAAAAATCAAATATTTGAAGAGAAAAAGTTTATGGGAGACATAATCTTTTGGAAAATTTTAGATAATTTTGAAAAATATAAAGTGGTTAAAAATAATGATGGTAGACTAAGCATTACTTTCTTAGGAGAGCAGCTTTTAGAAGGTACAGAAAATTGGGTAGGCATCAAAACACCTTCACATTACCTTGGTGGTGTCAAACTAGATTCTGAAAACTTATGGTGTTGGGACATTGACAAAAAAGAGATTAAACAGTACTACTATTCAAAGCCCTTAAAAAGTTTATTAAAAGTAAAGCAACTGCTTTAACTTTTTAAACACTTCTGAAGGCTCATATACTTTTAGGTACTTTATTTTATGTTGATGAAAATGAGCATAAAGTTTTTCATCATGTTCTTTACATTTTTCAACATAATGGGCCAATGCTTTTTTAGATAAATTTTTAGCAATAATACTATTTGATAAAGGATTTACTAGCTCTACATCAAAACCTACAGAAGGATTCTCTTCCCATCTATCACGAACCATAATCACATAAAGTTCATGCTTTTGAGCTAAAACAGACAAATCGACCTCATCAAGAAAATCACCCACAACAAAAAACAAACTCTTTTGCTCCTGCACTTTTGAGAGCCTATTTTGTAAGTCTTTATAATCAAAAGTTAAACCCAAAGGCTCTATTTGTTGAAACGTTTTAACCATCGGGTCAAGATCCTCAACACTTTTTACAGCTTCAAAACGTTTTAACTCTTCACCCATAAAAAAAGAAGTTTCAAAAAGGTTATTGGTACGCACAGCAGAATGTGCTAAAAAAGTTAAAATATACGTCATCAACGCCTGTTTTTCACCAATAACCATGCGACCATCAACCAACAGAGAAACATGCACTAAAAGTTCGCGTTCTTCATGCATTTTTTTTACATAAAGCTCATTTGATTTAGCAGAGTTTATCCATGAAATATAACGAATATCATCAGAACTCTCATAAGACCTTAGCTCTGAAAAGTCATAGCCTTGTCCTAAAAGCTTAGCAAGGTTTCCTCCTTGAAGATGAGTATAGACATCATCTTTTGCTTTTAAAACAATCGTTTCAAATTTTTCCATTAAGGAATCTTAATAGACTCTATAATGCTTTTCAAAACCTCATCAACCAGTATACCTTTTGCCCGTGCTTCATAAGAAAGTCCGATACGATGCCGTAACACAGGATAAGCCATAGCCAAAACATCCACAGGTGAGACAAAAGACTTACCAGCCAAATAGGCATGGGCTTTAGCTGTTTTATACAAATCAATAGAGGCTCTAGGACTTACCCCATAACGCAGTTGAGCATTCTCTTTTCGTGTTTCACGAATTAAGGAGACAATATATTTCTCCACTTCAGTATCTATGTGCAAAGCATTTATCGCTTCTGAAATCACTTCCAACTCATCTACAGCTAAAATAGCTGAAACAGCCTGTGAACTTTTGGTGGCAATACGTCGCATAATCTCCAACTCTTCTTCTTCAGAATTATGCTTCACTTCTAGCTTCATCATAAATCTGTCTAGTTGAGCCTCTGGTAAACGATAAACTCCCTCTTGCTCCAAAGGATTTTGTGTCGCCATCACCATAAAAGGAGTAGGCAATTCAAAACTTTCAGAACCAATGGTAACTTGTCGCTCCTGCATCGCTTCCAATAAAGCCGACTGCACTTTAGAAGGACTTCTATTAATCTCATCTGCTAAAAGTAACTGAGTAAAGATGGGACCTTTTTTAATTTTAAAACTGTTATTCTGAGGATCATATATCTCAGCACCAACAATGTCCGAAGGCAATAAATCGGGTGTAAATTGTACTCTATGAAAATCTAATTCCAAAGCAGAAGAGAGTGCTTTTACTGTTGTTGTCTTTGCTAAACCAGGAACGCCTTCTACTAAAATATGCCCCTTACAAAAAAGCCCTATCAACAAACCCTCCACCATTCCCTCTTGCCCTACCACAGCTTTGGCTATCTCTGCTTTTATGGCTTTTATTTTGTTTTGCATTTATTCTACCTCAATCAATGATTTATAATTTCGTAACATCCAATACCGAAGAGCAATAAACTCTTTTTTGCTAAGGAATAAGGTGTCACATCCAAGCCCATTGTTCTCGCTATTTGATAGGCATAAAACTCCGAATAAGGCTCATTGCCACAGTTAGCACACCCTTTAGAACCTGACTTATAGAGGAAAATTCCTTCTCTTTTAAGAGGATTTTTACGCCATGCTTTCGCCAACATTCCAAAGAGAGAGTGTTTTGTTAAAGTCATTATCATAAAGATTATAATCTGTAAAGAGACCTTCAAAATCTTCTCTCACTATCCAATAACAATCGTTTAACGAAAGACTTTTAGAGATAGTGACAATACCTTCTATGTCATCAAAACTTAAATTTAATTCCATTAAAATTTTATGAACATAAGCCCTATTTTTAGGAATGGTTCTGGATTTTATCCAGGACAGTAAAGCAGTATTTTCTAAATCTAAATTTAAAGGGAAAAAAGTTTTATGCTCATTATAAATTTCAAGTATTTCTAATGTCATTCCAGCACGAGGTGTTTTGTTAAATGTAAACTTTATAAGGTTGTTATCAAAATGCTTTAGAATATAATTCATATTTTAATCCTCCTAAAGTTTACTGAGCCTTTCGGCGAATATTTTATTGTATGCTCGTTTTTATTAATGGTGGGTATAACCCACCCTACAGGTTATACTGGTTTTTGAGCAATCAAAAGTGTTGAAATCCCCATCGAAAAACTTTTTGTATATTTCATTTCAAATCCAGCTTTTTTTAACTCTTCTACCAACATTTCTGTGGTTAAAAACTCTTCAATAGAATCTGGTAAATATTTATAAGCAGCATAATTTTTAGAAATAAGTCCTCCTACTCTTGGTAAAATTTTTTTCATTCCAAAATCAACTACTTTAGACACTGCACCTAATTTTTCTTGCTTGGTAAATTCTAAAATAACGACCAACCCACCTGCTTTTAATGCTCTATAAAATTCTTCAAGTGCTTCTACTCTATCCACAACATTACGAATACCATAAGAGATAGAGATAATCTCGGTTGAAGCATCTTCTACAGGAAGCTCTTGTGCTTTTCCTTCTTTAAACTCTGCAAAGTCAACCTTATTCCGAGCGACATCAAGCATTCCTACTGAAGGATCAATGCCTACATATTTAGCTACCTCAATATTATGTTTTTGGGCATACTCTTTCCAAAACATTAACAAATCACCCGTACCACAGGCAACATCTGTCAGTTGGTCTACTTTTTTAGTAGCTAAAATATCAAAAGCTTTGTCACAACCTTTTCTTCGCCACTGCTTGTCGATTCCCATACTCAAAACTCTATTTGCTAAATCATATGTTGAGGCAATGTCATCAAACATTCCTACAATTTTGTCTTGTTTCTCTTTTTTATCTATTTGATTTTCCAAAGGATATTTTCTCCGTAAATTATTAACTGTATTATAGCCAATCTTCTAATTATTGCGTGTCACAGTGTAATCATATATAAGCCAGTCCTGTAATCCACCTCGATACCACAAAAGTTTGTCCATAGGGTAACCCATGTTAACCAATTTATAAATAGCATTTGGAGACTGGGAACACCAGCTACCATTACAAAATACAACTAAGGATTTCGCTTTTGAAAAATCTAACTCATCATCCACTACTTTAACATTTAATAGTTTAAACATTCTTTTGTAGTCTTTTTTATATGCTTTATAATCTTCTTCACTCTCAAACTCATCTTCGTCTTTGTCCTCTTCATAAGCTATTCTATTAAAAGGAAGATTTATTGCTGAAGGAATAGTCATCTGCTTAAACCATTGCTCTGTACGTGCATCTATTAAAGCATACTCTTTAGGAGATTCTTGAGCACTTTTTATGTGAAGTAAAACTTCTAATTCACCTACGGTCTTAATATCTTTTCCTAAATACATAGGTTGAAGCACACCAATTTTAGTTACAAAAGTTTTTTTACAAGTATCTACTACTTTCTTCCCAGCGTAACCCTCAGGGAAAAGCATCTTAGGAGAAATATACTCATCGGTACATAAAGCATCTTTCTCTCTATCTATTTTTAATTTTTTACCATTATCATCAACTATTGTTAAACCATTTCTTTGAACTTCTGCCAATAATACGTTAGCAAAAAGGCTTGTATTCAAAAAAATTATTAGTGTTATATATCTATACATATTGTCATTCCTTATAAGCCAAAAATTATAACACAGGATTTTAAATCTTAGACCATAACATTAGGTCAACACCTTTTTTATCTTGAAATAAATATTGTAATGTTACCTCTACTTCATAACCTAAAGGATGAGATGTGAGTTTTGGTGTTTGATACTGCAATAACCAGTCAATATTCTCTTTTAAAGCATTGAACATTCCTCCTCCACCTTCTACTAAAATAAATGAGGGTTGAGAAAAGTCTAAACAGTTTGTTATGCTGACATACCGTTCACTAACAGAAAACAAAGGAATATCTCTGTCAAAATTATCTTCTTTAGCATAAATTGTAATATCGGGTGCAGGCTCACCTGTAAATCGACAATCTAATGTTGGTCTGTCTTCTCTAACTGTATTTCCTCCAATAAGCATCTCAGAACAAACAGCACGAAGTTGATGTACATGGGTAAGTGATTCCTTTGAAGAAAGGTAACCTCCTCCAATCTTTCCATTGGATGTCTGTGCTATTTTAAACAACACAAATGCTCTTTCCTGCCAAATAAGAAATGGTTCAAGTAGTTCTAGTGCTTCTTTCTCACAAATTCCTACCTCAACTTCTATGCCTACTTCTTCTAATCGTTTAATCCCACCATCATGTCCAACTATAGGATCCAATGTTGCGATCACGACTTTTTTAGGTTTTAACTGAGCCAAAAGTGAAGCACAAGAAGGTGTTCTTCCTACATGAGAACATGGTTCAAGGGTAACAAATATAGTGCATTCTTTAAAGTAGTTACTAGGTAAAGTGTACAAAAACTCATGAGCCTTCTTAGAATCAAACCTATCAAAATCTAACTCTTTTTTACTCAAAAACTTATAGGCTTCTAACAAAGCTAAAACCTCTGCATGAGATGTTCCAGCTTTTTGATGAGCTTCTAAAGCTATTATTTCATTTCTATAAAGTACTAAAGCTCCTACAGCAGGGTTTGGGTAAGTTCTTAGTTGATATTCCCATGCTTTTTTTAGGGCTTGTTGCATGTAGATTTCATTTGAATTCATAAATTACCTTATTTTTTATTTAAATATTAATGAGGCTAAAACCATCGATTCCAAATGTGTAATCTTTACTTTCGGAATCGGCGTGTTTACACCCGAACTATGATTTTCACTTCTACTCATATAGTCCATAAAATCTCTCTTTGGCATCACTTAAATTAGCTTTAACAGCATTATATTTAATATACTCATAAGCCACCCAAAAATGCTCCTCATTTCGTATCGCTCTATCATAATAGTCTCTACTCTAAACAGCACCACTTCTACCCAAAGTTTTATTAACAATATGACCTGCTCCACCCTTTAGCACACGCATTACATTGGTCATGTTATCATTCTGTTTCAACAAAAAATGAATATGGTTAGGCATTATAGAGAGAGCTTTTATCTCAAAAACATTTTTATCATAATTTAGATAATAGTCTCTAATCTTCTCTAATACCTCACCATAAAGCAATGCTCCATTTTGTGATTGGTCGAGGTATCTGTCCATTTTATACTGTTTAATTTTTTCTATATCATTGCTATTGTAGAGTTTTTTTAGGTAGCTATCTAGGCTCTCTTTGGTTCGGAATGTGATGAATTGGTAATGTCCTATTAGGTTGGTGTGAGGGAGGTGGTTATATTTTTTTTCTTTTGTCATGTTGTTTCTTTTGGAATCGGAAGGCTTTGCCTCTGTTTGGCATACTCGGAACCGATGGCTTTAGCCTCGCTAGTGCTTGTTTGGGGCTAAAGCCTCCGATTCCCAATATGCCAACTTCTTAAAAATTATTAATCTATGTTAATACACCTAACATAACGATTAAGAGCCTTATTCGCATGAGTCCAATTAGCATTCTCCAAATTGACAGTTAAGGCATGTTCATGATTAACTGAACTTGGAGATGAACTCCAATAATGATTAGAAATAAATCCTTTATTTTTAAAACAAGAATAATAGAAAGAATTACTTAAATTGTTAGTATTTATTTTACCACCACAATCTATAATAACTTTTATAAACTCACTTTTAGTTGCTAATTTTCCACCACTAACATTACAAGTTTTTTTGGCATCTGACCACTTAGCTTCACAACTACCATCTACTATTTTTCCACCATTCCCAACACAAACCGATTTACTCGGAGTAATCCATTTCAATGCTTTTTTCTTCTCACTTTCCCCACAAATCCCATCTACCTCACTCTTAGAATACCCTTTATCCAGTAACTTCAAAATCTCATCTTTACTACAATCAGCATAACTTCCCATAGCAAACCCTAAAACCACTAATAACACAAATTTAATTTTCATCACTCATCCTTTTCTTAGTTTTACTATTGTAGCATTTTTTTCTATCAATATTTACGCGACTAAAGTCTACATTTCCAAAAAATTCTGAACTGCTCGGAACCGATGGCTTTAGCCTTCTTGGTAAGTGAATTGGCATAGGCTAGGCTGAAGCCATCGGTTCCAAGTATGCAAAATTTTTCTTTATGAAGATTACTGTCGGGATGAGAAGAACCCAACCTACACGTTTAGAACGTGTAAAAGGAGTTGTTTATTTCGTTTTATTCCACTCATAATAAGTCTTAGCTTTTGAAATGTCAGAGTACTCAAAACGTACCTCTTCACCTTTTTTCTCAATGCTAAAACCTGTTTCATCAGCAGATTTAATTAGACCTTTTTCTTTGTCTCCACCATTGATTTTGAACTTCACACGTTCACCAACAGCAGAAATGAAATGCGTAGGGTTTTCAAGCTTACGCTCAATTCCTGGTGAGCTTACTTCTAAAAAGTAAGCTCCATGCATAGGAGGATTAACATCAAAAAATACAGAAAGTTCATTTGAAATCTCTGCACAAAGATCAAGGTTTACCCCACCCTCTTTAGTGATGAATACACGGTAAATAGTATTGCTATCTTCTTGGGCTGTTTCAGTTCCGTAGAAACTTGCACCATTGGCTTTAACAATCTTTTCTATCTGTTCATTAAGATTCACTTGGCTTGTCCTCGTCTTTTGTATCAGTATCTCCATGTCGCTTACCTATCTCTTTGAACAGTGCTTCAATCTTAGAAATCTCTTCTAATTGATTGTCAAATTCAAAAGTAAACTTTGGTGATTTAAACCAACCTTCACTCTCACGAACATAAGTAGACAAAAAACCTGAAACAGCTCTAAGTTGTTTTAAGGCTTCACCTTGTTCTTTTTCATCCAAGTACGACTTGTCTAAATATACTTTAGCATCGTAACGACCTCTTGAACAGACTACTTCTGTTACAGAAAGACCATTAATACGACCATCATTCATACTTGAAAGTGCTTCGGGAATCAACTCTACTAGACGTGATTCCGTTCGCTTTCTTTTTATCTCTTCTTCTCTCATGGTTTGTTCCTAGTCAAGTTGTACTTGTTCTTCTACCATTTTGAAGGTCTCGATTACATCACCATCTTTAATGTCGTTGTAGTTATGAAGCATGATACCACACTCGAAACCATTTTTAACTTCTCTAACATCATCATTAAATCGCTTAAGCGATGAAATCGTTGTTGTGTAAATAACAACACCATCTCGAATAAGTCTTGCACCAGCATTACGTACAATTGTTCCATCAGAAACTTTACAACCTGCAATGGTTCCAACTTTAGCAACTGTAAATGTCTCACGTACTTCTGCTTGACCTGTAACTTCTTCAGAAACAGTTGGAGACATCATACCACCAAGAAGTGCTTTAACATCGTCAAGTAGTTCGTATATAATGGAATAAGTCTTAATCTCAACACCTAACTCTTTAGCTCTCTTCTTAACAGCACCAGTAGGTCTAACGTTAAATCCTAAGATGATTGAGTGTTCAGATGCATCGGCAAGTTGAACATCTGACTCAGTAACCCCACCAACACCTTCATGAATAACGTTAACTTTAACTTCTTCATTTTTAAGATCAGCCAATGTTCCTTTAATTGCTTCAAGAGAACCTTGAACATCAGTCTTAATAATAACTGGTAATGATTTAAGGTTACCCTCTGCAATAATCGCAGAAAGATCATCAATCGTAACTTTTGTACTCTTGGAAAGTTCTTTTGTTCTTGCGTACTCAGCTCTTTTGTCAGCTAACTCTCTAGCTTCTTTTTCAGAATCCATAACAATTAAAACATCACCAGCATTTGGAACTTCTGAAAGACCAACAATAGCAGCAGGAGTTGAAGGTGCAATTGATTTTGCTCTTGTACCGTCATCTAAAATCATGGTCTTCACTTTACCAAATTTTGTACCAACCACAAAAGCATCACCAACATTTAACGTACCATTATGCACAATAACATTCGCAGTAGCACCAAAACCTTTTTCTAAAGAAGATTCAACAACAATTGCTTTTGCATTTCTTGCTGGATCTGCTTCGAGTTCAAGTACTTCTGCTGTAAGAAGAAGTGTTTCAAGAAGTTCATCAATACCAGCTCCAGAATGTGCAGAAACAGGGACAAACTCATGTTCTCCACCCCATTCAATTGGTGTGATTTCAAGTTCAGCTAACTGACCTTTTACCAACTCTGGGTTAGCAGCTTCTTTATCCATTTTGTTAATCGCAACAACAATAGGTACACCAGCAGCTTTTGCGTGAGATACAGCTTCTTTTGTTTGTTGTTTAACACCATCATCAGCAGCAACAACAATAATTACAATGTCCGTCGCCTGAGCTCCACGTGAACGCATTTCAGTAAAGGCTGCGTGACCAGGAGTATCTATGAATGAAATCTTTTTACCATTTTTAGTAACTTGGTAAGCACCAACATGTTGTGTAATTCCACCAGCTTCTTTGTCAGCTACTTTAGTTTGTCTAATTCTGTCTAAAAGTGACGTTTTTCCATGGTCAACATGACCCATAATAGTAATAATCGGCGCTCTCTCTTCAGGATTTTCATCTTCAATTGCATCATAAACTTTAACATAATCAAGTGCATCTAATGGATCAATTGTGTGTACTTCAACTTCAAACTCTTCAGCAAGAATTTCAATAGAATCTTTATCTAAGAAGTCATTTTGAGTAAACATGGTTCCTAGTGTAAATAGAACTTTAATTACTTCACCCGTTGAACGACCAACTTTTTCAGCAAATTCGTAAACTCTTACATTTTCTGGAATCTCCACAGAAGTGATTGGTCCAGTGTTTTCTTCTTTAATATATTTCTTGCGTTTTCCACCACCACGTCTTAGTCCAGACGGTCTACGACGACCACCTTGTCCACCACGTCCACGGTTTTGTTGTACACCACCAGCAGCAGCTCTTTTTTTAGCTTCTTCTTTACGTTTTGCTTCTTGACGCATCATGTCTTCGTAGATGTTTTTGTCAGAGAAGTCAAGCATAAGTACTTCTGGCTCTTCTTCTACTTCAGTAACTTGGTTACGTCCATAAGAATTACCAAAACCAGTATTAGACATAAAATCTAATTTTTCACCAGTTTCTTTAGCTGTTGCTACTTTTTTAATCTTCTTTTTAGAAGGAGGTGTTGGCATACCTTTTGGTTTGTTTTTACCTTCTACTACAACCGGTCTACGCTCTTCTATAATTCTAATTTTTGGCTTATCTCTATCTGCTTTTTTAACAACAGTAATACCAATACGTTTACGTCTAGCTTTTGGTTTTTCTACCACAGGCTCTTCAATAACTACAGGAGCTACCTCTTCTTTTACTTCTTCAATAGCTTTATTCTCTTCAGAAACTTCAGCTATTTTTACTACTTCTTCTATCTTTGTTTCCGTAGGTTTTATTTCTTCAGCTTCTTTTAACACTTCTACGGTAGGTGTTTCTACTACTTCAGGAACTTTTACCTCTGGAATAACCTCAACAATTTCTATCACCTTTTTCTTTTTAGGTGTAGCCGTAATTGAGCCTCTTCTCCGTGCTGGTTTTTTAGCCACAGAAAGTTTTTCTTTAAGCACTTCTTTTACAGGTTCTTTAGTAACTTCAGTTTTAGTTGTTTCTACTTTTTCAATAGTTTTAACTACTTCTTTTTCTTTAACTTCTGTTTTAACAGCAACTTTTTTAACTATTTTTGGCTTAGGCTTAGCAACTTTTGGTTTAACACCATTGATAACGTAGTCTACTAAAATACCAGCTTCCTCTACGGTCACTGTACTATTGGCAACCTTTACATCGTAACCTAACTCTTTAGCTTTTTCAATAAGTACTGCATTTGATGCACCTGCTTCAACTGCAATCTCTTGGATTTTAACTCTATCCATTCTTATCTAACTCCTTTAAATACTTAACAAACTGTTCACTATCTTCACTAGAGAGCCGAAAACGTTTCGTTAAACCTTTTACTTTTTTTTCGTTTTCACGGCAACCATGACAAATATAAAAACTCCGACCTTGTCCAGTGTAAGGAAAAATGTTACTGTTTTTCTCTTGTAGTCGAATTAATTTTTGTTGGGGCTTTCGTTCTCTACATGTTATACACATGCGTACTGGTTTATTTTTTCGCATAATTATACCTATCTTTTGTTATTAACAAGCTGACCAAATTCTTGATTCCTTAGGAACAGAAGCTTTTAGCTCTTAGATGTTACGCCATAATTGTCAAGCGTCTTGGTATATACTCTAAATTTAGGAAACTTTTCAGCTAAAGCTTTATGAATTTTTACTGCATCATCAGCATAACAAAGAGAAAAAAATGTAGAACCAGAACCAGAAAGTGTACTCATTAATGCTCCATTGGAAAGTGCTATTTTTTGTATTTCAAATAATTCGGGTAATTGTTTCATACGTCGTGTTTGATGAATCATATCTTTAGAAGCTATTTTAAGTAAATCCCATGATTCAGTCATAAAAAGTGCTGTCATAAATGCAGAACGAGATAAAGAGTATACCATCTCTTCACTACGGTATAAATCAGGTAAAACATTCCGTGATTTTGCTGTAGAAATGGTTTTGTTTGGAACAACTAAAACAGCTCTTAAATACTCTGGAACCTTTCTTTTTTTAGAATAAACTTTTTTATCTTCGATACAAGCTACATTAAATCCACCCATGACAGCTGGTGTTATGTTATCGGGATGAGGCTCATACTCTAAAGCCAAATTTAAAAGTTTACGTTTACTATAACGCTCTCCTGCTGCCACATAAGCTGAAGTTAGTGCAGCCGTAATAACAGCTGATGAAGAACCAAGACCACGAGAGATAGGAATACGATTGGTAAATTCAAAACGAAAGTTTTCACGTTTTTCATCCTCCTTATAGCCCTTAATTTTCGCAAACTGCTTATTAAAGATGTTCATAAAAAGAATGTTTTTACGGATATGAGGATTCTCTGCACCTTCTCCACGAGTAGAGACAGAAAAGAAACGTGATGGCTTAATACTAACTTCATTACGAAAGTTAATAGCTAAACCAAGTGTGTCAAAACCCGGTCCAAGATTGGCTGATGTTGCTGGTACTGAAACAAACAAAGTACTTCCTTTGTCGATGTTATAACTTAAAAGAAAATCTCAATGTTTTCTTTTAACATTACACGGCAGGAAGAATATACAACGGCTTATTATTGTCTAAAACAGTCACTTCACTCAACATGGAAGGTAATGAAAACCGTTGCTCTAACACCTCATCAAATTTTTTTGTTATTATAGTATCTTTTTCTTTGATAAAGTACAATTTCCCCATCGCTTTTATGGGTTTTTGTTCATTTAGTTCAAAAGCTTCACAAGCTTCAAAGCTAATATTTTTTAAAATTTCTAAAGAACGTAAGGTAATATACGTCAATTTAATTGCCATATAAGAACCAGGTCCAGAAGTATAAATGATGTGAGAATAATTATATTTGGAAGAGAGTTCATCTAAAATTTTTAAAAGTACTTCTGAAGTTTTTCCTAAATTCTCAACTGTTTCAATGAGTTTCTCATCTCTATACACCCCTATAAGTAAAGGTGAAGAGATAGATATAATAAGAATTTTGTAAGAATTAGGCAAAGCTTTTAACAAACTCTCGACTCTGAACTTTAGATAATGAAACCATTTCATAGTTTGCTGTATCAGCCAATAAAGCAACTGTTAATTCATGATTTAGTTTGTGACTACCTGCAAATGAAGAATAAGCTCCTAAGATATTATGTCCTGTTACCATCATATCACCCATGGCATCTAAAATCTTATGACGTGCGAACTCATTCTCAAATCTTAAACCTTCTGGGTTTAAAACTTTTTCATCATCCAACCCAATAGCATTGTTTAAACTTGCCCCTAAAGCAAGGTTAATACTTTGTAAGTATTGAATATCACGAGCAAAACCAAAAGTTCTAGCACGAGCAATTTCTTCTAAGAAAGGTCGTGTTCCAAAAGAGTAAGATTGAGATTGCTGACCAATAACTGGATGCTTAAAGTCAATTTCAAAATCAAAAGTAACTTTGTCACTTGGTTCAACCCTTACAAATTTATCACCATCACACACTTCAACAGCCTTCTTAATACGAATAATCTCTTTAGGTGCATCTTGTTCTTGAATACCTGCTTCATCTAATAATAAACAAAAAGAAGCTGCTGAACCATCCATAATTGGCATTTCATTTCCATCAACAACCACACGCATGTTGTCAATACCATAGGCATAAACAGCCGAAAGAAAATGTTCTATGGTAGAGATAGTACCCTTAGCCCCACCAATAACTGTAGCCATTTGTGTATCGACAACTACAGAAGGAGAAAGAGGAATACTTAAAGCTAAATCTTCACGGTAAAAGACAATCCCTGCATTAATACCTAATGGTTCAAGACGTAACTTAATAGGTTCACCTTTATGTAACCCAATACCAACAACTTCTACAGCTTGACTAATTGTTCGTTGATTCATAGCTTAATATTCCTTTATTCTAAAATATAAAGTATATTATAACAGAATTGTGTACTGATTGTACTGATTCACATTTAAATCACAAATTTAAAGCTAAAATCAGCATTAAAAAAGTTACAAAATAAGACGCTTTTTAATTATCTAAAATTTTATATCATCAATTTAGTTTTTCATGCCTGTAATTTAATAAATAATGTTATATGTGATAATAAAAATTAGGAGCTACTCTATGAAATATAACGATTTAACGGCTGAAGAGATAAGAATTATAGAAAACAAAGGAACAGAGATGCCCTTCTCTGGAAAATATGATGGCTTCTACGAAACTGGAGTCTATAATTGTAAAAAATGTAATGCTCCTCTTTTCACCTCACAAGATAAGTTTGATTCAGGTTCAGGTTGGCCAAGTTTTGATGATGCCATTCCAGATGCTGTTAAAACCATTGCTGATGCTGATGGACACAGGGTTGAAATTGTTTGTGCTAACTGTGGAGGACATTTAGGTCATGTCTTTATGGGGGAACAACTCACCCCTAAAAGTAGACGACACTGTGTGAACTCTGTCTCTTTAGACTTTCAAGCCATAGCTAATGACCAACGCTACAAAAAAGCGTACTTTGCTTCAGGATGTTTTTGGGGAACGGAATATTGGTTTCAAAAACAAGAAGGTGTTTTTAACGCTGACTCAGGCTATATGGGTGGACATACTACAAACCCAACTTACCGAGAAGTTTGTGGAAAAAAAACTGGTCACTTAGAAGCTGTGGAAGTGACTTATGATAGCGAAAAAGTAAGCTTTGAAACGCTCTGTAAACTCTTTTTTGAAACCCATGACCCAGAACAGATGAATGGTCAAGGTCCAGATATTGGTCCACAATACCTTTCAGCCATTTTTACCAATAATACCCAAGAAGAGGAGATTGCCACCAAACTCATCAAAAAATTGGAAGACAAAGGAATGCACATTGCAACCATGTTAAAAGATGCCAATGAACATGTATTTTATAAAGCTGAAGAAGACCATCAAAACTACTATAAGCTTAGAAATGCTAAACCCTATTGTCATGCTTACACTAAAAGGTTTTGACCCTTTTAGTTAAATGGCTCTACCAATTCATCCAGTGCTGTCTCTTCATCTGCTGGGTAGCCCACGATATTTAGACTACTATTTTCCCAAGTATCATAATATGCATCATATAAATTTTCACTAATGTACTCAACATTTAAAATCAATTTATTTGCATCATTCAAAACTCCAAGTTTTTCAAGTCTGTAGTTTTTATCTTCTTCACTATAGACATTATAATAAAGGCTTTCAACCCCTACTGCATCTATTGCCTCTAAATACCGTTGTCTATATTGATTTGAACAATCATCTAAAATGCCTAATCCATTTTGAGGCGTAACTATAAATTCATCACCAAACTCTGCTCTGCTATAGTTTGCAATTTTTTCTACTAATTTTACCATCTGATTGGCTCTCTTTCTCATTTTACCATCTTTTTCACCAAAGTAATAGTACCCATCTATAATATCAAGGTAGACACCATCAAATCCAGCAGCTAATATTTTGTCTAAGTAGGGTTGTAATCCTTTATTCCACCAAGCTTTACTCCAATATTTAACCTTATAGTTCCCAGCCCAATTAGGATTTTCTGCTTCTAAAAAATTTGGTTTTTTACTCTCCCATCTTTTTTTCCAATAAAAACGGTAATCTTCTGCTTCACCAATAGAGAGATATGCCAAAACAATTTTGCCACTGGCTTGAAGTGATGCTATTTCTTCGGCTGTAAAAGCAGAAGCATCATCACCCTCTTTACTGTAATCGATAACCATCACATCATAGGTCGAGTTTTCTACTTGAGCAAGATTTACCTCTTGTAATTGGTATCCCCAACTTTGAATCCAGCTTAAATCAGCACGTTCAGCCATAAGAGGCGATGAAGTTAGTAATAAAAGTACACTGCTTAAAAATAACCATTTGAATGTTTTCATTCTATTTCCTTTAAAATATATTAATATTTAATAGTATAGTGTATTTATTATTAATATTTAACATAAATAAAATAATAAATAAAATATTCAGTTTTACACGAAAATCTATTGGCTACAATATCTTCATGAATTTATTACAACGATTATTTAATATTAATACTACCATCAACACAACTTTAACTGTTACTTCAAGCAACGGTTTTCATCTTCGACCCATTGCACAATTTGTGAATGAAGCTAAAAAGTTTAATGCCAAAATTACCCTACTCGCCCATAAAAAAGAAGTGTCTGCCACACAAGTTCCAGCTATTTTGTCTTTATCCTTAGAAAAAGAAGATAGTTTTACACTGAGATGTAAAGGAAAAGAAGCTCAAAAAGCCAATGATGAATTGATGATATTTTTTAATAACCTCATGAAAAATGACAAAAAAATTGAAGAAATCACACAAGTAAGTACAATCTATGAATCAGTTACCTTAAAAGGAGAAAGCATTGCCAAAGGCATTGCCATTGCACCCATAGTACATGCAAAAATTTTGGAACGCATTGAAGAGAACTCTCCAGCTACTTTACGTGAAGCCATTAATCAAACCAAAAAAGAACTGCTTAGTCACTATGAGCAGAACAAAGTCCTAGAAGCATCACAAATTTTCTTAGCCCAAAAAGAGTTACTCTCTTCTAGTGTATTTAACAGCAACTTTGCAAATGTCCAAGAGTTTAAAAATCTCATCCAAGAGGAGTGTCATCAACTAAAAAATACAATATTTGAATCACGGATAGCTGACTACCAAGATTTAGAACAACAAGTTTTAAAACATCTTGGTATACACAAAGAGCTTGAGCTTCCTGTTTTTCCTTATATTTTAGTCGCCAAAGAATTACTGCCTAGTCACATTGAACAACTTAACCAAACACCTATAAAAGGCGTCATTTTACAAAGTGGAAACAGTACTTCTCATACAGCCATACTTTTACGTTCAGCAGCCATTCCTTCACTTATTATCCAAGAGAGCATTGAATTGAGTAAACAAGCCATCTTAGATGCCAACTCTGGAGACCTCATCTTAGTACCAAGTAAAAATGATGTAAAAAAAGCCAAAGAAAAACAAATAGCCTTTATAGAATCTTTAGACCTAAGTTTTGAAAAACGTTTTGAAAGCACCCAAACAATTAATGGAAAAAACATCAAAGTTTTAGCCAATATTACCGACCTCAACTCTGCAAAAGAGGCCAAAGGTTCAGGGGCAGATGGTATTGGACTTTTAAGAACAGAGTTTCTTTTTAGCCAACAAAAGCCAACCGTTGAAGAACAAACTGCTTCTTACCTAGAAATCTTTAAGCTCTTTGCTAACGTAACCGTCAGAACATTGGATATAGGAGGAGATAAGTCTTTACCGTATCTTCCTATGGACAAAGAAAGCAATCCCTTTTTAGGAGTACGGGGCATACGCTTTTCACTCCAAGAACAGACACTTTTTAAAGAGCAACTCTTAGCCATAGGATTGGCTTCAAGGGAAGTTCAAAATACAAAAATAAAAATCATGTTTCCCATGGTAAGCAACACAGAAGAGTTCATAGAAGCCAAAGCGATTGCCCTTAAGATTTATGAAGAACAGCAAATTAATATAGAAAAAATATCTTTTGGAATCATGCTTGAAGTTCCATCTGTTATTTTTGCCCTTCACACCTTTGACGAACTAGTAGACTTTTACTCCATTGGCTCAAATGATTTAACACAGTATCTTTTTGCCATTGAACGAACCCATCCTAGTTTAAAAGTCAATGTAAACTCGCCTATACTTATGGAAGCACTCAAACAAATTATCAGCAGTACCCAAAAGCCCATTAGTATTTGTGGAGAGTTAGCAGCTGAAGAGAAATCTCTTGAAAACTTATTAACCATGGGCTATAAAACGCTCTCTGTTTCAGCCAAACTCATACCAGAACTCAAAGAAAGAATCCGACATGTTTAGTCTATTACAAAAAATCGGTAAAGCCCTCATGACCCCCATTGCTGTTTTACCCATAGCAGCCATTTTATTACGTCTTGGCTTTGGCGATATTCCTTACATAAACGGTGACATTGCGAACATCATGAAAGTAGCTGGTGAAACCGTTTTTTCTAACTTAGACATGCTCTTTGCTGTGGGTATTGCCTATGGCTTAGCTAAAAATAACGATGGTGCAGCAGCGCTTTCAGCCTTAGTAGGAATATTGATAGCCAAAGCAGTCTATTTAGAAATAGACAAAGACCTGAACATGGGTGTGTTCATTGGTATTATCATCGGTATTTTAGCTGGTGTGCTGTACAACCGTTTTCATACCATAAAGCCTCCAGAATTTTTAGGCTTCTTTGGTGGAAAACGTTTTGTGCCTATTATTACAGCGTTATCTTCTATTGTGGTGGGTGTATTGGCTGGTTATTTCTGGCATTATGCTCAAAGTGGTATCGACACTTTTTCAAATACCATTATATCTTTAGATGAAATCGGTTCATTCCTTTACGGAACGCTAAATCGTTTGCTTATTCCATTGGGCTTACACCACATCTTAAACTCTGTTTTCCTTTTCCAAGTAGGCGAATATGAGTACATTAAAGATGGAGCAACTCTAGTAGCCAACGGAGACCTACACCGTTTCTTCGCTGGTGACCCAAAAGCTGGAATCTACATGGCAGGTTTTTACGTCACCATGATGTTTGGTCTACCTGCTATGGCATTAGCTATCTATGCTACCACAGCCAAAGCACAACGAAAAAAAGCAGGCGCTATTTTAGCTGGTGTGGCTTTTACCTCTTTTTTAACAGGAATTACAGAACCTTTAGAGTTTTTATTTTTATTCATTGCTCCTCTACTCTTCTTACTTCATGCTTTACTCACAGGCTTAGCTGTGGCATCAGCTCACTTTTTAGATATTCATCATGGTTATGGTTTTTCAGCAGGGTTTATTGACTACATTATTAACTACAAATTAGCAACTAATCCTCTGCTTATTTTACCTCTTGGTTTGGCTTTTGGGTTTATCTATTTTATGCTTTCGTATTATCTTATTAAGATTTTTAAATATAAAATTTTTTCAGATGATAACAACGACGAAAAAACAAAAACATCCAATGAAGCATTAGCGTTTATAGAAGCTTTTGGAGGAAAAGAAAATATTGTTTTTACCGATGCCTGTATTACACGCCTCCGTATGGAAGTTAAAAATTCAAATGCAGTCAATGATGAAACACTCCTAAAACTTGGAGCAAAAGGAGTCATCAAACCTACCCAAACTACCCTTCAGGTAGTTCTAGGAACAAGAGCTGAAACAGTAGCAGAGCTTATTAAAAAAGCCCTACAACCCTAGATTTAACATGAAACGTCTTGCCACATCGTTACTTTGGTTTTTAAAATATTCTCCTATTTTAGGAATGTAAATTTCATCTACTGTTTCATGAAACAAGAAAAGCCACTGTTCAAAGGCTTTTCTGCTAATCCCAGGCATATCAAAATGAGGTGCCATAGGACGACCTTGATAGTCATTTTCACCCAACATTAACATAGACCAGTAGTTTGATAAAAGAATCAAATGTTCTTTCCATACCTTACTTTCAATGTCATCACCAAATCTATCTGTAAAAAATGAACCAACCAGTTCATCTTTAATTATTTTTGCATAAAAAGTATTTACCATTCGCTGTACTATCTCTTTGTTTACTGTCTGTTCTAACGCTACTGCCATTCATGACTCCTTCTCTATGGTCGTGATTATAGTCAGCCAATCTTATAGAAAGTTTGTTATAATAAAATTATAATAATTATTAGAAAAGGATATATGATGAAACTAACTGATGAACCAACCATGGACACAATTGACGATTATAATAATAATGAAACACCCGAAAAAAGACGAACTATTTATCTTATTATGGGTGCTTTGATTTTTGTTGGAATTGTTTCTTATGTTTATTTAAAGTAAGCTATTCAGCCTGTAAGAAATTCAGGCAGAGTAGCATAACTCATAATAATCCTTCTTCCGTAAAACTATAAAAACCATCTTTAGCCAATATAACATGGTCACATAACTCAATCCCAACCAATTTTGCTACTTCCTCTAAACGTTGAGTAATTTGTATGTCTGCTCTACTAGCAGCCAATGTTCCACTTGGATGATTGTGTGCCACAATAATTCCTGCTGCTCTATCACCAATGGCATCAGCAAAAACCTCTCTTGGATGAACTAAACTTTGATTTAATGTGCCTATAAAAACCGTTCGTGTGTTAATAATATGAGAAGCACCGTCAAGTGTCATCACTAGAAAATACTCTTGTTGTTTACTGCTAAACTCTTTTAATTCATGGTAAACATCTTCGGCTGAAGTTATTTTTTTATTAGACTGTGCAGTGTAACGTTTAGCAAGTTCCAAGGCAGAAATTATTTGAGAAGCCTTTGCTATCCCTAAACCATGAATATTTAAGAGTTTATCAAGAGATAAGTTTTCAAAGGATTCATCCATCATAGCAATAATCTCTTTAGAAAGTTTACGAACATCTTTTCCTTGAATTCCAGAGCCAATAAGTACAGAAAGGAGTTCATCATTTTTTAGAGCTTGTACTCCTTTTTTAACTAATTTTTCTCTTGGTTTATCATCTTTATGTAGTTCTTTTATACTTTTCATAGCAACAGTATAGAACATTTTTACAAAATAACCTAAAAATATGTCAAATTGTCATATAATAGTAAAATTAAAATAAAGAATCAATATGAACCATTCAAATAATAACCCTTTACACGGTGTAAAACTAGCAGAAATCATAGATAAACTTGTGGAATATTATGGTTGGGAAGAGTTAGGAAAAAAAATTAAAATTAACTGCTTTAACAATAACCCTCATAAGAAAGCATCCCTTAAATTCTTACGAAATGTTAACCATGAGTGGGCTAGAATTAAAGTTGAGAATTTATATATCGATACTTTTTGTAAAGATTAAAAGCTCTATTTAATATTTACCTCTAGTAAATTATCACCTTCACGAATGGTGCGTACTTTATCACAACTAAGAAATAAATCTTTTTCATGATTGACAACAATGGGCGTAATAATCTCTTTACCTTTGGACTGAATAAACTCTAAATCAGCCACAATAATAGGTTTACCAACATTTACCGTATCACCCTCTTTTGCCACACGTTTAAAACCTTCACCATTAAGCTCTACTGTGTCAAGTCCAATATGAACCAAGACTTCTAGTCCCAATTTTGTTTTAATGGAAAAGGCATGATTCGTAGAAAAGATCTTAGTAATGACCCCTGCTACAGGAGTCACAAAGGTATTAGAGCATGGAAAAATAGCAATACCCTCTCCAGCCATTTTTTGAGAAAAAACTTCATCAGGAACGTCAGCTAAATCAATAACATCCCCATCAGCTGGTGATACTAATATCTGTTTTTTTGCTTTAAATAATCCAAACATTCTATTTCCTATTGCTGTTCTTTTAACCAAGTTACTAAAGCATCAATCTGTTCTTCAGTTCTAATAGTACTAGTTCCACCTTCAGACTGACGAGCATTCATAGAAGCTCTATTGTCAAGTAAAGCAACTACATCTTTACCTATTCTATCATCTACAGCTTGTAAATCTTCAAAAATCAATTCAGAAATATCTAAACCTTTCTCCTCTGCTACATTTACTACATTTCCTGTAATATGATAAGCATCACGAAAAGGGATTCCAACTTCTTTTACAAGATAGTCAGCTAAATCTGTTGCAGATAAATGTCCAATCATACAAGCTTTATTCATTTCATCAACATTTACAGTCATTTCATCTATCATTTCGTTTAAAACTTCTAATGATAAAAGCGCTGTTTTTACTGAATCAAAAACACCTTCTTTATCCTCTTGCATGTCTTTGTTATAAGCAAGAGGAAGCCCTTTCATCACTGTTAGCAGTGAAACAAGGTTACCATTTACTCTACCTGTTTTCCCACGTAAAAGTTCTGGAATATCAGGGTTCTTCTTTTGAGGCATAATAGATGAACCAGTAGCATGTTTATCTGAAAGCTTTACAAACTTAAACTCTGAAGCTGACCATAAAATAAGCTCTTCACTTAAACGACTCATGTGCATCATCATGGTTGAAATGTTAAAGAGGATTTCCAAGGCAAAGTCTCTGTCACTAACCGTGTCAAGACAATTTAAAGTAGGAGCTTTAAATCCGAGTTTTTCTGCTGTCGTCTTACGATTAATCGCATGGGGCGTACCAGCCAAAGCAGCACAACCAATTGGTGAATAGTTATTACGTTCATACGAAGAAGTAAATCTTTCATAGTCACGTTTAAACATAGAAGCATACGCCATCATATGGTAACCAAAGTTAATAGGTTGAGCATGTTGCAAATGTGTCATTCCTGGAAGTAAGGTAGCTGTATTTTTAGAAGCCACTTTAGTTAATGTTCTAATGTTCTGCAAAAGTAAATCAGCTATGGCTTGTGTATTTCGCTGCACAAACAGTCTAAAGTCAAGAGCAACTTGATCATTACGCGAACGTGCTGTGTGTAAACGTTTTCCAGCATCTCCAATTTTCTCTGTCAAATAACCTTCTATCGCCATATGAATATCTTCTTCATCACCATTAAGCAGGTATTGTCCTGATTCTATCTCTTCATATATTTCAACTAAACCTTTTTCAATTAAAGCATAGTCCTCTTTAGAAATAATCTCTTGCTCAGCCAACATAAAAGCATGTGCCCTTGAACCCTCAATATCTTCTCTGTATAAAACTTTATCAAATGGTAATGAGTTGTTTAACTCTTGCAGTAACTGTGAGCTTTTTTCTGAAATTCTTGCAGATGCTATTTTTTTTGACACAAAATATCCTAATATATAATTAATTTTGCATTATATCGAATAATAGAAAAGAGTAAAATAAATAGGAAGGTAAAAAAGGGAAAAGGGCTGTAGTAAAAAGAGGTAAAGAGTAAATAAAAGGGATAAAGAAAGAATAAAAAAAGAAATCAAAGAGGCAGCGACCTACATTCCCAATCCAGACAGGATAAGTATTATCGGCGATGGGAGGCTTGACTTCTGGGTTCGGAATGGAGCCAGGTATAACCCTCCCTCTAGGCCCACCTCTA